>NZ_AP024987.1:0-340000 GCF_020885515.1 cyanobacterium endosymbiont of Braarudosphaera bigelowii | reverse complement strand
AAGAGAAAACTGGAGTAGAAAATATTGACTTCCCAATATACAAAATAACTCCACCTAATACAGTTGAAAAGCCTCTAGCCATTGCTTGAGATAATCCCCAAGCTCCTATAAAAGTACCTGCAGTTTCTGCAACTGTTAAATCTAACATTAAGCTAGTTGCCCCTGCTGTAATTGTCCCTGACGCCAATCCTAACAGGAGTAGTCCAAACTTTAATAAATTTTGACTCTCCATAACACCAGAGAAAATAATCAGAGTAAAGCATATTATTGAGAATATACAACCTATCTTAGTAGTTTGTTTCTTACCTAATTTTGGCAATATTAAAAAACCTGTTAATCCTATACCAAAAAGAGTACCCATTCCAAAAAAAGCATTTAACTGTGTTGTTTCAGAAATACACATTCCAAACACTTCACCTCCATAAGGTTCCATAACAGCATCTTGCATAAATAAGCTGAGGGTCAATATGAGTATAAAGCTGAAAAAAACAAAAGTTTGACGACTTGCTGTTAAAACTTTTAGAGATTCTTTTAGAGTAATTTGATCCTCTCTCTGACTATGATTTGAACGTGTAGAGAATCTGGAATAATTTGACTCTATTCCCCATGTAGATATCAAACATAGTCCTAAAACAATCATTGGCATTAAAACGAAGACAGGATTAACAGTATTTTTTAAAACACTTATATCAACTATCTTAGAACCTTGGCTTGAGTTATATGTCATAATGCTAGGTCCACAAATTTCAGGAGTATTTAGTAATTGTGAGCTTATAATTGCCCCGATTACAATACCTATCATTAACATTGACCATACTATACCTATTAGTTGAGATCTGTTATCATCATCAGAGATATCAACTAATAATGCAGCGAAGGGAGTTGAACTCATACTAAGAGCTAATCCATAACAAGCAAAAACCAACCCTAATACAATAGCCCATATATCAGTCCTCCATTCCCAACCTATATTCTGTATACTTTGACCAAGTTTCCAGGCTACCTGAAGTGCTAGATAAGAAAGACTTGTAAAAAAGGCTGCTCCAATCCATATATAGACTGTTCTATGATATCCTTTTATCGGTTTTGAATCTGACATTTGTCCAAACCAAATTTTTGCAGGACTCACAAATTGATACATAGCAATTGCTACAGCCGCAACCCAAGGAATAACTTTTAACTCATCAATCATGACTCGGTTTATAACGCCTAAGGTCAGTAAAGACATAATTCCTAAACCCATTTGAAATAAACCCAATCGGAACATTGTTAGTAATCCGATTTTAGGTAACAATTTTATAGACTGAGAACTTGAAGTTTGGAGATTATTTTTAGTAGACATTTATTTATATATTTAACCTGAACCTAATCAGTAGAACATGATTAAAATCGTATTATGGAACCCTATCATTCATGATAGGGTTCCATTTAATTACATAGAAACTTAGTCCAAGTTAAGTTGGTTGCTACGCTTATATTGTAAATATGCAGAGACAAACAATCCAGATAAAGTGATTGGAATAAGTCCTAATACAATGCCCATGAGTAGGGGTTCAATCATAATATTTTCCCTGAACTAGATAGATATATTTATTCCATCGTACTGGAAAACATTCCTAAAATCTAAGATATTAGAACATTTTTTATAATGAAGTTATGTCTTAGTATTAATAGTTTACATAAAACTGTCATGTTATACAGTTTATAAAAATGTACCTTCAATATATTTTTAGTAGTAAATCCTATTTTTAAAGAAGAAAATAATATTTAATTGATTAAATTGCTTTAATAGTGTTTTTACTTATTCATAGTGATATTAAGAGAGACTTAAAGTACAAGCTATTAATACCATGATATAAATATTTATTTCCCAAAAACTTTTGAAAGTGAAGATTTACAGAAATAATATAAAGGATGTTACACTGTCTAATCTAGATAATTAATAAAATATTTATTGATTTATATTTTGTATAAAAAAAATATTTCTTCAAACAATCAGTTGTCAATTTTCTATATTTTACTTTTTGGCTTATTTTTTCGTTCAATCATTGCTTTTTGGTTATTGCCTGGTTATGACGAAGGATATTATTATCTATACACTCGAAACTTAGATTGGAGCTTTTTCGATCATCCTATCTTTGTGGCTTTAACAACTGGTTTTGGTATTTGGTTTACGGGTATTACTTCTCCATTCACTCTTCGGATTGGAACGTTACTTTTATATACAGGGAGCCTTTTTCTACTGTATATGACTAGTATGAAGTTGTTTAGTTGGAGAGTAGCTAAGATAACCCTAATTATTGCTTCAATTGTTCCAATTTTTCAAATTGGTTTTGGGACAATAACACTACCTGATAGTCCTTTAATATTTTTTTGGTCTGCTTCCATATATTGCTCTACTTGTGAATTCTTTCCTAAAAAAAATACAAACTATCGTCCTACTTACCGCTTAAGCGTTTTAGGAATTTTAATTGGATTAACATGCTTAAGTAAATATCATGGTTTTGTATTAGGCTTTTGTCTATTTACATTTTGTCTATGCAACCAAACTTATCGCCGTGCCATATTTTCTGGTTGGTGCCTACTTGGATTTACTTTTTTCATCACAGCATTGTTCCCGTTGATATTTTGGAATTATCAACACGATTGGATATCACTAAAGTTTCAGCTTTTTGGAAGATTTTCACCTGTATCTAAACCTTATAACATATTGAATACCATAACTGTATTTTTAACTAATCTTGGGTTATTGTTTCCAACTATTAGTATTCCCTTATGGTGGGTGACTGTAAAAACAATATTTACTAAACTATTTGTATTTATAAATAACAAAACTGAGACAGAAGATGAAAAATATTTATGGAAAAAGAAATTATTTATACTCTGGATATCTTTACCTTTAATACTAGGTTTAAACATCTTAGCAGGAAAAGAACAAATTCTAGCAACTTGGCCAATGCCCGGATTCTGGGGGTTAATATTATTGTTGGGTTTTTATATTGAGAAGTGGCAAAATAATTCCAAGAAAGTAATAGGAAGATGGTTAAAAATCAACATAGTTTTAATTAGTTGTTGCTTACTATTTATATTAGTCCATATAAATACAGGATTTCTTCTGAAGGAAAGTAAATATAGTATTTTAGGAGGATTCTTGAGTTCTAAAGCTGATCCTTCTACAGAACTTATCGATATAAAACAACTAAGAAAGGGTGTTTCTCATTCACCTTTATTATTAAATGCTTTGCACAATAATGATTTCATATTTACAAATGCTTACTACTTAAGTGGCCTAATTGATCTTGCTTTAAGACCTTTACATCCCATTCCTGTCACTTGCTTTAGCTATGATAGACGAGGTTTTATTTTTTGGACAGATATGAATCAATTAGTAAAGAAAAATGCTCTTTATATTACATTAAAAAGATTTCATGAAATGCCTGATTTAACTAATGAATTCCGTTCTTTCTTTGAAGAAATGAGTGAGATTGGTAAAGTTGATATAAAACGAGGAGGAGTAGTAGTTGAAACTTTCTATTTTTATCAAGCAAAATCCTTATTAAGACCATACGAGGCATCAGAATATTCGATTAGATAAATACATATAATCAACGAAAGTAATACTATTATATTATCAATCAATACTTTACATGTAGATTGGTTAACAAATCGTTTTTTTTGTTATATGCTAAAAATTTAGATGAAAAAACTGCTAGATAATATTTCTCAATCTTCAACTTTCTAATTAAATTGCCATTAACTATATATTGTTCAACAATAGTCTATTTTACAATTGAAACTAACTGAATAATTCTGAGCACTTTTACTTATTGACTTATAAAAGGAATTTCTACGTAATTGATTGTCAAAGTAGCTAATAAACTTTAATGTACAGTAAAATAGATAAGCTGTTTACTAATTTATAGTCAAATCTAATGGCAGTTCCCAAGAAAAAAACTTCTAATTCTAAACGAGATCATCGTAAAGCGCATTGGAAACGTACAGCAGCTATACAAGCTGCTAAAGCATTATCTTTAGGAAAATCGGTTCTTTCAGGCCGTTCTAATAGCTTTATCTACCCGAAAGATGAAGAAACTGAAGAAGAAGAGTAATTTGATTAGTACGTCAGCAATACCTTTAGCAAAAAAATTGAAAAAAATTGATGAAAGTTTTGCTGACGTGGAATAGTCATTGGTGAACTAAATAAGATATTCCTATTATTATTTTATTAATGTAATTCAACCAAGTATAAGTTAATTTTTTTAACAAACTGGCTAAAGTTAATTAAGATCATCTAACAATGTTTCTTAGAATATTAGAGTCCGCAAGATTTAGTAGCTTATTTAACTATTTACATGTGAAAAACTAATCCTCACATTTCTAAATTTAATAATTTTCTAGCTTTTCTTAACTGTATCGCAACATTCGTAAATAGAAAATATGTATATCCATATAGGCACTTCGCAATTTTTTTCAATAGTTAAAGTATAGTTAACCTATGCCGCTAATACGTGCTAATTTAGTTTATATTAATTATTAGCTAGTTTATATTAATTATTAGAAGGTTAATCTATATGTCAGACTTAAATCGTGGTCTTATGAAATTTGATGGGGCAGATAATCCCATCGTTGTAGCTGTTTCAGCTTTTCTGGTACTTGGTTTTATCAGTGCGTTAATTATTTGGGCAATGAATAACGCTTACGTTATTCATTAGTTTTTTGAGGATCTCTCTAGAAATATTACAATTTTGTTAAACCAGAATATTAATCTTCTTACCCTAGTCAAACCAGGTCCTTTATTAGGGGAGGTTTGGCTAGATCTAACTGTTATTTCTTTAATGTTATTGTTGTCTGCTTTTTTTTCAGGCTCTGAAACAGCAATTACAACATTTGATAATCTAAAATTACGAGGATTAATCGAAAAACAAGGTGATTCTTCCAATTTATATCGTTTAGCTCTAAAAAACCGTAGGCGTTTTATTACCAGTTTGTTAATTGGCAATAACTTAGTTAATAATTTTTTGGCAATTTTAACAAGTAATTTATTCGCAATGTGGTTAGGTAGTGCTGGTTTAGGGATTGCTACTGCAATGGTTACAACGATAGTTTTAATTTTTGGTGAAATTACGCCAAAATCTTTAGCTATTTTAAATCCCCGAGCTTTTTTTCGCTGGTGTATTCGTCCAATATTTTTATTATCTCAGTTATTATCTTTTTTAGGGATTGTACAAATTTTTGAAAAGATAACCCAGAAAACAATACAAATTTTTCATGGGACATCAGAAAAGAGCGCACCATCAGGAGAGTCTTTAGATGATCTCCAAGTAATGATAGAAATTCTGGAAGGGAAAGGCAAGCTTGATCTGTATAAACATCAACTACTTAATAAAGCACTGATGCTAGATCAATTAATGGCAAAAGATGTTGTCAAATCTCGTTTAGAAATGATAACTATTTCTCATCAAGAAAATTTACAACAGCTAGTTAATTTATCTTTGGAAACAGGCTATTCTAGAATTCCTATTCAAGGAGAATCTAAAGACCACATTGTAGGGATTGTCCACTTGAAAAAAGCTTTACAAATTTTAAATTCCTCCTCTAAAGAAACTAAAGTAACAGAAGCTATGGATAGCCCTGTTTATGTTCCTGAAACGAAGAGAGCTCCTAGTTTATTAAAAGAGATGTTACAGAAAAGATTTCATATTGCTATAGTAGTTGATGAATATGGTGGAACAGTAGGATTAGTAACTTTAGAAGACATCTTGGAAGAATTAGTTGGAGAAATATATGATGAAAGTGATTCTCCTCACGCTTATCCAAAGTTCTCAAGCAGAAATAATTTTGCTTTTTAAACTATTAATCGATTAATTTAATTATCTATAGCGATTTTACTTACCTTTTAGATAAATTCAATAGCTATGACATGAATTAGTTTTAACGTAAACAACAAAATATTAATAAGTTTAAGTACGCTTCATTATTTAATTAATATTCAGTTTAACTTACTGCATTTACTAAAAGTTTTTATATTAGTTAGATACAAACAATATACTTTTTAAATTTTTAAAACATTTTTATCATATAAAACTATGGAGACTTCATCCTTCAATAATAATATTCCTTCTTGTACTTGGCAACGTTCCATTGGCCAAGATTGGGATAATCCATATACTGTAAGATATTCTAGTAATCTAGATGATGGTCCCTGGCACGGAATGCCACTAGGAGGCTTTGGAGCAGGTTGTATTGGACGTTCTTCTGCTGGAGATTTTAACTTATGGCACTTAGATGGTGGAGAACACATCTTTAAAACTATCTCATCTTGTCAATTCAGTATTTTTGAAAAATCTAAAGATGGAGAAACTAAAACCTATGCACTATCAACAAAAAAGCCGGAAGATAGAACCTTATATAAATGGGATTGGTATCCAGAGAACAAGGGAACTTATCATGCACTATATCCTCGTAGTTGGTATAAGTATGAAGGAATATTTGACGCAGAAATAACCTGTGAACAGTTTTCACCTATAGTCCCTAATAATTATCGAGAAACTAGCTATCCTATAGGTATTTTCGAATGGAGTGTAGTTAATCCTACCAATCACTCTATTACCTTGAGTATTATGTTGACTTGGCAGAATATGATAGGGTGGTTTACAAATTCAATTAAGATTCCAAAGATTAAAGTCAGGGATGATGGTAGTCCTGAATATGAATATTTACCAAAATGTGGTTCTAGTGAAGGGAACTTCAATGACTGGAAACAAGATAGTTACCAGTCTGGTTTTATCCTGGATCGTCTGCGATCGAATAATTCTATAAATGAGGGCGAAGGACAAATTTGTTTTACTACTGCCAACAATTCTGATCTAGAATTTTTTTATTTAGGTAAATGGAATCCTTGTGGAGATGGCTCTGAAGTTTGGAACCATTTTTCTATGAATGGGAAATTGCCAAATACACTAGACGCAACTGCAGCTAATTCAGATGAACAGATTGCTGCTGCTATGGCAGTTAGATTTACGCTTAAACCTGGAGAAGTGAAAAAAATACCTTTTACTATAGCCTGGGATTTACCTATAACAGAATTTTCCCTAGGAAATAAGTATTATAGACGTTACACTGACTTTTTTGGATATGATGGCAAAAACGCATGGATGATAGCAGAAACTGGATTAAAATCTTTAGATATATGGCGAGAGCAAATTATTCAATCTCAATTGCCTATTTTAAAAGATAAGGATTTACCAAATTGGTTTAAGATGTCTTTATTTAACGAACTATATTTATTGACTGATGGCGGAACTATTTGGACAACATCCTCTCAAGATTATCCAGTTGGTAAATTTGGAGTTTTGGAGTGTATAGATTATCGTTGGTATGAAAGTTTAGATGTCAGATTATACGGATCATTTGGACTATTAATGTTATGGCCATGTCTAGAGAAAGCAGTTATCAAAGCATTTGCAAAATCAATTTTTCAAAGTGATGATACTCTAAGACTTATTGGTTACAACAAGTCTCTTGCAGTCAGAAAAGTCAAAGGTGCAGTTGCTCATGACTTGGGTGCACCGAATGAACATCCCTGGGAGAAAACAAATTATACCAGTTATCAAGACTGTAATCTGTGGAAAGATTTAGGTAGCGATTTTGTTTTACAAGTTTATAGAGATTTTTTGTTAACGAATTCTCAAGATATTAAATTTTTATGGGAATGCTGGCCAGCTGTAGTTGAAACATTAGATTATCTTAAGAAGTTTGACTTAGATAATGATGGTATTCCAGAGAACTCAGGAGCACCTGACCAGACTTTTGATGATTGGGAATTACACGGAGTCAGTTCTTATTGTGGGGCTTTATGGATTACTGCTTTGGAAGCTGCAATCAAGATAGGAAAAATTTTGCTAGAAAATATTAGAAATAATCCTCATTTAGAATCGCAAAATTCTTTAGTTTCCATACACAAATGTCTTACTAAATATGAAGATTGGTTAAGGAAATCTCGCTTGGTTTACCATCACACCTTGTGGAATGGAGAGTACTATCAATTAGATAGTAAAAGTGGTTCTGATACAGTCATGACGGATCAGCTTTGTGGTCAATTTTACGCACGTTTACTAAAGTTACCTGATGTAGTAGATGCTTCCTACATAACATTAGCTTTGTCAAAAATTTATGAAGCTTGCTTTTTAAATTTTCATGATGGAAAGTATGGAGCTGCTAACGGTGTAAAACCTGATGGTACACCAGAGAATCCTAAGTCTACTCATCCTCAAGAAGTTTGGATAGGAATAAATTTTGGATTATCAGCTTTCTTGATACAAATGGGAATGAAAAATCAGGCTTTAAAATTAGCAAAAGTTATAGTCGAACAAATATATTCAAATGGACTTCAGTTTCGAACACCTGAAGCAATTACACCAGCAGGAACCTTTAGGGCATCCCATTATTTGCGTGCTATGGCGATATGGAGTGTATATTATCAACTTCAGGAAACAACCTCCCTTAACAAAGTTTCAAGCTTAACAGACTGAGTTTATCTTATGCATTGAATTTAAATCGAATATTTACTACAAATATAACTTACGAAATATTTGTAGTAAATATTGATTTTTTACTTAAGAGGAAACATAAGTAAAACTTATTTGAAGTTTCTTTGAGAATCTCATTACTAATCCCTCCTTATACTTGAGAGTTTTTTCCCTTAGTATCAAAGGTAGTAGATATTTATCAGTAAAGTTCATATATTTGAATTTTATTGTCAAGATAAAATATTCTTCACTTGAGAAGAGGAGACAATCATGGCAACTTATAAAGTAACTTTGACTAATGAAGATGAAGGAATTAATTCTACCCTGGAAGTTCCAGAAGATGAATATATTCTAGACGTAGCTGAAGAAGAAGGCTTGGAAATTCCTTTTTCTTGTAGAGCAGGTGCTTGTTCCACTTGTGCCGGTAAATTGATTTCAGGAAGTGTTGACCAATCTGATCAATCTTTTCTAGATGATGATCAAATAGAAGCAGGGTTTGTTCTTACTTGTGTTGCTTATCCTACATCCGATTGCGTTATCATGACTCACCAAGAAGAAACACTTTATTAATTTTAATTATATTTAAAATTGTTAGTGCATCAATTAATGCAGGGAACTACTCTTAAAGTCCCTGCATTAATTTATTGGAGATATGTTTCTTAGCTATTTTTTTTAGTAGTTGATAATTTAATTTGCCCTGTTCACTATATGGTAAGCATTTAATTCGTATCCAATGTTTAGGCTGTTTATAAGCACTTAAATTTAGCTTAATTAAATGTTTGATATTTTCGGTATCAATATCATCATTTTTAGGAACGTATACTGCCACTAAAATTTCTCCCCAGAAGGTATTATTAATACCTAGTACACAAACATCGTTCACTAATTCAGTTTTTAGGATAGTGTTTTCAATTTCTAATGGGAAAACGTTTTCTCCACCTGTAATGATTTTCTGACTATTTCTTCCAATTACATATAAATACTTTTTATTATCAAAGTATCCTAAATCATCAGTAATAAAATTTTGTTGCTGAATATAGTTAGGATAATATCCATAGAATAATGAATCTGCCTTAATTTGAACTGTTCTGTCTTCCCTCTTGATATTAACTTTCACATGAGGCAAAACTTGTCCAAGACTATTGTTACCTTTTAAAAAATCTTGAGGCTTTAAAGTAACAACCTGAGATGCTGTTTCAGTCATACCATAAGTTGGTGATAAATTCAGTTTATATTTTCGAGCTTCTTTTAATAAATAATCCCAAGAAGGTCCTCCTCCTAACAGTATAGTTGCAAATTTGCGTAGAAAATGAAGATTATTTATTAGTAAAAATTTGAATTGAGTAGGAACCAACGAAATAAAAGTATTTTTTTTGTTAGGAGACGGAATAAAATTGTTTTTTAATTCATCATAAGAGTATATAGTAATTTGTCCTCCAACTAGGAAAGAACGAACAAATTGCATTAACCCACTGACATGATAAAAGGGTAATATGCAAAAAGTATTAATTTTTTCCAACTCAAAAAAT
Organism: cyanobacterium endosymbiont of Braarudosphaera bigelowii; assembly: GCF_020885515.1. NCBI lineage: Bacteria > Bacillati > Cyanobacteriota > Cyanophyceae > Chroococcales > Aphanothecaceae > Candidatus Atelocyanobacterium > Candidatus Atelocyanobacterium thalassae. The sequence continues at coordinate 329,943 of NZ_AP024987.1, read as the reverse complement.
TTTGCAAAACCACGTACTGAAGAAGATAAAGTATCCCATGTATGAATTGTAAAACGTATATTTCCTGACGTTCCACCTGTTGGAATCATGATCAAGTTACTTTTAGGTAAATAAAAATTGTGAACTTTAACTTTACAGTATGAATGATCAGGATAATTATTAATTAAATAATTGTTTCCTAGTATAAGATGTGGTTCTATTAAATTTAAAACTTCCATCCATTCTTTACTTTGCCATTCTTTACTACATAAAAAAATATGACAATTTGTAATGATTGCTGCTAAAAATGCAGATAGAAAATTAATATGATTATCTTGATTTTGAATTAGGATAATTCTAGGACTATTCTGATTTTTCTTTATTGTTATAAACCTATCTATATAAATTTTGGTAATTTTATAAAAGTTCTCAGAATTATGACTTATTATCCAGTTTTCTTGTGATCTATATACGAGAGTTTTTAAAATTTCTGACAAGAAGTTATCTCCTAATAGTGCAAGATACAGTATAAACAAAAGGCGAACATATTTAATTATCTAATAACTTCTACTTCATATAACTGATTTTAACATATGGTTTAAGGGCAGCTAAAAGCCTTTTGCCATAGCTACGATAGCTAATCCTATTATCTAATAAAGTAATCGTTCCTTGAGATTCTCTAAGTGAGATAAGTGAACGTTGCATTTCCTGTAAAGCAGTCGGTAAAAGATAAGAATAAAACCAATCTTTATATCGTTTTTTATGATAATTAACTTTTGAGGAGACCAAAGGATTTTCTAAAGATGGAAACGGTAAAGTTGAAATAATTAACAATTTAGGTACTGGTAGCTTATCTTGATTATTTTTCCAAAACTTCCAATTACTAATTAATATATGATTACTTTGGATTTTGATCTTTTCTATTTTTATATTTGAACCAAGTTCTGAAGATAAAGAAATTGCAACCTTTTTCTTAAGAGAAATGTCATCAATAAGAATAAAAATAGGTTTTAACTGATAATGACCGGCATAAATAATTTTTCTTATATACGATGTTAAGGTTTCCTGGAAAATTGATGTATTAGGCATTGGTAAGCGATCATAAATATGCAAATCGACCATGCTATCTAGTCGATGTTGAGAAAGCTTTAAGCACAAAAGTTTTTCTTTAATGCCAATATTTTTTTTGTATGTAAAAGCAGATTTATTATGATCTAGAATTTTTCCAATAAAAATTGTGGTAGAACTATTAAATAATGGAGCCAAAATGGAGGAAAGATCAAGAGGACTCAGATGAATCAAAAAGGTTTTGCTTTTACGATTTACCGATGCCCATAAAAAGTAATTATTATCTAAAATCTTTTTTTCAACAAGATTTAAAAAATTATCTTGAGGAATAGTTTTACAAAGAGTTCGTAGACTTTTTTTTTCTTCTAAACTTAATAGATACTGTTGATAAGGATTATCAGGATAATTAAAAATAGAATATTCAAGAAAAGATTTAACTTTATAAATCAAAGTATTAAAGTATGAATAATTATCTTGTAATTCTTCCCAGTTTCTTGGTGTAATAGTTACTGTTAGATAATCTCTTGCCCATTGTTCTAAATAATCAGCTTTATCAACTAAAGTTAAGGCATCTGTAAGTAAGTATTTTCGTTTTCTAAAATAATTATGTAACCAGATATATGGAGATACAATTAGTAGTCCTTGAAAGCTATTTAGTTCTTTTTTACATGTTCCATTGAAAATAATATTTTGTTGTTTTAACCATTGTTGTAGATAAGGTATTGCTTGTCTTTTTAATCTATGTTGAGTACTTAAGGGCGCAACCAGTAAGATTGGTTTATTGAACAATAAAGATGGCAATAAATAACTTAAACCATAATAAGAAATAGAACTACTAGTTTGAATAATAGCAGAACGATGAAGGCGTAGAACATACGAAACCAATCGAGCCATTGTTAAATTATGAATCCAAAAAGGTTTCCGATATTGTTTTAAAAATTCTTTTAGAGACGTATGAACTTCTGCTTCAAGCGATTTCATAAATAATGACCTAAAAAATCAGGGACATATTAATTTGATAGTGATTATTACTATTAAATTAATAAAATTATTTTTATAAGATTACATCTTTTAGTTTAATAATAGAAAAAAGTTCAGATTAACCTCCTGTAGAAAATTTTAGGATCAATAACTATCAGGACTATTAAAATTACCATTTATTAAGTCATTAAAAACATCAAAAGATGAAAACTATTACTTAACTGTTTCATATTATAAAAAATTTTATCAGACTCTTATACTTTACCTCTCACATTAACTTTGATATATCAACTATATATAACAAAGTAAAAAGCTATGCTATAAAAGTTTTAAATATTCTTTTAATGAATATTTACATAATGACTGACAGTTAATAACATAAATCTTATACGTAATATAATAAGATTATAGTTTACAGTCAAAAAATAAAAATTTCTTTATCATATAACTAATAGTCAGGAGATAGAATTTGTAAGAAGGTGATCGTTCTATGGCTCTTCAATTAAAAATTATTGATTCTGTTGAAAAATTAGGCTATCGTGTCACTGTTGGAGATGTAGCTGCATATTCTGGAATTAGCCCTTATGTAGTACAAAAAGAGTTGCTTAGTTTAGCATCAGATACATTAGGCAACTTGCAAGTGACTGAATCAGGAGAAATTGTTTATATCTTCTCACAGAATCTTCGTACTATTTTTAGAAATAAAAATTTGATATTCAGATTAAATGAAATTTGGAAAAAGATTTGGATAACTTTATTTTATTTAATCCGAATTTCTTTCGGGATTATTCTGATTTTTTCAATTGCAATAATATTTGCTGCCATAACTATTATTCTTACAAGTTTATACTCTAATAAAGAAGAAAATGATCAGTACTCTAGTGGCTATAGAGGAATGAATTTCTTTGTATTACCTAATTTTAGTGATTTATTCTGGATTTTTTATCCTACTGGTAATTATAGTTCGTTCTCCTCCTCTAAATCTAATGAAGATAAATTCTTGAAAAAAACTACCTTTTTAGAAGCAGTTTTCTCTTTTCTTTTCGGAGATGGAAATCCAAATTTTAATTTAGAAGAAATACGTTGGGAAATGATTGGTAGAGTTATTTATAATAATGAAGGAGTTATAATTGCAGAACAGATAGCACCTTATCTAGATAATATTAATAAATATAATGAATATAATGAAGACTATATTTTACCTGTACTTAAAAGACTTGCTGGCGTTCCAATTGTTTCACCAAAGGGTGAGTTAATATATAGCTTTCCTGAATTACAGACATTTATTAAAAATTTACCTGAAAAACATATTAATAATAATTTTGAGGAAAAACTTTATGAATTTACTCATATAAGTAGTAATCAAAAAATTTTAGTTATTAGCTTGGGAGTAATTAATTTTATACTAGTTCTAACATTAGGTTCACTATTAAAAGATCAATCTGTTATTTCAGCATCTAATAGTTTGATAGGTTTTATAAATTCATCTTATTGGTTCTTATTCAGCTATGCATCTTTTTTTCTAGGGTTACCTTTAGTTCGCCATTTTGTTATTCAATCGAGAAATACTAGAATTAATAAAAGAAATTTGGAAAGAAGAGAACGATTACGTATTTTGAGTAAAAGTAATGAAATTATAAAAAGTAAGTTGTGTTATGTTACCCAGTTTTTAAGCCAAGTTAAAAGTAACAATACTAAGTTAGTTTATACTACAGAAAAAAGAGTGGTTGAACAATCTGATAACATTGGATTTTAAAGTATTTATAAGTGCCTAGGAAAATATTCTATACTAAAAAAATTAGCATATTAATCTAGATTATTAGATGTAATACATTAATAATCTAGGATTATCTGCACCCATTTGGGCGGACGTGTAATGGGACTACCTAATTTATCTAGTACCATTGACGCTATTATGTGTACAGCAAATAAGTAGATAATACTATTGATAAATATTAATAGACATGTAAAGAATTGAACTAATAAAAAACTTGGTTGTATCAAAGTTCCAAACTTTAAAAATAACCATTCAGCAACACTAGTCATCTGATTAATAGAATATTGCCACAAATCTTCTCCTGTTAAGATTGAAAATAACCAGAATTTGAAGAAAAAACTAAAAATAGAGATTATAGCACCTATAAATATTGACCACTCCCAGCTAATATTTTTGCGCCAAAATGCTCCTAATTGTATGCCTATTAATCCATAATTAGTTATGAAAAGGATACTTTGAATAGGGCCCATTAAAACTGTTAATAACAGCCCAGATACTAACCATCCCATAAAAGCTGAGCGGCTTCCCCACCTTAGACATAAAATTGCAATAGGGATAGGAAAAAAAAGTCGCAATATTATGCCTAAAGGAAAGTAAGTATTAATTAACCAAATCAAACTACTTGTACTCGCTAAAAAAGCAGTCTCTACCATAGCCAGTGTCTGTTGAAACTTAGGAGATTTAGGTTGTGAATATAAATTTTTAGAGTTAGAAGGCTGTGATGAAAAATGATGAATTGATTCATCGCTATCTACCCAATTAGAATCATTCATATAATAATTAATTACTGTAAAGCTTGATTGTATTAAATATTCCTAAAATTTGCTCATAGTTAATTAACATACTGAGGTAAACATGGTTTATCTATAAAACTAATTTTGTATATGAGAATTTTGATATTTATTTTTTTGAAAAGTCTGTCGTTTACCAATTATCTGGATGTATTAATAATATAGCTAAGGCTGATCAATAGCTACAGTTATATTAAATATATATTATATTAATATTGCTTTTATTCTATAAATGGCTATTGTCCTAAATTACCAAATCAAGAACATTTTAAGCACAAATTAGTTATTTTAAAACAGCTAATCCAATATAATTAAATCATTATAAAAAAGTTTATCTTTATCTATATGTTAGAAATTATAGAAAACTATGCTTTTAAAAGCAAGTTTTCATCGCTTAAAGTTTTCTAGAATTAAGTATAAGATTATTTATCATCTTGTAAATTATTATCAATCGCTTGCAAAGATTGTTCAAAATTTAGTCTTTGTTCTGCATTTCGTAGAAAATAACCACTCATCATTGCTGAAGCTAGTAACTTTCCTAAGTGATCTCTGTTTGTGCTAATGGTTACATTAAAATGTTCAGAAGGAAGACTACCTAATAAACCAATAATGTTTTGTTCCATTACCTGAAAAACCTCGATAGAATCAGGTTTAGACAATTGAGAAATAGTCTCTGAACTAAGAGATTGAACATATTCCCATAACGCATCTCCTGCTCCATTTTCGCTACTAAAAAAATTTTGAGAACGACCTAATTCTTTACTCATTGTTTACCTCACATTGACTCTAGAGCAACACTTTATATTATAAATCTTACTCCATCTTAGAATAACAAGTTTTTGAATATATCTGAATAAGTAAAACCGTAAAACTAAGATAGTAAAACCGTAATTTTTATACTCTACTCAAAAATATTTTTCTAGTTTAACTAGCTAAGTATTCCTGAATGTTGGCTTTACGCTTTCTAAGTTTAGAAAGCGCTTCTCTCTCAATTTGCCTAACTCTTTCACGACTAATGTTAAGGCGACAACCAATTTTAGCTAGTGTCAAAGGTTGTCCATCAGTTAATCCAAATCTTAAAGCTATGACTTCTTTTTGCTGAGTTGTTAGATCTTCCATCAACATCTCTAAATCAAATTGTAAGGAAGAATGAGTAGCGAAATCTTCAGGTGAAGGCCCATCATCTTCCAAAAGATCTCCTAGTTCTGTATCCTGATTATCTCCTACCCTTAAATCTAAAGATAATGGCTGACGAGCTCTCTCTAAATATTCTCTAACTTGTTTAGGAGTAAGATCCAATTCATCAGCCAACTCAGCAATAGTGGCATCTCTCCCTCTTGCTTGTGAGAGTTCTCGTTGTGCTTTTTTAATTTTATTAAGTTTTTCAGTTATATGTATAGGAAGACGTATTGTACGACTTTTTTCAGCAATTGCACGAGTGATGGCTTGACGAATCCACCAATAAGCATAAGTAGAAAAACGATACCCTTTCGTAGGGTCAAACTTTTCTACTCCTCTTTGCATACCAATAGTCCCTTCTTGAATAAGGTCTAATAGATCTAAATTACGCTTCAGATATTTTTTAGCAACAGATACAACCAAGCGAAGATTAGCTTCAACCATTTTACGTTTAGCAGCTTCTCCTGAGGCTATTGCAGAGTGCAATTCTCTTCTTGATATTTTTGCTGCTTGAGCCCATTGAGTTTCTGTTGGCTCTTTTCCTGTTTCTTTAGTAAAAAGTTCGCGGTATTTCTCTAAATCTACAAATCTTTGTACACGTTTTGCATAAAGAATTTCTTCTTCATGAGTCAATAAAGGAACACGACCAATTTCTCTTAGATATGAACGAACAGGATCCAGATTACTTTTAGTTAGTTTCATAATACGATTTTTGCGTAGTAGTAGTTTAATTCGGGGATGGTATCACGAAATGAAGAGTAATTAATAATGGTATATAGAGTAAGATTTACGATAGTGAAATATTAGCTATAGTTATTGTTTTATCGAGATCTTGATATTAAGCCTCAGCGCTTCCATTGAAGTTAGGAACTTTGAAGATTTATGTTACAAGAAACTTAATGTATGCTCTAGATAAAAGTTCCTAGTTGTTCTGTTTTACTTCCTTAACAATACTACATGATTTTGTGAACTTTGTAATTATTTCTATAATTGACCATAAATGTACATTGATTGTTTCAAGATAATAGAAATAATTACTAAAAAGTATAATAATTTGATATCTAATACTTCTACAGATGATTCTTAATCTAATAAAACTATAAATGAATTTAATACCTTTAAGGCTTACACTTATTAAGTAGTGTTTTTGGTAAATTAATATATTTAATTTAAGTAAACTTTTAACTATAATTAAAATTTTTATTACGTCACTACCACTCATAGTAATGAAAAAATATGTCAAACCTATTTTAAGTAATTATCGTTAATATTGTTAGTTAAATAAGCTTTTGCAAAATATTCTTTATTGAATATTTATATTAGTTATGGAATGTTTTTTCGAGAATACTTACTAAGAATAAACTAGTTCTGTTAAAAATATTAATAAAATATAAACTATATATTATTAATATTGACTTACTTGATTAGTAAATATCAACCGAGAACTTATGACTTTTATTAAGATTTCGATAATCTATAAGATATTAATAGATTATCGAAATCTTAAGCTGATAAAATTAATTGTTTTTCATGGATAGTGTTGTTTAACAATACTTCAAGGAGCACCAAATATAGATAATACATATAATAAAATATTTTTCCAACTATGATAAAAAATGGATATAGAAAAACATAATTTTTAATATATATGATATTTAGCTACATACACTTACATTCTTTTTTCATACTTGATATATTAATAAATAAACTCTAGGTAGTGAGGAAATCCGTCCTTTGCTATTTTTTAAACTAAGATATTATAAAAAATATGAGTTAGTTAATATATTTTGAAAAATGCAACCTACAGATCCTAACAAATTCACAAGAAAAGTATGGGAAGCAATTGTTGAAACTCCTAAAATTGCAAAAGAAAATAAACATCAACAAATTGAAAGTGAGCATTTAATGAAATTTCTTATGAAAGGAGATGAGTTATCTATAAGAATATTTCGTAAAGCAAATGTTGATATAAACAAAGTACAAGATTTCACCGAAAATTTTATTATTAATCAACCTAAAATATCTAACTCTATAGAGTCTGTTTATCTTGGATATAGCTTGGATAAACTTTTTGATAAAAGTGAAAAATTTCGCAAAGAATTCCAGGATCATTATATTTCTATAGAACATATACTTCTAGCATATGGTTATGATCATCGCTTTGGAATAGATCTATTTAAGGAAATAAATCTATCTCAAGAACGGTTAGAAAAAGTTATTAAAGAAATTAGAGGTAAGGAAAAAGTGGTTGACCAAAATCCAGAAATCAAGTATGAATCATTAGTAAAATATGGAAGAGATTTAACAGAATTAGCTGAAAAAGGAAAACTTGATCCAGTTATAGGAAGAGACGATGAAATTCGTCGTACTATTCAGATTCTATCTCGCAGAACTAAAAATAATCCTGTTTTAATTGGAGAACCTGGAGTTGGAAAAACAGCAATTGTTGAAGGACTAGCTCAAAGAATCATTAATAGAGATGTTCCTGAATCTTTGCGAGATAGAAAACTTATTGTTTTAGATATGGGTTCTTTAATTGCAGGCGCAAAATATCGAGGAGAGTTTGAAGAAAGATTGAAAGCGGTTTTAAAAGAAGTTACTGATTCCGAAGGAAATATTATTTTATTTGTTGATGAAATACATACTGTAGTTGGAGCAGGTGCTAGTCAGGGAGCAATGGATGCTGGTAATTTACTTAAACCTATGTTGGCAAGAGGTGAATTACATTGTATTGGAGCAACAACACTTGATGAGTATAGAAAGTATATTGAAAAAGACGCTGCTTTAGAACGACGTTTTCAATCAGTCATCGTCAATGAACCTAATGTAATTGATACAATCTCAATTCTACGTGGACTAAAAGAACGCTATGAAGTTCATCACGGAGTAAAAATAGCCGATACAGCATTGGTAGCTGCTGCAATATTATCTGATCGTTATATTAGTGATCGTTTTTTACCTGATAAGGCTATCGATTTAATAGATGAGTCTGCTGCTAAACTTAAAATAGAAATTACTTCTAAGCCAGAAGAGTTAGATGAAATTGATCGTAAAATTCTTCAACTAGAAATGGAACGTCTTTCTTTAGATAAAGAGCAAGATCAGTTATCCTGTGAGCGATTAAAAATTTTGGAAGAAGAACTTTCTGCTTTGAAACAAGAACAATTTAATCTTAATTTACGGTGGCAGACAGAAAAGACGTTGATTGATGAGATACTACAATTAAAAAAAACTATTGATCAAGTTAACTTGGAAATCCAACAATCTGAACGAGATTATGATCTTAACAAAGCTGCTGAATTACGATATGGAAAATTATCAAAGTTACAGGAGCAGATAAAAGATTTAGAAAGTAAGACTATAAATCATCAAGATAAAATCTTACTTAGAGAAGAAGTAGTCTCATCAGATATTGCTGAAATTATATCCCGGTGGACAGGAATTCCTCTTCATAAATTAGTACAGTCGGAAAAGGAAAAATTACTAAATTTAGAAAACGATCTCCATAAAAGAGTAGTTGGACAAGAAGAAGCTGTGACTGCTGTTGCGGACTCTATACAGAGATCAAGAGCTGGCCTTGCTGATCCAGAACGTCCTATTGCCAGTTTCCTTTTTCTTGGACCTACTGGAGTTGGAAAAACTGAATTAGCTAGAGCACTTGCAAAGAGCTTATTTGATACTGAAGAGTCAATAGTACGAATTGATATGTCTGAATATATGGAAAGACATAGTATATCTCGCTTAATTGGAGCACCTCCAGGATATGTTGGATATGATGAGGGAGGACAACTAAGTGAAGCTATTCGTCGTCATCCATATGCAGTAATTCTTTTTGACGAGATAGAAAAAGCCCATGCTGATATCTTTAATATTATGTTACAAATTCTTGACGATGGTAGGTTAACTGATTCTCAGGGGCGCACTATTAACTTTAAGAATACCATTATTATTATGACTAGTAATATAGGATCACAATATATCTTAGATGTTGTGGATGATGATTCTCGTTATAGTGAAATGTATTCACGTGTTATTAAAACTGTACAAAATAATTTTCGTCCTGAATTTCTCAACCGCATCGATGAAATAATAATTTTCCATGGATTACAAAAATCTCAATTAAGGGAAATTGTTAAATTACAAACTCAGCTATTAAGCAATCGTCTAGAAGAACAAAAAATACATATCGAACTATCAGAGTCTGCCTTAGATTTTATTGCCAATATCGGATACGATCCTATTTATGGAGCTAGGCCTTTAAAAAGAGCGATTCAAAGATACGTGGAAACTCCTATTGCTAAGTTACTTCTTAAAGGAGAGTTCGTAGCAGAAGATACAATTATCGTAGATACTAAAAATGAAGTATTAAATTTTACAAAAAGGGTGTTCAAGAATTAATTACTTCATCAATTCTTGAAAAATAGTTTATAAAAAGTAATTAGTAACCTGACAAATAGCAAAGATATTTTCTGCAAACTAGTTTTAAAAATGATGTTTTATCTAAATATTACAATATCATTATTGATTCTAAAAAATTTCAAACAAAGCAGTCATATACTTAAGACTAGTTTATTATTATTAAATAATTTGCATCATTATTGAGATGGTTAGTAAATATTTATAGGGAAATAGTAAGATGTAAACAGTTGCATCGTATATTTTTTAACTTAACTAAACTAGTATTTTTTATAAACTAATAATATTGATTTATATTACTAGTTTATAAATTTAGGATGGAATATAATTTTTATTATAGATGCATAAGAACTTTATATAAATAAAAAATTGTTTTCAATCTTAGTCACTAAGTCAATAGTATCTTATAGATATTATTGACTTGTTTTACGTTGTTGTACTTTTTCCCCTTAATATTAATTAAATTGCGTAGGCAAGTGAAGCAGAATTAGATATGTAACTTGTTCTTTTGATAAAGTTATCTAATAGTTTTTTATGTTATTAAAATTAAACTTGTAACCAATTAACTAAAAAGCTAGGGACTGGTAATAAGATTAATAGTAATAATGTTAGAGTACATAAACCAAGAAAATCTCTTGTGTTATCTAATTCAGTAACATCATTTAAAGCTGGTTGATCAAAAATAGGCATTAAAAATAATAAGATTGCCCAAATTAAAAATTCTGGTCTATTCATAGCTAGAATTAACATTAAGATTCTAGTTAATTGACCAACCATAATAGCAATTTTTTGTCCAAACATAGCATGAACAATATGACCACCATCTAATTGTCCTACAGGAATTAAATTCAGTGCTGTTACAATAAGTCCGACATATCCTGCTACAGCTAGAGGATTAAGAGAAATAACTTTTCCTGCTATAAAATGACTGCCTAAAACTGATTTAACCAATATAGTAAATAATATAGAAAATCTTGGGTCTAACGCTTGTGTATTTAGCAGAGAAACATTTTCTTCTATCGGTAATGGAACAACATCTGACAATGATATACCCCATATTAATAATGGTAAGGTAACTAAAAATCCTCCCAAAGGACCAGTAATAGCTATATCAAACAAAGCTTTACGGTGCGGTATAGGAGATTTTATCTGAATAAATGCTCCAAAAGTGCCAAGGAAAAAGGGAATAGGGATAAAATAAGGAAAAGTCGCAGCAACTTTATAGCGAACAGTTGTTAGGTAATGACTAAACTCATGAACTCCCAAAATAGATATTAAGCCTAGACTATAAGGTAATCCTTCAAGAAATATAGCAAAATTATTTTCTATAAGCTCTTGTTCAGTACCTATTATTTGAAATGTTCCAACCATTGTAGTTGTTAGTAGGGTAAGTAATAGCAAACCAAAAGCTAATAACGGCTTTTTTAAAGGTTTCTCTATTTCCTTTTTAAAATGAGGATTAGGGACTAAAGCAAAAAAGTGATTCCCTTTTAAACCTTCTTGAAACAGTATTAAAAAACGATTACCAAATACTTTTTCAATATTACTTTTGATAGAGTTATAGGCTTTTTCTGGAAGGGCTTTTAATTTTCCATGACACAAAATAGTTTGAGGACGATAATTTACATCTTGTAAATGATATATTCTCCAGGAAAAGCACTCTCTTAAAGATTTTTCCTCAGCAGCTGTAATAGGACGTATTATCTGAGTACCGTTTTTACTATTTTCGGTTTCATGAAGTAAAACTTGATGCTCAGTTTCTTGCTTTGGTAACAACTTAACTCTACCTACTCCAATAATCCATAAATATAAAATTAAGCAGACGACTAAAGGTATGATAATTAGTAAGATAGGTATAGACTTATCTTTTTCTGCTATTTCGTACCAAACTGTCCATATCAGAGCTGGCGTCATCATTATCAACCAGATAATCCATATAGAAGTATTGGTAATAGGAGCAATTGTTCGTTTTATAACATAGTATGTAATTGTGCCTAAAATAAGTACTAATAACCACATATTTAAAAAATAGATTGTATTGAAGAATTTTAAATAAATACTTTTTTGAAAATAAATTTTATTAATTTAAGAAGTAATAAAATAATAATGTCTGATCTTTATTGTAAATAAAATTTACAAATAGATGAGCTTTAAAGAGATCAAAATTTTAAATCACCTTATCTTTTACTAAAAAAATTGCTTGTTTTTCCGTTTAATCAAGAAACTACTAAGTAGGACATCATATCTTGGATCAGAAAGATCTAGTAATATTTTAATAGATTGTTCTGATTGGTGTGATAACTATTTTTTTTTAGAACAGCATAGAGGATTGACTACATATTCTTAACTCATAGTGGAGAAATGTATCTATTATTGTAAAAGTAACAAAAGGTTTTTAGGTGCGAAGTAGTTGTTCAAAATAAGAAATATATTTATTACCTAATACTATAACTATAGCTTTTAATAGAGAAATTACTATTAATAATACAATGTAGATAAGTTAGCAATAACTTTGTTCGTCTTTCTTTATAAAGATACGAAGGAGTTCTATTTACGTAAAGATATCCATTGATTGCAGAATAATATATATCGGATTCGTCAATTAGAAAGTATTAAATTGTTGTGTAAATATTTTTAGAAAAACAGTTTTATTGTATTTGTCTTTATTCAGAAGCAAGTATTAGAGATCTTTAGAAGTAATAGAAAATTGTGAATATTTGCCAGCATATATTTCTCAGCCATTTTAGCTAGTTATACTTAAGTATTTCAATTTATGAAATTGAAATTACTATCGACTAGAAGATACTTAAAGCCATAGTATGTACTATGACTTTAAGTATCAAAAGTTATTTATTTATTGTTATTGTAAAAAAGATAACTAACAATTAATGAATATATTGAATAAATATATTAGCTATTATGTCTATATACTTATTTATATCTATCATATTATTTCTATTAAAAAGAAATAATATGATAGATATAATTTGTATTATAACTATTGTATTTATATTCAGATAGACTATGCAACTAATCAATTCTCAATTAGTACAATTCAATGATTAAAAAGTAAGTATTAGAACTTGAATAGTAGATATTTAAATCATATATAATTATTTTATAAGAATTTACTATGTAATTGAAATGATTATAGATAAACAAGCAACAATGTCAATTAATCCTATTTTCAATCCGGAAGGAGATGATGCCGTTGAGAACAGGGCTATCTGGTTTGGAAATACGACTAATTTAATGCAACTAAACGATGTACGATATTCTTGGGCAGTTGGGTTATATCAACAAATGAGAGAAAACTTCTGGATTCCTCAAAGGTTAGACATAACTCAAGATGTGACAGACTACTCTAATTTAACCGAAGATGAGCGTTATGCTTATGATGGTATACTATCATACCTTACCTTTTTAGACTCTATTCAAACCTGTAATATTCCTCATCTCAAAAGTAGCATTACAGCTCCAGAAGTTAGTCTATGTATGGCTGAACAGATATCTCAAGAAGGTATGCACAATCAAAGTTATCAATATATAATCGAAACAATTGTTCCTCCAGACAGAAGGAACCAAGTGTATGAATTTTGGCGTGTTGATAAAGTTTTAAAAAGTCGATGCGAATTCATTGCAAAAATATATCAAAAATATATTGACAATCCTACAGCAGAAAACTATTTCACAGCACTAATGGCAGACTTTTTACTGGAGGGATTATATTTCTATAATGGATTTATTTTTTTTTATAATTTAGCTTCCAGAATGTTAATGCCGGGATCCGCAGATATTTTTAAAATGATCAATAGAGATGAATTAAGTCACGTAAGACTATATCAAAAACTTATTCCTGAAGCGAGAAAAGTTTTTCCTCATTCTACTGAACAAATCTATGAAATGTTTGATACAGCTGTTAATCATGAATGTCGATGGACTAATCATATCATTGGTAACAATATATTAGGCATCACTGAATCCAGTACAGAACAATATACAAAATATTTAGCTAATATTAGATTACGCTCTATAGGTTTAGAACCACTTTATACTGGAGAAAAATATACTAAAAGTCCTTATAGTCATCTAGAAAGATTTTCTGATACCAAAAAAGATGGACATACCAAAGCAAACTTTTTCGAAGCTACAGTAACTAGTTATGTTATGTCTTCTGGAGTTAGTGGATGGGATGAACTTTAAAAGATTACTTATTTTTGTTATGTTGAAAAGATAAAGTTTTGGAGAAGATAATCAAGCCTACTTTTTGTCTGTTATAACGAAGGCTAAAGAATTAAATCTACAAATATATATTTAATAAGTCTTGTTAATCATAAGCATTAACTAATGTAATTCTAACTTAAAAGTAATTTAGTCTTTTATTTAAAGAACTTAGGTATTACTGATTAGCTTATAGTACTCTTTAATTGAGACTATTTATTTTTTAGTACAGTTAATGTTATGTAATTTATACTTTACTAATGACTGTTCTTTTTTCCGCCATTTTCCCTATTATTTTCATTGTTATTATTGGTGCTACAGCAGGGAAAAAATTAGATCTTCATAAGACGACATTATCTAAATTAATCGTTTATATCTTATTTCCAGCATTAGTTACTGATAGTTTATATACTACCAATATGTCTAGTAATAGCATGTTGCGATTGCTATTAGGGGTTTTTTTAATTTCCTTAATACTATATATACTAGTTAGTTGGCTTAGACACTATTTTAAAATTTCAACAGCAATTTATAAAAGTTTAATAGCCACTACCTTACATCCAAACAATGGAAATATGGGGCTACCCCTAATAGAGTTCGCATTAGGTTCTGCTGGATTAGAAAGAGCTGTGATTTATATGATAGGGTCAAGCATATTACTTTTTGTTATTATGCCAGCCCTTTTAGCCGGAACTAGTTTTAAAAATAGTATACAAATGATTTTTAAACTGCCATTAGTATGGGCAATGTTATTAGGAATAATACTAAGAATACTACATGTAGAACTTCCTTTCAACTTATATGAAGTATTGAATCTTCTTGGCAGATCTTCTATTCCTATTGCTCTTATAGTATTAGGAATGGAATTAAGAAGCACAAAATTTAAAATAACTAGTCTAGAGTTAATATCATTAAATCTTCGATTAATTTTAGCTCCTTTTATAGCTTTATGTGTCGGAGGAATTATTGGTCTAAAAGATTTAGATTTACAAGTTTTAATTTTACAAAGTGCAATGCCGACAGCAATCAACACAGCTGTTTTAAGTACAGAATTTGGAGGAGAAGTAAATCAAATTGTACGTACAATTATTTTAACTACTATCTTTAGCTTTCTTACTTTACCTGTAATATTATGGCTAATAAATTGACATTAAAAATAATGTGCTATTTATCTTTAAAGATATTGAAACTAATTTGAATATCTTTAAAGATATAGACTTAAAATAAATTAAGTACTGTTATTAGCTATCTGATATTTTGTTAAAGTTTTTACTGGGATCAATTACTTTTTATACCATCATTCCGTTGCCAACTAGTTGGGAAAAAAGCTTTCAATCTATTGCAGCTTGGTCTCCTGTAGTAGGGCTTTTAATTGGAATAATATTAGGAATAATAGATTATATATTAACATTTATTGGATTTCCTATTACAGTTAGAAGTACTTTAATAGTCTTTTTAGGTATTTTTATAACTGGAGGATTACATTTAGATGGGGTTATTGACAGTGCTGATGGTATGGGATTAAATGATCCTCAAAAGAGATTAATGGCAATGGAAGATAGCTCAGCTGGAGCTTTTGGAGTAATTGCTGGAGTAATGGTGATTTTTTTAAAAATCGTTGCTTTAAGTGCTATTACTAATTATCGTTTATGGATTTTAATGGTTACCTATGGATGGGGCAGATGGGCACAGGTCTTTTCAATAAGTTTTTACCCTTATTTAAAAAAGGTTGGGAAAGGTTTTTTTCATAAACAGTATATCAACTATCCTAAAGATTTGTTATTTGGAATATTAAGTTTGTTAATAACAAATATACTTTGGATAGTGTTCACCTCACATCAAGAATTGTTAGGAATAATTATTGTTATGACTGGTATTGTTATTTCTATTGGGGTAAGTTCTTTTTTCAACAAACAGTTTGGAGGCTATACAGGAGATACCTACGGTGCGGTAGTAGAATGGACAGAATCATTAATATTATGCGTATTGGTTCTAAATTTTAGTGGCCAATAGGACGTAATCTAGTAACTTTTAATCTAAAATTTCCGCTACCTGTCTCTCCAAAAGCATGAACACGAATAATATATCGGCCACTCTCCGTAATACGAGAAAATAGAAGAGAATTAGTACTACCATCGGGACCGTCATCATTTTCCGCTATTGTCGTTCCATCAGCTCCAAGTAACAATACAACACTATCAAATTCATCAGACATGAGATCAACTGCCACTTGATCTCCCTTTTCAAGCTTTACCCAATAGTCTTTAGCAAAGCCTCCTTCCCCTGTGGGAATATCCTGATCAGATAGACGATCATACATTTCCGAGTGATATTCTAATGGAATGGGATTATAAATACGTTGTTGTTCCTGAGCATAAACAGTAGTCGTTAAGCATAAAAATAAACTAATTTCTAATAAATAAAAATGAGGCCTATTATATAAACAAGTCATGCTATAAGTAGATCCTAAAATAAATTGAGTTATTTTTTAAGTTTTATGAAATAAATAAAAACAGAATCATAAGTTATGCATTAAGTCATATGAGACTATAGAATTTATAATATATTAACGGGACTAGCTGGATTCGAACCAGCGACCTAGCGCTTCAGATTCGTGTAAGTTTCCTTACTCTCTGGACTATTCCTTCACCCTAGATATTATTTTATCCTTAGGTGGTAGCCGTAATGTTATCAGCTTATTTAAAACAACTTTTCCCTAAATACTGATAACCAGTCTCTGCACCTTCTCTAAAAAGGGTTTTAGAGCTTGGCTCAAGATTGCCGTATCTCAATGGAGACTTAGGTTTCCTTGAATTTGACTACATTCATTTCTGAAGTTTCCACTCAGAATGCCCGAACTTCAGGAGGCGCTTGCTCTATCCAACTGAGCTATAGCCCCATCATTAACATCATATTATAAATGATAATTATCCATATTTAAAAAATATATACATAATTTAAATTTTTAAGTTAATTGCATTTTATGATAATCTCTTACTATTATTCAGCAATAAAGTTGTTCCACGTTTCAGCAGCATCAGATAATGCTTGTTTAACAGATTTTTTCTCTAACATAGCATATTGCAAATTCTCATAAATAATTTTTTGCAATTGGTTAATATTCTCTTGTATAGGTATTAAAGTCTCTGTATTCTTTAATTGCATTGCACTTACGGTAATCGCATCAGATAAAGGAGTTGAGTAGTTTAATTGTTTTTGTTCATATATATAAGTTTTTATACCATCTATAGTTGAAGGTAAAACATTAGCTTGTCTTGCAAAGACTAATTGATTACTAGTACTAGTTACAAATTCTGCAAATTTTATTGCTTCCTCTGTTTTTTTAGTACTATTAGGAATAAACAAATTCATAACTGCAACATTTTTCTTTCCTGTATCACCAGTAATCTGTGGAGCAGAAACAGATACTTGCGCAATAGTAGGAGCATTCTTTTTAATCATTGAAAATGATTCGACACCCGTTGACAGTAATGCAATTTCTCCAGATTGATATAACTCAAGAGCATGTCTATGTCCTTGTGTTAAAACTTCTGGAGGTAATAAACCTTGCTTATATAGAAGAACCCAGTATTGAAAAGCTTTCATTCCTTCAGGTGTATTAAACCCTGCTTGACCTTGATCATCAATTAATGTAACCCCCATCTTAACTAAAGATTCTAAAATTTCTCCAGAATCTCCAGGCACAAAAGTAAAGAATGTAGCATATTTTCCAGTTTTCTTTTTTATCTTGATTGCAACACTTATTAATTCATCAAAAGTTTTTGGTGGGTTAGTTATATCGGCTTGTTTAAATAAATTTTTATTATATAAAGTAATCTGAGTAGTTAAATACCATGGTAACCCGAAAGTAGAATCGCCTATACTACTGGAATCTTGAATATTTGGGAGATAATTTTTTTTAATTTTTTGAAAGATATGTTGATTAAAATCTAACCAAACGTTACGGTTAGCCAGTTTAGCAGCAAAATTAGAGTTAAGATTAACAACATCTGGAGCGGTATTTGATAAAACTGCCGTCAAAATTTTATTTTCCATCGCTTCCCAAGGAATATCAGTCCAACGAATTGTTATATTTTCATGTTCTTGCTCAAATTCTTCGATTAGTTTAGTGACATATGAAGTAAATTTTGGTTGTAGTTGCATTGTCCAAAATTCCAACTCTTCAGTAGTTACAGGAACACTATTATAACTACAACCAGCAATCCAACTCATAGATAGTCCACATAATCCAAAAAATATAACTATATTTAAATTAAAAAACTTACGCATTGTTAATAATTAATAGAGCTATAAACATTATTACAATATATAGAAAGAAATACATATTATATACGAAGAAATACATATTTAAATTTTATAGCTCTACTTAAGAAAAATATATTAATTTAACAATACAAAGATAAAACTATACATACTTTTTCTGAGAGAAAATCAAAAATTAAAGGCTTATTATTACAATTACTGACATGATAGTGGTTATATAATTAAAAGATTTTTTCTTGATAAAGATAAAAGTGAAAGTACTAATAAAATTGAGATGATAGTTAACTTGAATCTATACTAGATAAGTTGTCCAATCGAACTAAAGTTTACATAACATTAGTTCAACAATATAAATTTTAATATAATTATTGTTGAGTAAGGTTAGTATATTTAATTAATTATGAAATTTTAAAAAAGTTACTATTTATATAAAAAATGCCTAAATATTAAGATAGTACTATAGAATTTTAAAGAACAATTATTATGTTTATTTAATTTAAAGGAGTAAGTGAATGGAACGTACATTTATTATGATTAAACCTGATGGTGTACAACGAAAATTGATTAGTGAAGTTATCAGTCGTTTTGAACTTAAAGGATTCACTTTGCTGGGACTTAAATTAATGTCAGTTAGTAAAGAGCTAGCCGAGGAACACTATAATATTCACAAAGAACGTCCCTTCTTTAAAGATTTAGTTGAGTTTATATGCTCTTCTCCTGTTGTAGCAATGGTATGGGAAGGTGAAGGAGTTGTGACATCTTCTAGAAAAATAATTGGAGCGACGAATCCTTTAGAAGCTGATTCAGGGACTATTCGTGGAGACTTTGGTATAAGTGTAGGTCGAAATTTAATTCACGGCTCTGATGCTATCATAACTGCCGAAACAGAAATAAATCTCTGGTTTGATGAAAAAGAGTTAGTTAGTTGGGAACCCACATTAAAAAGTTGGTTATGTGAATAAATTTTCTTTTGTTTAGTTTTAATTTAAAATTAACTAATTAGTAATTAGGCCCATTATAAATATGGGCTTTACTTGGATTTAATTAATTAGTATTTTTGTTTTTGATGTAGTAATTAAATAGATTTCGAATTTTTTGATTGAAGTAATTTCTAGTTAGTTTATGATTTATTTTGAATAAGCCGTAGTGTAGTAAGGTCAAATTATATTCCTAATAAATTTTATAAATATATAGAAAGTTTAAATATATTATTAATGTTACTCATAAAACGCGTAAATAATAATAGGCTTTAGTTCTTCAAAATAATTTTGGTGCAAATAGAATAAACTTAAAAAAATTTAATACAGAAAAAAATTCTTTTACATAGAAAATTAATGTTACATAGTTTAGGATTCTACAAACGACTATGTAATATCAATTATTTTTAAATACATAAAATTTATTTTGAACTTTTTCATCTTAATTTAATGACTTAGCTGAATACGAATATAATTATGTTATGAAATTACAGATTAAAAAAGTTTTTATGAATCATGCAAAATACCGTAAATTAATTGCAAAACTTTCCTCTAACATATTAAGTAAGATTTTCATATATATTATACGCCTTAGCATTATTGGGGCTGGTATCAGCATAGCTATAGGGACAACACTTCCTATACTAAATTCTAAATATAAAACCTCTTTCTATTCAACAAAAAAATTCAATAACAATTTACTTTCTTCTAAAGAATTACTTAACAATAGTAATGAAAAATTTAAACCACAAGAATTAATTATCCTTAAAAAGCAGTTAGAAGACATTAACATAAAGTATCCAGATGTTCAGCCTAAAGCATGGTTTTTTGATTTAGATAGTAATACTTATGTTAATTTTAACGGAACTAAATCTATATCTGCAGCTAGTACTATCAAGATTCCTGTTCTAATAGCTTTTTTTGAAAAGGTTGATGCTGGAGATATTTCTCTTGATCAGATGATAACTATGGATAAAGAGATGATCGTTAGTGGTTCAGGAAATATGCAGTATATGCAAGCAGGTAAACAATTTACTGCTCTAGAAATTGCTAGAAAAATGATTATCATTAGCGATAATACAGCTACTGAATTATTAGTACGACAAATTGGTGGAAAGTTTTTTTTAAATGAACGCTTTAAAAAGTGGGGAATGAAACAAACAGTTATTAACAATCCTTTACCGGATTTAAACGGTACTAACAGAACTAGCCCTGAAGATTTGACTAAACTTTTATTAAGAATAGAAAGAGGAGACTTGATTAGTTTAAGATCACGTGATCGTTTTTTAAATATTATGAGGGAAACTAAGACAAAAACTTTGTTGCCAAAAGGATTAGAAAAAAATGCAAGTATTGCTCATAAAACTGGAGATATTGGCACTATTATTGCAGATGCAGGTATTATTGACATGCCAACTGGGAAACGTTATATTGGAGCAATTTTTGTAGAAAGAAGCTATGATGATCCGGCTGGTAGGGAATTAATTCAAAAATTTTCTAAAGCTATTTATCAATATCTTAAATCCTATTAATCATTTATATTATTTATAATATTCTCGATACCAACTTACGAATTTTTCTAAACCTATTGTTAAATCAGTACTAGGCTTAAAGCCTATATCTTTCGCTAAATTATCTATATTTGCATAAGTAATTGGTACATCTCCTGGCTGCATTGGTAAATACTTTTTAATAGCTTGACGTCCTAAACATTTCTCTAGTATTTCAATAAAATGTTTAAGGTCTACAGGTGTATTATTTCCAATATTATAAATTTTGTATGGAACTTGTAGTTCTATACCATTAGCTTTAGAATTTACAGGTACTTTGTATATCACTTTTGTAACTCCTTCAACAATATCTTCAATATATGTAAAATCTCTTCTCATATTACCTTGATTGAAAACGTTAATAGGTTGGCCTGATAATATTGATTTTGTAAACAAAAAATACGCCATATCTGGTCTTCCCCAGGGACCATAAACTGTAAAAAAACGTAATCCTGTTGTAGGAATCTTATATAAATGACTATAAGTGTATGCCATTAATTCGTTAGCTTTTTTTGTAGCTGCATATAAACTTAGAGGATGATCAACATTGTCTGAAACAGAAAAAGGAATTTTTGTATTAGCCCCATACACAGAACTAGATGAGGCATAAACTAAATGTTTTATATCTCCGTGGCGACAGCTTTCTAGGATATTAATAAAACCAGTTAAATTACTATCGACATAAGTATATGGATTTTCTATGGAATAACGAACGCCAGCTTGAGCAGCCAAATGGACAACATAATCAAATTTATGCTCAGCAAATATTTGAGAAATATGCTTTTGATTAGCTATATCTACCAAACAAAAAGTAAAATTCTTCTCGGTTTTCAGTTGATTAAGACGTGCTTTTTTAAGTGAAACTTCGTAATAAGAATTCAAGTTATCAATACCAATAATAATGTTATTATCATTTTTTAGAAGATATTGACTTAAATGAAATCCAATGAAACCAGCTGCTCCCGTTACTAATATTTTTGCCACTTAACTAGTTTTATTTATCTTTAAATTTAATATCACTTTATTGTAACGTATGAATATCATGAATTAAGTTTCACATTTAGGTAATTTTTTTATCAATAATAATTAGTTTGTAGGTATTAGATTAATAAATTACAATATTCGATATATCCATTTAATTTATATTAATAGTCTAATATTTTTTTAAATTAATAAATCCTCAATTTAAAGCCACTTACAAACAACGTAAAAAAAGAAAAAGTTGTTGTTTTAAATTTTTTAATATGCTTAGACAATCTTAATTGAGTTTTCTTTTGATCCCAATGAACTTGATCAAAAATCTCATTAAGTACATAAAAACCTCTACCATTTTCAGAATCATCAGAAGGAAATCCTTTGTTAGCACATTTTTTGTAATTATTATGGGAAGTAAATCCTACTCCTTGATCCGCTATTATCCATGAATATCCATCATTTTCATTTATGAAAAACTGAACAACAACAAATTTTGATGGATCAAGCTTGTTACCATGCTTCGCTGCATTAACAAGTGCTTCTTGTAAGCCTAATCTTATTTCTGGTCTCAATTCGTCTGGAACTTCAGTTAACAATAAATCAAGAATTGGAAATAGATATAACGTTGATGTGAAGCTCATTGTACGACCATATCGCTTTGTTGGCGGTAGGGAAATAGCAACCATCTGCTGTCACCTCTTGAACAATATGTTACGAAATTTAACCTTTAGCTAATCGCAATGTTTTCAGCAATTATCTACTTTATTTATCTTAGATTCGCGAATGTTTCATATGACGAATCTAATGATAAGTTTTAATATATGAGAAATATTATTAAGCTGATTTTACTTAATGTAACATTATATTAAACTATATGTCTAATTGCTACGATTGATTCTACATGAGGTGTTTGGGGAAAAAAATCAACTGGTTGTATCCATAGGATTTTATATAAGTTCTGATGGCATATTTTTTTTAAATCACGAGCTAACGTTGAAGGTTGACAACTTATATAGATAATCAGAGGTGGACGAACTCTTCTTAATGTCTCGATAACACCATCTTCACAACCTTTTCGAGGAGGATCCAACAAAACAATATCAGGTGAAATATTTAGTGAAGGTAATATATCTTTTACTGCGCCTTGGTAAAATACTACATTGTCTATGTTATTTGCCTTAGCATTAGTCTTAGCCTGTTCAATAGAATCATAACTAATTTCAATTCCAGTAGCATGGCTAACTCTTTTTGCAAGAGGCAAAGTAAAAGTACCAATTCCACAATAAGCATCAACTATTTTTTCTTTACCGGTTAGTATTAAGTTATCTAATAAGGAATGTAATAGTGTTTCTGCACTTTGAGTATTTACTTGAAAAAAGGTGTCAGGTCTTAGCTTAAAATCAATGTTAAAAAAATTTTCTTTTAAAAAAGGTTCTCCAACAATACTAAAAGTTTTATCCCCAAAAATTTTATTACTCTTTTCGGAATTTTGATTTATTAAAACCCCAATCAAATTTGGATATTTTTCTAGCCATAGGTTTGCTTGTTTTTTGATTTCATTAATATGACTACTAGTACTAACAAGAGTCAATAAAACTTCTCCAGTACTGTGTCCAATACGCAAAGCTAAATGACGCAGTTGTCCCTCATAAGTCTTTTCATTATAAATAGTCCATCTCTGCTTTTCTATATCTAATTTAATTTCAGCTAAAAAGGAATTTAATCGAGAATCTTGTATTGGACATTGATTAATATTAATTAACTTATGGGTATGGCGTTGGTAATATCCTGCATGCACATTTCCAGATTTTGAATAACTTAGAGGGTAAGTAGCTTTATTTCGATAACCAAATATTTCTGATGACGATAAGATTGGTAGAACGGAAATATCTTTAAATCTACCTATTCTTCGTAAGGACTGAACAATCTTATTCTGTTTGATATGAAGCTGATATTCAGGAGAAATATGTTGCCATTGGCAGCCACCGCATTTATCTGAAACGATACAATTTGGACGAACTCTATAGGGAGAAGAATGAATAATTTCTTTTACTTTTCCATATGCATATTGTCGTTTAATAAAATTTAGAGATACTAAAACAACATCTCCTGTAACTGTATCAGGAACGAAAATAATTTTTTCTTCAAATTTACCTACACCTTCTCCATTATCATTTATGTCAACTATATTTAGCTTAATAAGATTATTTTGTTGACTCATATATTGAGATTATGATTTATTGTTTTGAACTTTAGTATTAACCAAAATAGAAACGACCTAGTCGTTGATGATTAAAATCATCATTTTTTCCTAAAATAATGATTTTTTTGTTATGACATGATTAATATACCTGCGTGATGATGAAAAGTTAAAACTATTTACAATATTAGTAAATAGATATTAATAAAACTATGTAGTAGTTTAAAAAAATGAAAACTTAAATCTGTTATCAATCTTTAAGAAGTATGGTCTGGTATATTTTCAAGTATCTTTTGAATTAAATCATGTTGAGTAAAATGTTCATTTCCTTGCCAATGTTCCCAAGCTTCAATTTGTCTCATTTTCAATGCCATTTCTAAAATTGATAATCCATGATCATGGACACTAACGGTAATTTCTTCAATTTCAGATAGAGGACGTTTAGATTTATTTGCCATATAACTAGCTATTGCTTCATCTTTTTCTGTTTCAGTTTTATGTTGACTACTTATAAGTTCTATTTCTTTAGCTAAGTCTTCAGGATTATGTG
Organism: cyanobacterium endosymbiont of Braarudosphaera bigelowii; assembly: GCF_020885515.1. NCBI lineage: Bacteria > Bacillati > Cyanobacteriota > Cyanophyceae > Chroococcales > Aphanothecaceae > Candidatus Atelocyanobacterium > Candidatus Atelocyanobacterium thalassae. The sequence continues at coordinate 304,995 of NZ_AP024987.1, read as the reverse complement.
TAACGATATTTTTATTATCTTGATCAAAAAATTCCGCAAAAGAACTGGGAGGTTCAGGTTTTTCTTCAGGCGAACAGCTAAATAATTTATTAATTAAACGCAATTTAACTGGTTCTGCTATACGCCAATTAAGTCTAGTTTTAAAAAAATTTATCGCTGCCAATATTCTTTGGAAAGAACGAGCCTCTAGAATCATTGTTTGATTATCAAGAAAAATAAAGTACCCCAAAGAAATATTGCCACTTTCTTTAGAAATTTTATTATAAGATTTTTCAAATCGAATTTTTTTTGCTTCTTCAGAATAAAACCAATACCAGCGATCACTTGAAGGATCGAACTCTATACATTGTAATTTACGAAAAATATTTAAAACTGATTCCTTATTGGATATATTATAGTAAAGTCTGGTTGGTTGGTAAGGCTCTCCAGTGACATTAGTAATTAAGTTAAATTTATGTTGTTGAGTTTCCATGTTCCAAATAATGAAGACAATAAATGAAAAATCTTTCGAATTAATTAAATTATATTCTAAAGTAATATTAGCTACAGCTAATATTACTTTTAATTTTTTAAAACAAATTTAATACTTTGATTCTAATGGAAGATTTTTCTTTGCTACTTAATCATAGAATATAATATATAAAATATTTATCTAAAATTCTTTCGCAGAAAAATTTAGTATTTATTTTTAGTTGTATCTTCCTAAATCATATGGGTCATAACTTAATTGGATCCTAAAGAAATAAAAAAGATTAATAGATCTGTTATAAAAAACCAATTTTTTTAGAGACTTAGCTTTAATGTTATTAAATAGGTAATCGTCTAATTTATTTAATAGCCGTGAACATCCCAAGTAGTATTATCACCCTTATAGCTGGTGTTCTTATCACATTAATCAGTCTCTGGTATGGCCAAAATCATGGATTAATGCCAGTAGCCGCTTCTGAAAACGCAGAAGAAGTGGATAAATTATTTAATTTTATGATGACTATCGCTACAGGACTTTTCCTTTTGGTGGAAGGGTCTTTAGTTTATAGTCTTTTCAAATTTCGTCGTCGGAAAGGAGATACTAGTGATGGACCTCATATTGAAGGAAATGTCGCTTTAGAAGTAGTATGGACAGCTATTCCTGTAATGATCGTTTTTGTTCTTGCTTTTTATAGTTTTCAAACTTATAACAAGCTTGGAGGACTAGATCCTGTTAATACTAAAGATTCTCCTCCTCAACAAATAGCAATAAATAGTCATGATGATCAAATAGCTTTAGGAATTGGAAAATCATTTGGAAAAGATGTTTTATCTGTAGATGTCCAAGCCATGCAATATGCTTGGCTCTTTACATATCCAGAAACAGGTATTGTATCTGGTGAACTTCATGTTCCTAATAATCGTCCAGTTCAACTTGATATGACTGCAAAAGATGTACTTCATGCTTTTTGGGTACCTCAGCTACGTTTAAAACAAGATACTATTCCAGGACGTAAAAGTATTATTTCTTTTATTCCTACAGTTGAAGGAGATTATCCTATTGTTTGTGCAGAATTATGTGGCCCTTATCATGGAGGAATGAAATCTGTTCTTCATGTTGATAGCCAAGATTCTTATGATGAATGGTTAAAATCCAATAAACCTATTCAAGAAGCGCATCTTGAAAAAACTTTAACTGTTGATAATAATTCTTCTAACGAAAAATTCCTAACTCCCTATATTGAGAATATGGGTACAGAGAAAGATACTGTGGCTGAGCTGCCTAATAATTATCCTCATCACGACTCTTAAGATTAAAATCTTGACTCGGAATCTTATTTGTAATCCTTTATCTAGGTTTAGCTTAATTTATTGATTAAAATTCTATGACAACCATCATCGAATCAACCCAAACAGAACATCAACAAAGGAAATGGACAGATTACTTTACCTTTTGTACAGACCATAAGGTTATTGGAATTCAGTATCTAGTCACATCCTTTCTTTTTTATTTTATAGGTGGAGCTCTTGCTGAAGTTCTTAGAATAGAATTAGCTACTCCTGACCCTGATTTTGTAACTCCTTTCTTGTACAATCAGGTTTTGACTATGCATGGCACAATTATGATCTTTTTGTGGATCGTACCTGCAGGAGCAGCTTTTGCCAATTACTTAATCCCTTTAATGGTTGGGACTGAAGATATGGCCTTTCCTACTCTTAATGCAGTAGCTTTTTGGTTAACACCACCAGGAGGCCTCTTACTATTACTAAGCTTTTTTGTTGATGGTGGAGCTGCACAAGCTGGATGGACTTCCTATCCACCTTTAAGTTTAGTGAGTGGAATATGGGGTGAAGAAATCTGGATCTTAAGTGTTCTACTAATAGGAACTTCTTCGATTTTAGGATCCATAAATTTTCTAACTACTATATTAAAAATGCGAATCAAAGAAATGGATTTGCATAGCATGCCACTGTTTTGTTGGTCTATGCTAGCAACCTCTACTTTGATCTTATTATCTACTCCTGTATTGGCGGCAGCATTAGTTCTTTTATCTTTTGATTTAATTGCTGGAACTAGTTTTTTCAATCCTGCAGGTGGTGGTGATCCAGTACTTTACCAACACATGTTTTGGTTTTATTCTCACCCAGCAGTTTATATTATGATTTTGCCCTTTTTTGGGGTTATTTCTGAAGTTCTACCTGTACATGTAAGAAAACCTATTTTTGGTTACCGTGCTATTGCCTATTCTAGTCTAGGAATTAGTTTTCTTGGTTTAATTGTTTGGGCACACCATATGTTTACCAGTGGAATACCTGGATGGTTAAGAATATTTTTCATGGCTGCTACAATGCTAATTGCTATCCCTACAGGTATCAAAGTATTTGGTTGGTGTGCAACGATTTGGGGAGGAAAAATTAACCTAAATACTCCTTTCTTCTTTGGAGTAGGCTTTCTTACTATTTTCACAATGGGTGGATTGACTGGAGTTATGTTATCTTCGGTTCCCTTTGATATTCATGTTCATGATACCTATTTTGTAGTAGCTCACTTTCACTATGTTCTTTTTGGTGGAGCATCCATGGGATTGTTTGCAGGATTCTACCATTGGTTTCCAAAAATGACAGGTAGGATGTTTAATGATGCACTTGGAAAAGCTCATTGTGCTTTATTATTTATCGGATTAAATATATCATTCATGCCAATGCATGAATTAGGATTATTAGGAATGAATCGCCGTATAGCACTATACGATGTTCAATTTCAGCCGTTGAATCAAATTGCGACTATAGGGGCTTATATACTTGGTTTATCAACTTTACCTTTCATTATAAATGTATTCCTCAGTCTGTTTAACGGTGAAAAAGTTAGCCGTAATCCTTGGAGAGCGTATACTTTAGAATGGCAAACATCATCTCCCCCAGCAATTGAAAATTTTGATGGAAAACCAGTCCTATGGGCAGGTCCATATGATTATGGATTAAACTCTGAAGAATTCGATTTTGAGAAGGTTTTTGGAGATACCCTAACTGAAACAGGTTCTAACTCTAAATAAGTCGTATTTCTATCTTTCCCAGGAAAGATAGCCCATAGGGAAATGTAGTAAAGCAACATAACTTTGCCATTTCCCATTTGTTTATACTCTTCATTAAATCATTTCAACATTTAATTTGTTATGCAAGGTTCAGCAATTCAAAAATCTCATGAGACTAATCATGTTCATCATGATCATAGGTTATTCGGTTTAGTCTTATTCTTAATAGCAGAAAGTTCTATTTTTCTAGGGCTATTTAGTGCGTTTTTAGTCTACAAGACTGTAATGCCTATTTGGCCACCGACAGGAACGCCAGAGCTAGAACTACTGTTACCTGGAATTAATACCATTATTTTAATTTCTAGTAGTTTTGTTATGCATAAAGGACAGGCTGCTATCAAGAAAAACGATGTTTCCGGACTAAAGCTTTGGTTCGGAATAACGGCTTTAATGGGTTTTATCTTTCTTGCCGGTCAAATGTATGAGTATTTTCACTTGGAAATGGGACTAACTACAAATTTATTTGCTAGCTGTTTTTATGTTTTAACAGGGTTCCATGGATTACATGTATCTTTCGGACTCTTATTAATATTAGCAGTTCTATGGCGCTCTTCTAAAGAAGGACACTATACAAGTGAATCTCATTTTGGTGTTGAAGCAGCAGAAATTTATTGGCACTTTGTCGATGTAGTTTGGATTGTCCTTTTTGTATTAGTTTATTTACTTTAAATTTCGTTTAAAATACTATCAAATAGATTTTTGTTTACACAAGAATAATTTGATAGTATTTTCATATTGTTAGGAAAGATAAGTTTTGCAATATATCTCCTATGTAAAAAAGTAATTAGATTAAAAATAGTATTTAACAGCTAAAAGTCTGCTTACTATTCTCTAAAATTCGAATAAATTCTAGTGGCAATCCATCCTGATCTTGGATAAATGCTATTTCATAAAGTTTATCGCCAATAACTTGTTTATGAGGTTCAAGTAAAATTATTGGATATGAACAATTATCAAGATTCTCTTGAGCGTATTGAGAAAAATTAATTTTTAACTGATCCAACCATATAGATAGATCAGAAGTATAGTGGGTCAAGTTAAAAGATATATGATAATAACCAATATAATGATTATCTTCAAAAATATTTTGAGTTGCCTTAGGTTCAGGAATTTCAATCAATTCAATTCTCCCTCCTAAGCCTTCCATCCAACATGCTAAGGTATAATCTATAACAAAACGATTTTCGATAGTAAAGCCTAAAACTTCATAAAAAGCTATTGCTTTCTGGATATTAGCTGTACGAATGGATACATGATGCATATTAGATATTAACTCTATAAAAAATTTAATTACTGAACTAATTTTTTGTGTGATTGTAATCAATTGCAAAATAACTATATAAAGAAAAACTGATATACAAAAACATAATATATTCTGACTATAATTTAGACTAAATGGATACTATTAATTAGTAATCTATATTAAAAATTGATTACAAAAAATTTAATTATATGGTGATTATAAATACTTTTGCTTATGTGAAGTGATAAGATACACTTATAAGAATTATATTATAGACAGTAGGCTTAATATATGTTGTTAACTTTGTTATAATTTCATAAATGATTTTAAAATAAACATTAACTACCAATAATACATTTCTGTAAGATTAGTTTTTTATGTTTAATACAATTCAATAATTTGATCCTTTTGCTAATGTTCTCTACTAATCAGATAATTGTTCCATTAGATGTTTCTGATAAGAAATCTGCAATCGCTCTTTTGGATAAACTACCTCAGGTAAATTTTTGGAAGGTAGGACTAGAAATATTTGTTGCTTTAGGGCCAGAAATATTCAGTCTGCTTAAGGATAGACAAAAAAAGATTTTTCTAGACCTAAAATTTCATGATATTCCTAATACTATCGCTGGAGCATGCAACTCTGCTAGTAACTATGGAGTGGATTTAATTACTATTCATGCTGCAGCTGGCCAAAAAGCTATGGAAGCTGCAGCTAAAGCAATCGCTAACAGTTCTTCCAATACTAAAATATTAGCAGTAACACTTCTTACAAGCTTAAGTTCAAAAGAGTTGAAGCTCGATCTGAAAATTTCTATAGAATTAGAAAAATATGCTCTTCATATGGCCTCATTAGCTAAAGAATTAGGTATTCATGGAGCAGTATGTTCTCCCCATGAAGTTTATCAGTTAAGACAAGTATGTGGAGAAAAATTTATATTAGTTTGTCCAGGCGTAAGACCTTCTTGGTCTCAAGCTAAAGACCAACAAAGAATAATGCAACCAAAGCAAGCCCTAAAGGCAGGTGCAGATTATTTAGTTATTGGCCGCCCAATTACTATGGCAAATAATCCAACTGAAGCATGGAGTCGTATTATTAATGACATTAAAAATTAAAATCCTATTTATACTCAAATGCTGTTGTTTAGGTATTTTCAGTATGATACCTATATCTAGAGGCTATGCTGCAATAGTACAAAAATCTGAACACTTACATACCATAATAGATAGTAAGCATATACCTATTAATATAGTTAAGACAAACTGCCCAAATAGCTTCGAAGTGCTAATGACACAACTATTACACGATCTACCTAGTTATTCAAATCGAGTAGCACAAAGAGCAAGAAGAAGTAATGAAAAGGATACATATAGTTATATAATCTTAGCAGGAAAACTAGAGCTACAACCTCTACCATTAACAAATTTCCAGTACAAGTCCTTACTCCCAGATAATACAAAGCAAGCATTTTTTACAACTTTAGAACGACATTATAGTCACGAAAGAATTTCTATTGTAGAAAATTATTATCGAGTATTTGTTTCTAAAGGAGATGATGGCTGGAGGTTAGTATATCTTTCTTCAAGACCAGGTCACATAAATACAGATAGTGACTTACTACTTCAAGTACCATTACCCCCTCGAAACGCTATTAATGGTACAGTGGGCCAAGGAATTCGTATCTGGCTCAGAGACTGTCGTATCGGTAATCTCTGACAATATCTACTTTAAATTTATTTTTATTAAAAACAGTAATTGAACAATAAGAATAAGTTTAAGACTTTGAAAATATATAATTGTTGCTTATTAAGTATAATGCACATTAAGAACTTATATGAGAGGATCATTCCATATACTATATTAATAATTTTTTCAGTATTATAACTTTTTATTTTTCAGTTAATAAAAACTCTTGAACTAAAAATTTATATTCATTAACTATTATGAAAATAGAACTTCAAGGTGAAGAGCGAGAAGTCAAATCTCTTGGAAGTGTTTCTTTAGATGGGACTCCACTAAACCATATAATGGTAATGTCTACTGTAGTAACAGTTTTAAACTTTATCCCATTTTCTATTACTATAGGAGCTGGAGGGATCTTTCCCTTAAGTCAAGGCATATTTCCTCTTTTAGGTTGGATATTAGGACCATTCGGTGGTGCAGTAGCCAGCGGAATAGGTACTTTAATGGGTGTCTTTTTGGCTCCACATACTGCAGGAATACCTCCTATCTCCATTTTTGGAGCAATAATTACTAGTTTTGCAGCAGGTACCATGACTCTCGGGAAGCATCGTCGATATTGGTGGATCGGGGTAGCAATTTTTTTTATTATTGCCCTGTTTTTATATGTGTTTCGTGCATTAAATAACGGAGTTCCGATATCTATAATCATTAAAGGTTCTTTAATTGATTGGTCAGGTTTACTATTTTTTATACTACCTACTCGTACTTTATTTGCAAAATGGATTCATAGTAAAAACTTATATTTAGTATCACTAGGTTTATTTTTTGGCAGCTGGACAATTAGCGGTATTTATCATTTAAGTCAAGTCTTTATTACTTATACCATATTCAATTGGCCAGAAAAAGTTTGGATATTTTTGATCCCAATAATGCCTTTAGAAAACCTAGTTCGTTCTCTAGTAGGAACTTTTATAGGTGTACGTGTCATTTATGGATTACGAGCTATTGGTATTATCAAACCTCAAGCAGCAATTTATTGAACTATTATGGAAATAATAGCCAGTTTAGATAAAGTCTCTTATTTTTATCCTAATTCCCAAAAACCCGTTCTTAAAAATATTTCTCTAAATATTCGTAAAGGAGAGTTTTTAGGAATTATAGGCCCTACCGGATCCGGAAAAACAACGCTATGTTTAACATTAAATGGAATAATTCCACAATTTTATGGAGGACGCTTTTTCGGATATATAAAAGTAGCGGGTTTAGACACTCTAGAATATCCGGTAAGTCACTTATCTCATTATATTGGATCTGTTTTCGAAGATCCAGAAACTCAATTATTATCAACTTCAGTTATTAATGAGATAGCATTTGCATTAGAGAATTTGTGTATTAAGCGTGAAGAAATTATCACTTCTATTTCATCTGCCTTAACGGCAGTTAGACTAGAGGGAATGGAAAACAAGCACCCTCAGGAATTATCAGGAGGACAAAAGCAACGCTTGGCAATTGCAGCTGCAATTGCTTTAAAGCCTAAGTTGCTTATATTAGATGAACCTACCTCACAGCTTGATCCAATAGGTTCTCAGGAAGTTTTTTCTACTGTTAGGAAGTTGAATAAAGAATTAGGAATAACAATCATAATGGTTTCTCATGCATCAGAAGAAATGGCTCAATTTAGTGATCGTTTAGCTCTATTATCTGATGGGAAAATTATCAAAACAGGAACTCCAGAAGAAATATATACACAAATTCCCCTACTAGAAAGTCATAACCTGCGTCCTCCAGAAGTAGCCAAAATATTTTATGGTATCAGAAGAAAAGGAATTAATTTTTCTCAAGTTCCTGTTACCTTAGAGCAAGGGATAAAAACTTTGAGAGAATTAAAGAATAATATCGTGATACCAACTACTCCTAAAAAGAGTGACAGAATGCATGAAAATAATTTAGTACCCTTATTATCTACAAGAAACTTAACTTATTGTTATGAGAATAATATAAAAGTTTTAGATAAAATATCACTTGATATTTTTTCGGGAGAATATGTTTTAATAGCTGGTCAGAATGGTTCAGGGAAAAGTACTTTGGTTAAACATTTTTTAAATCTTTTACAACCTACACAAGGAACTGTACAAGTAAAAAATAAAGATACGCAAACTTTATCAATTAGTGATATATCTAGAATCATTGGGTATGTTGGACAAAATCCTGATAACCAAATTTTTAACATGACAGTTAAAGATGAAATTATTTTTGCACTAAACAATTTAGGCTATGGGAAAAGACAAATAGACAATAAGGTTTATAAAATTTTAGAAGATATTGGCTTGCTAGAATTTAGTCAAGCTCATCCTTTTTCGTTGGCCAAAGGTGATCGTGCACGAATTATTATTGCTGCTATCTTAGCTATGGAAACAGATATAATAATTTTTGATGAACCTACAACTGGTCAAGATTATAAAGGTGCTTGTTCAATTTTAGAAATTACTCGCAAATTACATCAGGCTGGAAAAACTATTGTAGTCATAACACACCATTTATATTTGATGTCAAACTATGCTGAAAGAGTAATTCTGCTAAAGGAGGGGAAAATGATATTAGATGCTTCTATTGATGAAGCTTATCATAAAGTAGAACTATTGAAATCTACTTATCTTGTTCCCCCTCAAACAGTTCTTCTAACTCAAGAAATGAATCGAAATATACAGAATAAATATCCTGCTTTAACACCTAATCAAATGATAAAATGTTTTTCTTCTTATGAAATTTGAAACAGTTAATAAAAAGTCATTTTTCACTTACTTAGATTTTAGAACTAAATTATTGATAATTATAATTACTACAATAATTACGTTTCTTTGGGAAAGCCCTTTTACAGAAGGATTGTTAGGCTTAGCTATAGGATATGCTTGTATCGTGGCTGGAATAAAAATAAATTATTTCAGGAAAATATTTACAATAATGATGCCTTTTTATTCCTTAATATTAATTATTACAGGATTTTTTTATGTTGATCAGATAGAAGTACTATTAAACACAAATTATTTAACTCCTATTTTTACTTTTCCAGATAATTGGTTTTGGATTGGAGGACTAATAATGAATTATGAAGGAGTCTTTTATGGACTTAATATAGTACTCAAGATACTAAATATGATTTTAATAATTCCATTAGGAGTTTTTACAACTGACATCAACGATATGGTTATAGGGATGGTAAAAATGAAAATACCATACAAAATTGTTTTCATTTTTTCATCTACGTTGAGATTTTTTCCATTATTAATTGAAGAGATACAATCTATCTTGGAAGCTCAGAAACTAAGAGGATTAGCTTTAGGTAAACTTAGCCTAGTAAAAAAAGCTACAATTTATTTGAATCTTGCTGTATCTTTAATTCTTAATTCTATGGCTAAAACTAATACAATAGATATTGTATTACAGTCTAAATCGTTTTCAGGTAGTTCTCATAGAACTTATTTAAATGAATCATTACTAAACCAGTCTGATTACTTAACCATAGGTTTTTTAATAGTATCATTGCTACTAGTTATAGTTCTATATATTTGGTATGGGGTTGGTAAATTTTCTTGGTTAATTAATAATATTTGATAATGTTTTAGTCTATTATTTTAATCATTTAATAGCTAACTATGTTTAATAAGAACTAGTAAAAAATTATTGTATTTATCATATTTCATTTTAATTTCTAGATATTAAAACTTATCATCCAATGAATGGATAGAATCGCTAACATTGTTAATAATCTAAACTAACTTATCTATTTCAGAGGTATTGTTAATTTTATAATGTAAAACAATATTTAAACTTTAAAACATAATATAAGAATATTTTATAACTAAAAATACTCTTATACTATGTTTTTTTAAAATTAGTTTTCATATTAAACATTAGTATTATGAATATAGCACAATGTTTTAAAATCAGATGTTATCTTAAGAAATAAGAACTGAAATTAAATCTAATTGATAACTTCTTATTGAATAGATGTATGTTTTTGCATATATTGGCTAAAACTATTTGAGTCAAATTTCTTAGTCAAGATGGCTAATGTTCCACGAAGTTACATTATTAAATCTTATGAGCTTTCTACGTCTACATCCTGATACTTTAGAAGAAATTAAAGAAAGAACTAACATATATGACACTATTTCTGAATATGTTGTACTAAAAAGGAGAGGAAAAAATTATGTTGGTCTTTGTCCTTTCCATGACGAAAAAACTCCTAGTTTTACAGTTAATGCTGATAAGCAACTATATTATTGTTTTGGGTGTGGAGCGGGAGGGAACGCTATTAAATTTTTAATGGAAATTAGAAAAGAACCTTTTAATCAGGTTGTACTTGAATTAGCTAAACAACATAAGATTTCCATTAAAGACTTAGAAGAAGAAAATACTGAAATATTACAAGCAAGAATTTCGTTACAAAACCAACTTTATGAAATTTTAGCTACATCCGCAAATTATTATGAACATTTATTATATGAACCGATAGGAAAACAAGCTTTAGATTATCTTATTAATAAAAGACAATTAAAATCAGAAACTATATCAAAATTTAATCTAGGATATTCTCCAGAAGGATGGGAAACTTTATATTCTTATCTAGTAAAATGCAAAAACTATCCTGTAAGTCTTTTGGAGCAGACAGGAATAATTAAACCGCGAAATAAAGGCAGAGGTCACTATGATACATTTCGTGGACGAATAATGATTCCTATTAAAGATATTGAAGGACGTATTATTGCTTTTGGAGGAAGAAGCCTAAATAATCAGGAACCAAAATATTTAAACTCTCCTGAAACTTCTCTTTTTAGTAAAAGTAATATTCTATTTGCTTTAGATCAAGCTTATAAAAATATACGCAACTTGGATCATGCTATTGTTGTTGAAGGCTATTTTGATGTAATATCACTTCATGAGGCAGGTATCAAAAATACGGTGGCTTCTTTAGGTACTGCTTTTAGTAAAACTCAACTTAGAAAGTTATTAAGATATACAGATTCAAAGCAAATTATTTTTAATTTTGATGCTGATAATGCAGGAACTAAAGCTATACAGCGAATGATTACTGAAATAGACTCTTTAGTATATTCTGGACAAGTGCAGTTAAAAATTTTAAATCTTCCTAGTGGAAAAGATGCTGATGAGTTTCTAAAATTTAATCAAAACAGTGCAGAAAAATATTATAAGTTAATCAATAGTGCTCCATTATGGCTTGGCTGGCAAATCGAACAAATTCTATTAGACAAAGATTTAAAAAGAGCTGATCATTTTGAAAAAGTTGTAAAAGAAATGATGATCTTGCTGTCTAAATTGTCTGATTATAATAAGCGAGAATACTATATTCGGCATTGCTCAGAAATACTTTCTCAGGGAGATACAAGGTTAATTCCAATATATCTGAAAAATTTTCAGTTGCAGTTAGCCAAACCTATAGCTAATAATTTTAACAGTAAAAAATCTAAACAGTTTACAAAAGCAAATATACTTCTTGAAGATCAATTACTTAAAGAAGCTGAAATTAATTTACTAAAAGTTTATCTTCGTTACTCAGAATATCGTCGTAGGATATCAAAAAGCCTTGAATTTAAAAATTTATTTTTTAATACAAAGGAACATCGTATAGTATGGACAAAAATATTAGAAATTGAAGACAGTCATCAAAATAAAAATAAAACAGATAAAGATCAACTAAGTTATAGACTCCAAGAAACTATATGGGAATCATCCTTAGTAGAAACATGTGTTGATCAAATATTGAGTTTTAGTGAATTAGAACAACATGAAGACAATGAACGTTTAGATTTAATTATTAAAGCATCTTTAATATTTCTTGAAAAAGCTAGCTTAAAAAAATATTGTTACTATTGTAAAATAAAATATCAAATGATTGATAAAAATGAAGATTTAGTAAATTTTGAATATTATTTAAATGAATATATTACAAGCAAACAAAAAATATTAAAACTACAACTATCACAAAGCTTGTCAGAACTAGATGCTAACGATAATTAAATAATATTTAAATTAGAATAACAGTTCTTACTCTATGTATAGTTAAATCTAAAATTAACATAGTATTTAATTGTAATTATTATTTGAAAATTTTAAAATATTTTAGAAAAAATTAAGTTGTAACTAATTTGATAATTATTAATATTTTTTTAACTCTTTAATTTCTCTTACAAAAATAAGATTATTTAATATTAGTAATAATTAACTATTTAAAAAGTATTATTAATACTAGAAATAAAGTTTTGTCATCAAAACTTAGAGTATACGAATTAAATGCAAATATTTATTCAGCCAGTGCAATTAATAACATTGTAACCATTAATCTATTTCAGTAACTCGCCAGCTTAATTTTAGATTAAACCAAAAATTCCATAAAGTTACACAAACAATCGCAAAGAAATTAGCAAAATAACGATTGAATTTAAATGTGTTAAACAATACATTTAATAAAAAGATATTTAAAATCAAACCTGTCAAACAGATAATATTAAATTTTATAAATCTTCTAATTCTTAAGTGCTTACCAGGTTGAGAAAAAGTAATATCTCGAAATGTCCAGAAATCATTCCATATAAAATTATTAATAATTGCCAACTCTGCTGCAACAATTTTACTGCGAGTTAAAGGTAATCCTAAAGTATTATTATCACTCAATAAGTATAGAATGCTCATATCCATGATCATTCCACCCAGTCCTACTAAACAAAACTGAAAAAAACGTGTTGATAAAGATAATCTTAGCCTTATAAGATGTTGAAGATACTGGATATATTGTTTCCAAGTAACTTTACTTTCTCCAATTTGACGTTCTCTAAATATATAACCTATTTCGGATAACCAGTTAATTTTACCTCTTGCTGTAACTTCAATTAAAATTTTGTAGCCTACAGGGTTTAGAGTTTTGTTAATAATAGACCTACGACGTATCATAAAGTAGCCACTCATAGGATCAGAAAGACGACCTATTACTTCTGGCAATATTATTAGACCTAACATTTGTGCACCTCGAGATAAGAATCGACGAGCTACACTCCATTCACTTACTCCACCTCCTTCAACATGTCTACTAGCAACTGCAAGGTCTGCTCCATTTTTCATGTTCTGAAGAAGATCTAATAATATCTCCGGAGGATGTTGTAAATCAGCATCAATAACTCCTAAAATTTTTCCTTTGGCTGCTTGCCATCCACGTATAACCGCAGTAGAGAGGCCTTTCTCATTTACTCTACGCATAACACGAAGTTTAGGATAATCAGATATTAATTGTAAAGCTATTTGCCAAGTATAATCTGGACTATCGTCATCAACTACTATTAATTCATAATTATTAGGTATAACTTTGTCTAATAAATCACTTAAGATTTTAATAATATTTTGAATATTTTCTGCTTCGTTATAGGTAGGTAATATTAAAGAAAATTCAAGACAACTCTCTTCAATATTATTATCATTTACTGAAAGATCTAAAATCTTGAAAATACCTGAAGGAACAGGTAATAGAGATTTATTCATTAGTCATTAATTATGAAAATTCAATTTTTGCTGTTACGTTTAATCCGTTCCATATAAATCTACCATAAATCTTTCTATAAAGATTAAATATCAAAATAAAATAAAACAGAAAAGATTCTAGTTTTAAGAAGAAGTTTGTATTATCTTTAAATTCAAGAAAAGCATAAAAATGCAAATAAGAATATTGTTTTTTATATAGCCTTATTATGTAAAACTTTAATGGATACAAAAGATTTAGATAGCTAAATAATTGAATATTGATGGAATAAAAATATATTTTTTAGTAAAAATTATGAAGTGTAGTTTTTTACTGAAACATCTACGATATTTTTGAAAACTAAGATTTTTCATCTTTTTAAGAGGCAATATATTTCTTTATTAATATTAAATGCAAGATTATATTTTGAGAAAGAACAGATTAAAACAATAAATTAAACATAAGAATATATGATTAAAATATATGAAAACAATAAGTGAGATTTAATTATTATTTTCATTAAAAATAATAATAATGACTATAAAAATATATATCAAGTATCTAACATACCTGATATATAAGTAATATAAATAGAATTATTTAGTTAAGCAACATTTATTTTATTATCGTCCCCATTGCCTAATATATTTTCCTTTTAAGTAATTTTATCTAGATTTTTTAACTAATAATTCCTAATACTTATCAGGATTCTTATAATAATATATTTGAATCAATACGATATAATTTCATTACTACTAAAAATAACTAGATGGCACTTCAGGTCACTTAAAGGACAGAAAGTACAGCATGAAAGAAAATGAAACAAAAGTTTTACTAAAAGCAGAGGAATTAAGAAAAATATTAATAGTTGAGGTTTCAACTTAAAAAGGTCAACTTAATGAAAAAACCATTAATTTTAGGTATTAGCGGAGCTTCTGGTTTAATTTATAGTGTTCGTATTTTGAAATTTCTTTTAGAAGCAAATTATACAGTTGATATCGTAGCTTCTAAAGCTACTTATCTAGTATGGCAAGCAGAAGAAAAAATCAAAATGCCTCTAGAGCCTGACTTACAAGTACAGTTTTGGCGTAGCCAAGTAGGGGTACCAAAAGCAGGACAATTAAAATGTCATCGTTGGACAGATATTGGCGCGAGTATAGCAAGCGGTTCTTTCCGTACCTTAGGTATGATAATCATACCTTGTAGTATGAATACTATCGCAAAGCTATCATCGGGATTAAGTTTAGATTTATTGGAGAGAGTAGCTGATGTTCAACTAAAAGAGGGTCGTCCTTTAGTAGTAGTTCCTCGTGAAACTCCTTTGAGTCTAATACATTTACGCAATTTAGTAACTTTAGCAGAGGTAGGAGTAAAAATAGTTCCTGCAATTCCGGCTTGGTACCACAAACCTCAAACTATAGAAGATTTAGTAGACTTTGTCATAGTTCGTGTACTGGATCAATTAAATATTGATTGTCCTTTGATAAATCGTTGGGAGGGACATTCTGATATTAAATAAGACAAATAGTTTAAAAAAAAACAATTACACTATATATTTTGTTAATTAGCTTGCTTAAGTTTTTTAATTGAAAATTAGAAATTAACTACAGCTTATTTTCATCTCTTAACTTGTCATGTACTAATATAAAGCTATCTTTCAAATCTATTCAAGAAATCTAGAATAGGAAATATATTATGATTGAGTCTTTCATTTGAATATTACAAAATAATATAGTGATAAAATTTTGAGAATTCACCCTTGTTGAGAAATTTGATTAACTATATATTTACCAATTTCTAAAGAGGCTGTTGCAGCGGGGGAAGGAGCATTGCAAACATGTAATGAATTTTTGTTTTGAATAATTAAAAAATCATCTACGAGGCTACCATTATTTTTCAATGCTTGTGCTCTTACTCCAGCTTCACAACTAACAACATCATTTATAGTAATTTCTGGAATTAATTGTTGTAGACTCTTCACAAAAGCAGTTTTACTAAAAGAACGAATAATTTCCTTAACACCTTCGTTAGTGTGTTTTTGTACTAATTTCCAAAATCCTTTATAAGTAACTATTTCAAAAAATTCTTTAGCATCGAAATCAGTTTTCTTATATCCTTCTCTTTTTAAACTTAAGACTGCATTAGGTCCAGCATGAACACTACCATCGATCATACGAGTAAAATGCACACCTAGAAAAGGAAACTCAGGATTAGGAACTGGATAGATAAGGCTGTTTACTAAGTAGTTTTTATTAGGTTTAAGTTGATAATATTCACCACGGAAAGGAATAATTTGTGCTGGGGGTCTAAATCCATCTAATTTAGTAATAAAATCACTATACAAGCCTGCACAGTTGATCATAAACTTTGCTTTTATTTCCCCTTGTGTTGTTTCTAAAATTTTATTGTTTTGTATATTTCTGATGTTTATGACTTTTGTATTAAGTTTCAATTCACCTCCTTGTTTTTGAATTAAATCTATATACTTTCGACAAATTTTTGTATAGTCAGTAATACCTGCCTTTTCAACTTTAATTCCTTCTAGGCAATTTATGTAAGGTTCTTTTTCTTTAATTTCTTCAGCCGAAACTTTTTCTACTTCCAGGCCATTTTTTAATCCTTGCTGATATAAATTCTGTAACGCTGACAATTCGCTTTTTCTGGTAGCAACAATAAATTTGCCACATACTTTATAGGGAAGATCATATGTTTGACAAAATTCCACAATCGATTGGTTTCCTTTACGGGTAAACTCTGCTTTAAAACTGTTTGGTTTATAATAAATTCCAGAATGTATCACTCCACTGTTATGACCTGTTTGATGAGCAGCAATCTTATCTTCTTTTTCTATAATCAAAATAGATTTACTAGGAAAACGTTTTCCTAAACTCATCCCGACAGAAAGTCCAACTATGCCTCCGCCAATAATTACAAAATCATACATAATTTTTAAAATGAAACCTAAATGAAAAATGATAGCATTACTTTGAAACTTTAAAGTCTATTATTTACAGATTAAGAAATTTCTTCGAAAATTATTAACTAGTTTAAAGAAATTAGATACTAGTTTTCTATCTCAGATTTCATTTTTTCTAAGGTTATATTCATCTGATCAAACATCTGTTGTGGGGTGATCCCAAATTGTCCCAATTGATTTTTTAACTGTTGAACAGTTATTTGAGCCATAAAATCTTCAGATAATTCAAAACGTTTCATAAAAATTTTGTAGCGTTCCATAAGTGCTTCCATTTGCTCAATAAAGATCTTTTTTCCTTTACGATCAAATCTTCCGTATTCGCTTCCTAACTGTGTCAATGATTGATAATCTTCAAATAACTGCTTAGCTTCTCTCTGAACAATTTCCGAGTCATAAAATCCCATACTTAATTTTCCTTATGATTTAAATGTAAACCAATTGGATTAATAGTTAAATATTAACTGGTTTATATTGCTATTGTAGTTTATGTTGTTATTGTAAAAGAGTTGAAAGTTATAGAAAACTACGGTTTACCGTATCATAAATAAATTTAATAAATAATCTTAAGAACTCAATTTTTTTAAACGCTACATTCTGTCAATAAAGTGATATAGTATGGTATCGTAAATATAAAAAATCTAAAAATCGAGGCCTCAATGCAACGATTGGAAAAACTACTTACTCAACCCAAAAACCGTAAAGTTGGTATTACACTAGCTTTATTATCCACTGTGGTCCCTTGGCCTATTGCTGGAGTACATAAATTTTACCTGGGACAACCTGTTTGGGGAGTTATGTACTTTTTGTTATGGAATACTCCTATTCCTAGTATTGCGTGCGCAATTGATGCGTTATGGTACTTCGCTCAGGGTGAAGAACAATTTAACAATCAATTTAATAATTTACCTATTTTAGAACCTGCCAAGGCGAAATCTAAACTTCCTAGCATGGCTACTCATACACAGCAGGTTAGAAAAGTTGAGCCGTTACAAATTGACATGGTATCTGGAGGTTTGAGAGAGTTAGATAAGCTAAGAGCAGAAGGATTAATTACTGATTATGAATTTGAACAAAAACGTCGTCAGTTATTAGATAGGATTAATTAAACTTCCTAATTGTGAAGCATTTAATTTAGAATATTTCATATAAACTTAGATGTAGATCTTATCTATATTTGAAATACAAATTATTTTTTATTATGATATTTTCTTTTTTAGCGAACAAATTAAACTCTCAAAAGAGAAGTCTTCGGGAACGTATTAAAAATGATCCATATCATCGTTTTACTTCTTTTGAAGAAATATCCATTGCAGAAGAGTTAGGAGTTAAAATTGAAATTGATAAGGCTAATGTTGACGATTTATTGAGGTTACCTGGAATATCAATTCACCAAGCTCGTAGTTTAGTGGAATTAATCAATTCAGGAGTAGAAATTTTGTCTGTGGAAGACATGTCAGCCGCACTAAAAATTCCTCTTCAACGTCTTCAACCTTTAGCAAAGATTTTAGCTTTTTCTTATTATGATCCTGAAAGTGCTTTAACACCACAAAGGATCAATATAAACTTAGCAACTTTAGAAGAGCTCAAAGGAATTAATCCTATTAGTAACCTAATGGCAGAAGAAATTGTAAAAAATAGATTGACAAGAGGTGATTTTAAAGACTTAGCTGATCTCCAAAAAAGATTAAAGTTAAATGGAAAACTTGCATCGGAAATTATGCATTATCTATATTTCTAGTTCTAATAAATATTTCAGTTTGATAGTTATTGAATAATAATTTCTTGACATAAAATTAAAAACATCAAGCTTCATTTTTTCACTTAGACAACATTATGAAATACATTGCAGATACTTCAAAAAAAATCTTATATGTTATTCAATATGTTAATCTAATAACATATTAACTACTTATTATAAATTTTGTAAGTTGTCGAATAGTAAAACCATAATCCTCCTGTTGTTTAATATTGTCAAACTTATTTGAAAAATTAGATACAATGACTCCTTTAAAACCATTAGTTTACTTTATTGGTGCTGGTCCAGGTGATCCAGAACTGTTGACTTTAAAGGCATATAAAATAATTACTCAAGCTGATGTTATTTTATATGCAGATTCTTTAATTCCAAAACAAATTTTACAAGATGTTCGCAAAGATGCACAGCTAATTACTACTGGAAATAAAACTCTTGAGAGTATAATAGAGTTAATAAAAAATAGAGTTGAACATGGTTATACTGTTGTACGTCTTCATTCAGGAGATTTAACACTTTATAGTGCAATCTATGAACAAATTACTCTTCTGATTAAAGAAAATATTAAATTTGAACTAGTTCCCGGTATTAGTGCTTTTCAAGCAGCAGCAGCTAAAATTAGCGCAGAATTGACAATTCCTGAGCTAGTGCAGACAATCATATTAACACGTGTAGACGGTGCTGCGTCGAAAGTGCCCAGTCCTGAAAAACTAGAAAAATTAGCGGCTCATAAATCAAGTCTATGTCTTTATTTAGCAGCACGTCATGCAGAAAAATCACAAGCTGCACTCCTCAAACACTATCCCTCTAATACTTTAGTTGCTATATGTTTTCGAGTTGGCTGGCCAGATGAAGTAATTCGAATTGTTCCTTTAGAAAACATGGCAGAAGTTACTCAAAAAGAAAAACTTATTCGCACTACTCTCTATATTATTAGTCCCGCTCTAAAAACTAACATTGATAATCGTTCTAAGTTGTATCATCCTGATCATAATCATTTATTTAGGCCCGAAAGAAATAAGAATATTTGAGAATTTTCATCCTTATAAAAATCGAGAGATTAACTAATAAGACATAGTTCTTAGTTCTTTTATTTAAACGATATAATATATTTACCCTAACGTGCTATACATATTTATAAAGAATAATATGTATATTTTTTGATTGAAAAAACTATATTAATATCAATATTCATCGATACTGCATAAATTATGTTTTGAAATACTTCATAATATAAGAAACAAGTTAATTTTTTAAAGAACTATGCGTGTAATTTTGATGACTGGTAAAGGAGGAGTTGGTAAAACCTCTGTTGCTGCTGCAACTGGTATGAAATGTGCTGAATTAGGGTACAAAACTTTAGTATTAAGTACAGATCCTGCTCATTCCTTAGCTGATAGTTTTGATTTGGAGCTAGGACATAAACCTGTTGCAATTCGTCCTAAACTATGGGGAGCCGAATTAGATGCTCTCATGGAACTAGAGGGAAATTGGGGAGCCGTAAAAAGATATATTACTCAAGTTTTACAAGCTAGGGGTCTGGATGGAGTACAAGCAGAAGAATTAGCTATACTACCAGGAATGGATGAAATTTTTGGATTAGTAAGAATGAAACGCCATCATGATGAAGGCGAATATGATGTTTTAATTATTGACTCTGCACCTACAGGAACTGCATTAAGATTATTAAGCATTCCTGAAGTTGGGGGATGGTATATGAGAAGATTTTATAAGCCTTTACAAGGAATGTCTGTTGCTTTACGGCCTTTAGTAGAACCACTTTTTAAACCAATTGCTGGATTTTCACTACCTGATAAAGAAGTTATGGATGCACCTTATGAATTTTATGAACAAATCGAAGCTTTAGAAAAAGTTTTAACAAATAATAAACAAACTTCCGTTAGATTAGTTACTAATCCTGAAAAAATGGTAATCAAAGAATCGTTGAGAGCACATGCTTATTTAAGTTTGTATAATGTTTCTACTGATCTAGTAATTGCTAATAGAATTATTCCTGATACAGTTAATGATTCTTTCTTTGAAAAATGGAAAAATAGCCAGAGTATCTACAAACAAGAAATTCACAATAACTTTCATCCTTTACCTGTTAAAGAAGTTCCCTTATTTTCACAGGAATTATGCGGAATGGAATCATTAGAAAGATTAAAAGAAATACTTTATAAAGATGAAGATCCAACTCAAGTTTATTACCAAGAAGATACCATTCGTATAATCAAAGAAAAGGATATCTGTAGTTTAGAATTATATTTACCAGGAATTCCGAAAGAACAGATTCAACTTAATAAAACTGGGGATGAACTAAATATTAGAATCGGTAATCATAGACGTAACCTCGTTCTACCAAAATCTTTAGCTTCTCTTAATCCCTCAGGAGCTAAAATGGAAAACGATTATTTAAAAATTTCTTTTGTTAATATGACTAGCAATTATAGTTGAAGTTAACTGTGAAACAATATTTTAGAGTAATAATACAATGATATATTAACGTTTATCTTAAATTATTACTCTGAATACATTATAGTTTTCAATTAACAATTTAACTTAAGAAAAATATTAATTTTTTTGTAAGTAGTTCATTAGTGAACGATACATTAAATCAGTTGGAACCTCTTTTTGTAACCATAACCCTAGTGCAGCAGCACCTTGATGAACTAACATTTTTGAACCATTAATAGTTGCTAATCCTAAATTAGCAGCATCTTGAAGCAAGATAGTTGAACTTGGAGTATAAATTAAATCATATATAATTGCTGTATTAGGTAATTGTTTTAGAATTTCTTTCGCGATAGGAGAATGATTGATATTAGGATACATCCCAATGGGAGTAGCATTAATAAGTAATTGAGTCTTATCTAATATTTTTGGTAATTCGCTAAAACGATAAATATTAATACAGTCAAAAAGCTCACTAGCTGACCACCTTTCTCTAAAATTTTTTAATCGATCATAGTTTCGTCCCACTATGATAATTTCAGTACATCCTAGTTCTGCCAAAGCAACCATAGCTGCTTTGGCAGCTCCACCGTATCCTAAAATGATAGGTTTAGTATTTGACCAATTATAATTTAATGGCTTTAGTGATGCTAAAATACCAACGACATCTGTATTAGTACCATACCACCCTTCATCTGTATACCAAACAGTATTCACTGCACCTATTAGTTGAGAAACTTTAGTCGCTTTAAAAAGTAAAGGTAAAATAGTTTCTTTATGAGGGATCGTTACATTGAAGCCCACTACTCCAATATTAGCAAGTCCTATTAACGCACTATTTAAATGTTTTTGGGTAACAGTAAAAGGAACATAAATATAGTCCATTTCTAATTCAGAAATAACTGTGTTATGCATAATCGGAGAAAGAGAATGTTCAACAGGATCTCCTATAATTCCTAAAAGCTTTGTTTTCCCAGTAATTTGATACATAAAAATTACAAAAAATGGTTAAAACTTGAAATAATAAAAGTCATTTCAAGATAAAATATATGATTATTTACTACAATCATTGTATATGTAAAAAAGAAGCTACAGTTTAAACTAATGTTTAAACTGTAGCTTCTTTGATAATTCTTTTATATGAATTGTGATGATAACTTAATATTCTTTAAAAGCTCATGAAATAGTCTAGGTAATTCTTCAATAATTACCTCTTGTGAATTTTTTGTTTTTCTTTCTACTACTTCTACTTTGCCAAATTTTAATGTTCTTCCCGTCACTATTTGATAAGGAATTCCAATAAGCTCAGCATCTTTAAACTTAACACCTATTCGTTCAGTACGATCATCTAAGATAGTCTCTATCCCAATATTGTTTAAATCATGATAAATCTTTTCTGCAATTTCTATTTGTTTTTTTTCATTCATATTTGGAACTACAATAATAGCATGATAAGGAGCTATTGCAAGTGGCCAAATAATTCCATTTTTATCATAATTTTGTTCCACGGCAGATTGAACTAAACGGGAAATACCAATACCATAACATCCCATTGTAATAGGTTTTTCTTCACCGTTTTTATCAGTAAAGGTCGCTTTCATTTTCTCCGAATATTTTGTCCCTAATTGAAAGACATGTCCTACTTCAATTCCTTTTTTGCTCATTAACTTTTCGTAATTGTCGTTAGAAACCTTATCACCTTCCTTCGCTTTTCTAATATCAAGAATTAACTCCGGTAATCTATGTGATTGTCCCCAATTTCCTCCCACAATATGATGATCTAATTTATTAGATCCGGTAACAAAGTTTTTGAGATTAATAACAGTTTTATCTGCAATTCTTAAAAAAGAAGACTCAATATTCTCTTTGGAATTAATATAAGAGTCTTTTAGATCTGGACCAATATAACCTAATGGCAGTCTATCCTTAAGTAAAGATTCTTGATCAGAAATTTTTAGAGTTAATAATGTTGATGCTTCGTATTTAAAAGCTAAATAATTTAATTCATTACTAAGTTTTACTTCGTTAACATCTTGATCTCCTCGGATACTTACTAAAATTAATATACTTTTTTGGTTATCATAAGTTGCTTTATACAATAAATTTTTAACAATATTAGTGAGAGAACAATTAAGTAACTCAGATAGCTTTTTTAGTGTATTACAGTTTAAAGTTTCTCTCTCTTCATAACTATCAAAAGGTGATATATCTTCTGGGTTAGGTATAGAAGTTGCTTTTTCTGCATTAGCCGCATAACTACCATCTTTTGTATATAAAATTTCATCTTCTCCGACATCTGTTAAAACCATAAATTCTTGAGAAGCTAGACCGCCTATCGCTCCAGAGTCTGCTTCTACAACATGAAAAGACAGTCCACAGCGCTCAAAAATTTTACAGTAAGCTTGGCTTACTGCACTATAATTCTTTTGAAGATTTTCTATATTTTCATCAAAAGAATAGGCATCTTTCATCATAAACTCTCTACTTCGCATCAAACCAAAACGAGGACGGATCTCATCTCTAAATTTCGTTTGAATTTGATATAAATTTAGAGGCATTTGTTTATATGATGTAATCATATCTCTAACTATTGATGTGATGATTTCTTCATGAGTTGGCCCTAAAGCTAATTCTTTTTTTTGCCTATCTACTAGGGAAAACATAATTCCCTCAGCTTTAGTATAGGTTTCCCATCTACCTGATTCCTTCCATAAATCTGATATCTGTAGTTGAGGTAATAAACATTCTTGAGCTCCAACGAAATTCATTTCTTCTCGTACTATTTGAGAAGTTTTTTGTAATACTCGCCACATTAAGGGCAAATAAGAATAAATACCACTACTAATACGACGAATATAACAAGCTCTTAACAATAATTTATGACTCATTATTTCTGCTTCAGCAGGGTCTTCGCGTAAAGTCACAAACAACACTTGGGATAGTCGCATTTAAAGTTTTCCTCACAACTACGGGACATATAATTATCTCATCTTCTGGAGAGAAGAACTTGTTTAAATAAAATCAATCATAAAAATTATTGAATTATTTAGATGTTGTACAAAATTTATGATTTCATAGTGTTTTATACAGTAATATATTGTTTCCATTATTTCGAAGATTAGAAATTGCTAAAAATTTAAATTATTAACCTCACCAATGTCTATGCTGATATCTAGTCCCATAAAAAAAGATAAGAAACAGTACTAGCTGACTTCATTCTGGTCTAGAAATTTCTGAAAATATTTTGGAATAGTTTTTGACCGAAAAGATGACAGTAGTTACCATAATTTCAAGATTGGAAATCTTTTAAATATCTAGATATCCTTATTTATATTAGTTCAAATAAATTTGCTAAGAGAAATAATGACATTTCGAAGAAACCAGGAACTGGAAAACCTTTTTTAACAAAACCATTAATTTCAAAAATGATTAAAAGAAAATAGCCGTTAGTTTCATGCCTGATATACATTCAGAATATAGTTAAAAAGCAATAGAAAAAATCTTTTCAGATTTTTTCTATTATATATTTCTAGGACAAGTAGAGATCTTTACATTAGATTATCGAGAATTATATTTAAGTTATAAACAGATTAATATTAAAGATATCCTACTTACTCGATAAGAATTAAAGATTTCTGAAGTAAGTTTAGAAAAAGCAAATATTTTGGAGGATGAATGTGAAGATTTTTGGATAACATAACTATTAAGTGTGACAGATGAGACAAGTAAACTATTTTGTCAGAATAAGTAAAGCTAAAAAAGATCAACTATGAATTTGCAAAGAAATTCGATATATTCTAAAGATTCTAATATTTAATTAATATATGTCTACAAAACTATATTAATTAAATATTAGAATCTTTAGATATTAAGCAACACGTTATTATTAAATTTAGCCTTCAGTTATATATGCTTTCTTATATGTTAGCAACTTAATATGATTACATAAAGAAAGCAGAAAATTTTCTACAAATTAATTTTTTTTGATTGTAGGAACAATTAATAATTACAGACGAAGAGACTCATTATTTTTTATCTGAAAATTGTTCATCAAACTATTTTTAGAGAAATAATGAAGTACTTTATGATCCTATTAATTATATATTAAAGATCATCAGAAATTAAAGACAAGTTTGCTTAACTAATTCAAAGAAAGATTACCTATTTATTAAATAATGAGAAATGTATAGATACTATTTTTGTGGAGGTTTTGGAAGACAAAGTCTCTATTCAATGTTAGCGAAAAATTAAAAGCAAGAAATCCTAACACTAGAAGATGTTCTTTCGATACCTGTTGTTCTAAAAACTACTACTTATAATAAGAAAATAATATAGAAATTAATAATATTAACTGAAAAGAAGTGCTTGATGAAGAAAAATTTAACACTACAAAAAAAGCAAAATTAAAATTAAGATTTTGCTTTTTTGTATCTAACTTATTGTTAAATGTTAAGCTATTAAATTTATAAAAAAGAACTTAAATTATAAAATTTTATATTTAAGACCAAAGTATATTTGAAATTATCTATATAGTGACTGCTACAAGAAATAATATCTTATACACAAAGTAGAAAATATTATTACGATTTAACCTGACAGAATTATTTTTAACCAAATTCCATATATAACTCAGATAATTAATATGTAATTAATCGCTATTTTAGTTTATATAATTTTATTGCAAGATAAATATGAGTCGTCTATCTAAATTTTTTCAGGTTGTTTCAAGTTTATTAATCGGAGTTTTCCTTTTTTCAGGTAGTATTTGCCTTTTAGCATATATTATTTTTTATAAGATGTCAGTTACTCCTAACAAGCCAATTTTTATTGAAGAAAACTCTTACGATCAAATAGACAGTAAAACTAACATTTTCTAAAAAAAATTAATCAATCAATAATTAGATGAATATTTGTATTAAATACAAATATTCATCTAATTATTGATTGATTAATTTTTTGAAAAGATAAATATGATTTTTTTGAAAAATTAATGAAAAATGATTATTTTTTTTAACTTGTTCTTTAACTTGTTCGTTTTGTGACAAAAAGTCATTTAATAAAATATGGTCAAATTGTTCTAAATTTATATCTGCTTCCTGCTCAATTAACTTTACAGTGGAGCGATGACTAATATGGGGCGCAACATAAGTATATGTTAATACACTACTCTCTTCAGCTATCCTACTGATAGCTTCTTTACTTGCTGTCCAAGTATCTAAAGATATTAAATATCGAGAAGTAAAATTACCTAATTTAGCCAACATAATAAAAGAAATGAGTGACCATAGAAAAATATATTTCTTATGAATCCACTTTTGTTTCTGAGCTATAGTTTTTATAATAATAATTATTATAAAAGGTAAAATTGGTAAAGAATAATGGTGCAAAAGATCCTTTTGTAAAAGATTTTGAGACAACAGATTCATCGCAAAGCTAGGGATACAAGGTATTAAAGGAGAAAGTGAAACGAAAGATATACCCCAGAAGACAGGCAATAGTAACAATAATAAATACTCTAAATTAGGTAAATTAAATATTCCTTCTAAAATTAAAGTAGGACTAAAAATCAAGTTATAAATTATTTCAGAAAATGTGTTTCCAAGGTGATTGAACCTTTCTATATGTCTTTCAATATTGGCATTCCCATTACCAAAAACAGGAATAATAAATTTAGTACTAAAAATAAACCAAATAAAACCACTTCCTAAAGCAAATAGACTAAATTTTTTTTTTTTAGCAAGAATAACCACAAACCCATAAATATAATTGTCAAAGAGAATATGCTTTTACAACTCAAAGCAATTAATATGGATAAAATAAATAAAAATAATCTATCTTCAAAGATGGCTAGAAGAGCAAATAAAATTGCTGGAACAAATATTACATCAGGATGAAAATCAAATAAATTAATATTAAAAATTAACGGATAAAATAAATATGTTAAGCTTATCGTAAATGAATAGTCTTTATTTAAGCCTTGATTTTGACATAGACAGTAGATAGGTAGTACTCCGAAGCTTAGAGACAGCGCTTGTATAAAAAATAACCAATAGATCGAAGGATAAAATACATAAAATAACGATAATGGATAAAGTATTAAGGAAGCATGATCTCCCAAGATATGAATATTTAAAAAAGATGAGTTCGGTATTTTACCTTGACTTATTAAATAAATTGCCTGATCAAAAATTGCTAAATCCCAAGCTGTTGATTGAAAAAGTATATGTCTAAGACTACTGAAAGTAAAAAAGATAAATGTACTACAAAATATAGTTATAGAAATGAAATTATACCGAAAACATAAAAAATTCATAATGGTATATTGAGGCAAAGTATATCTTAATTAAAAATTCTTATCTGTTAAACTAATATTTTATAGATAAAAAATAAGTTATTTTTATGTAATAGTTTATCTTTGTTTCTTAACTAACTAAATAAAACTATATAAATTACATGTTAAAGTATTTTAGTTACGTTTGAAATTTAATATCTTATCCTTTTTTATAAACAATGGTTAATATTATAAAAATGATATTAATTATTCAAGTTCAAATTCTCTACTTAATTATAAAATGTTTGATAAAGAAGAAAATTTCAAATTACCAACTCTCGGAGTAAATATTGACCACGTTGCTACTATTCGTCAAGCAAGACACTCAAGTGAACCAAGCCTAATTGTGGCAGCAGCTTTGGCAGAATTAGGAGGAGCAAACGGCATTACTCTTCACCTAAGAGAAGATAGACGACATATTCAGGATCGAGATGTATATCTAATAAAAGAAACTATTCAAACACGTTTGAATTTAGAAATTGCTGCTACAGAAGAAATGATTAAAATTGCTCTCGATATTAAGCCTGATTGTATTACCCTAGTTCCAGAAAAGCGTAAAGAAATAACTACAGAAGGTGGCTTAGATGTTAAAAAAAATTTGGAACATTTAAAGAGAATAGTTAGTAAGATACAAGATAATGGAGCTTCTGCTAGTCTTTTTATTGATAGTGATGAAGATCAAATTCAGGCATCTGCAAGTACTAAAGCAAAATATATTGAGCTACATACAGGCAAATACGTAAATTCCATGCATAGTAAACAATGTCAAGATGAACTAAAGTTGTTGAAATTAGCGTGTCATAAAGCTCTCGACTTAGGTATAAAAATTAATGCTGGCCATGGATTGAATTATAACAATGTCTATCCTATTGCCTGCCTTCCTGGTATTAAGGAATTAAATATTGGTCATACGATTATAAGTCGTGCTGTCTTAGTAGGAATGGAAAGAGCTGTTAAAGAAATGAAACTAGCGATAAAAGGAGAATTATAAATTATTAATTAATCTTCACCAATAAAGTATTCTTAAGTTGAATAATAATAATTGGGAAATCAGGATTAATGAATAAGCAATGAATACCTATTATTACGTTTTAGCTAGTCAAAAATTTCTTCTAGAAGAAGAGCCTTTAGACGAAGTGTTAAGAGAAAGAGTTAGAGATTATCAAGCTAAAGATAAAGCAATTGATTTTTGGCTTGTCAAAGAACCTGCTTTTATTGAAGCTCCAGAATTTGCTAATATCAAAGCACAGTGTCCTCAACCAAGTGTTGCTATTATTTCAACGGATCATGGTTTTATAACTTGGTTAAAATTACGACTAGAATATGTAGCCCAAGGAGAGTTTCAAGCTCCTTCTCCTACAATTCCAGATCCACTAGCTTCTTTAAATTCTACATCTAAAGCCTAGTATAGAATTAAAAATCAATAAGGCGAAATAAAGTTCACCTTATTGATTTTTAGAATTGAACAAAATATGAATAAATTATACGATCTGATTTATTTACATAGTTTATGTTGGTTAGACTATACTACAAAGTTTAAGGGAAAATAATTTTTCCTTAAACTTTATAATTTATTTTTTTCGTTTTGCTTTTGAAAATAACTGCTATGTCGATCCATAACAGTTAAGTAAATAATACCAATGCTTACCAAAATTAGTAGAGCAAAAGCAGTATAAAAGAGAAAATTGAGATATTGCATAGCTTAGAAAACCCTAAAAGCCATTACGTCCCCAAACAACCATAGCAAGAGACCAACTAAATAAGGCTAATACACTAACCCAACCAAGAGCTAAAATATCCATGAGTATTTACTTCCAAAATAAATCATATTTATATATTACAATATATGATACATTTTCTTAATTAAAATCATATAAGTCAAATTGACAGCTTTTATATTTCTAAAGATTCATTTAGTACCCTAAAAAATACTAATTTTTTTACCTGACCACTTTCTCTTAATATGACATCGCTTCTTTTTTAATTTTAATAGGTCAAAATTATCAGAGTCTTTATCTAAAGTAATTGAATTTATATGGTTAATAAGTATATAGCTTACACTTATTAATTCTAAATTTTGTATATACACTGCAATCTATATTAAGTTTTGCTAATAAGCAAAATTATCCTAAGCTATAAATTGATCACTATATATACAAAAAACATAACTATTTTTTATTTTATGAACAATCAATATGCT
The DNA here is from genome assembly GCF_020885515.1 of cyanobacterium endosymbiont of Braarudosphaera bigelowii. Classification (NCBI taxonomy): domain Bacteria; kingdom Bacillati; phylum Cyanobacteriota; class Cyanophyceae; order Chroococcales; family Aphanothecaceae; genus Candidatus Atelocyanobacterium; species Candidatus Atelocyanobacterium thalassae. The sequence goes on along the minus strand of NZ_AP024987.1, from coordinate 275,268 downwards.
GATAATTATTTGCTAGTTGGAGAAGGTTTGCCCGCCTTCGAGAAAATTATATTAGATGATATTATTCCTTCAATGACTGAACTTTTGAAGCAATCAAGTAATAAACTAACTTATTTAGAAGAAAACGTCGATTCAACCTGGGAGGGCCTTGTAGAGCCTTTAACTATCATTGAAGAAAAAATTCAATGGACATGGGGTATTGTCAATCATTTGATGGGAGTTCAAAATAGTTCAAAGCTTCGAGAGATATACCAAACTATTCAACCTGATATCATAAACTTTTTAAATAGGCTAAGACAAAGTAAACTTATTTACCAAGCATTTAAAAATCTGCAAAAAGATTTAGTCTTATGGAATACCTTGGATGGTTGCCAAAAACGTATTATTGAAAGCTCTATTAGAGAAGCTGAATTATCTGGAGTTAATCTAATACCAGAGAAGCGTCATAGATTTAATGAAATTAACTTGCAACTTGCTGAACTGTCTACACAATTTTCTAATAATGTCTTAGATTCAACTAAAGACTTTAAATTAAAATTAACAGAAAAGATGGAAGTTGATGGTTTACCATTTAGCCTCTTAAAACTAGCTGCGAATAACGCTATTTTAGAGGGGGATAGTAATGCTACTCCTGAGGCAGGTCCATGGATTATGACTTTAGATTATCCTATTTACGGACCTTTTATGAGATACAGTAGTCAAAAAAACCTAAGAGAAAAAATATATAAAGCTTTTATATCTCGGGCATCAATTGGTAAGTTAAACAATAAACCCTTAATAGAACGTATTTTAAAATTAAGAAAAGAACAAGCAAAAATTCTTGGTTATCAATCATATGCTGAAGTAAGTTTAAGCAAAAAAATGGCTTCTAGTGTTGAAAACGTAGAAAAAGTCTTGGAAGAGCTAAGAGTTGTAAGTTATGAAACAGCACAAGAAGAATTGAAAAGTTTAAAGTCATTTGCGTCTAGCAATTACAATTCTGATCTAGAGCCTTGGGATATAAGTTACTGGACAGAAAAACAGCGTAAATTCTTATTTGATTTCACTAATGAGGAATTAAGAGTTTACTTTTCTTTAGAACAAGTACTAGAAGGATTGTTTGACTTGGCAGAACGTATTTTCAGAGTAAAAATCACTGTCGCAGATAAACAAGTATCAACATGGCATAAAGATGTGCAATTTTTTCAAGTAAAAGATGAAACAGAAAATATAATTGCATACTTCTATCTAGACCCCTATAGTCGTCCTGCAGAAAAACGTGGAGGTGCTTGGATGAGTGACTGTGTTGGAAGATCAGAAACATATCAAGATGGAAAAACTATAACTCGTTTACCAGTTGCATACTTAATTTGTAATCAAACTCCTCCCTATGATGAAGAACCTAGTTTAATGACCTTTGATGAAGTAACTACTTTATTTCATGAGTTTGGTCATGGTCTACAACATATGCTAACAACAGTCAATTATCCTGGGGCATCAGGTATTAACAACATAGAGTGGGATGCTGTCGAATTACCTAGTCAATTTATGGAATATTGGTGCTATGAAAAAAATACTTTTTTCAGTATGGCTAAACACTACAAAACAGGAGAAACAATACCTAAACACTATTATGATAAATTAGTATCTTCGCGTCATTTTATGGCTGGATTATCTATGCTAAGGCAACTTCACTTTAGTCTCTTAGATTTAGAATTACATCATAAATATCAACCAGATAGTGGTGAAACTTTGGTTCAAGTTAGAGACAGGATTGCAGAAAAGACAACAGTGATTAGAACTTTACCTGAAGATGCTTTTTTATGTGCATTTAATCACATTTTTGCTGGTGGTTATGCGGCTGGGTACTATAGTTATAAGTGGTCAGAGATATTAAGTGCAGATTCTTTTTCGGCCTTTGAAGAAGTTGGTTTAGACAACGATGATGAGCTTTTAGAAGTAGGTAAAAGTTTTAGAGATAATATCTTAGCTTTAGGTGGAAGTAAAAATCCTATGGAAATTTTTAAATCTTTTCGAGGAAGAGAACCTGAAACAGAACCTTTACTAAGATATAGTGGATTATTAAAATCTGCTTAATTCTAATAAAGTTGAAAATTGCTGTAAGAAAAGTCTTAATTAATCCAATTTGTTTATCAGATTACTTAATTTTAGAATAGTCACTATTCTTTTGAAGAAGATATTCATAGTTAAACGCTATTCATATCTTCTTCGTTTTTAATTAATTTGTTATCTGAGAACTTCTAATAAAAGTGCACTAAAAAAATCATAATAATCGTAGGTTTACTACAACCAATTAACCCAATCCTGAGGTTTTAAAAATGTTTTATATAACTCAAATTCAGGAGTATTGACTTTTGGTTCATAGGAATATTCCCAGCGAACTAGTGGCGGTAAAGACATCAATATGGATTCAGTACGTCCATTAGTTTGTAAACCAAAAATCGTACCACGGTCATATACTAGATTAAATTCTACATAACGTCCTCTTCTATATAGTTGAAATTGACGTTCTTTTTCTCCATATTGTAAGTTACGGCGTTTTTCGACAATAGGCAGATAAGCTGGCAGAAAAGTTTTCCCGCAATCGCTAACAAAAGTAAATAAGTCTTCCCACGTACGTGGTTTTAATTCAGAAATTTGATCATCATATTTAGTATCTGTTTTGTTATTGTTAGAGCCACGATATAGAGGATAACTACCATCTTGGTAATCAAAGAAAATCCCTCCAATACCACGTGTTTCTTGACGATGTTTGAGATAAAAATATTCATCACACCAAGATTTAAAGGTTGGGTAATATCCTTCATGATGTTGATCACAAGTTTGTTTTAAAGTCTTGTGAAAAAAAGCTGCATCCTCAGCAAACGGATAATAAGGAGTTAGATCGATACCTCCTCCAAACCACCAAACAGGACCTGCCTCAAAATAGCGATAATTAAGATGAACCGTTGGAATATAGGGATTGTGAGGATGTAGCACCATAGAGGTTCCCGTAGCATAAAATTTATGCCCTTGAGCTTCAGGTCGTTGCTTTATTATCGACAATGGTAACTCTTCGCCCCAAACTTCAGAAAAATTTACTCCTCCTTGTTCTAGTAAATTACCGTTTTTCAGTACTCGAGAGCGTCCACCACCACCTTCTTCTCTCTGCCAACTATCTTCTTGAAATTGACCTCCACGATCTGCTTTTTCTAATGAGCAACAAATTTCATCCTGCAAATTTTTCATAAGCTTACTGACTCTAGTCTTGGCGTCTTTAGGAGGCATAGAGATTTTATAGGAAGAAGAATTTATTTTTGTTTGAGACGTCATAAATTTTAATTTTATTAGATTGTTTTATAAAAAGTTTAGCTGGTAAAGAAAAGAATATCTACGAAGCAATTATTAAATATAATCTAAGCTCAACTAGGTTAAAATACCATTAAGTTTTGTAAAAGTTTTTCCAATAAGCTTTGAAATTCAGTGATACATTTGCACTTTTAATATTTAGAACTTTTAGTATTAAAAATACTATACTGTGGCTTAGCTAATTTTTATCAACCACTAATTACACTTTTTATACTTAATAGTTAATAAGAGAAAATAACCTAATATTTATTCTTTAAAAAAAATTATCTAGTAAAGGTTTTGACGAGCCTATCAGACTATAGAGCTTTTACATAAATTTAATGAGATAAGAAATACAAAATATTTAAATATAAAAACTGTGGCTAATAATGTACATTAGCTCTGTTAACATTTTTTATACTGTAACATGCGAGAAATTACTTTTATATCCAAAAATAACAGAAGAGTAAGCACAATCTGAATTAGTTTTAGTAATTAAAGCTTATGAGTTACATTTCTTCTATTTCTAATAATTAATTGAAAAAATATATAACTATCTTATTGTCTTTTAGGTAGTATACGTCCGACTGTCATATTTTCTGACCTAAAAGTAATTTTTGCAACTCTTTCAATATCTTCAGCCGTAACGGCTTCTAAAGCCTGAACTTGACTGAAAAGATTATGCCATTTACCTGTTTTTACTTCATATTCTACTAAAGCACGAGCCATCCCCAAATTAGAATCAAGAGAACGTAATAGACTAGCTCTTAATTTATTTTTAGCTTTTTCTAATTCTTGTTCAGAAACAGGTTGTACTTTTAGTTTCTCAATTTCTAATGACAAGGCTTTCGCGACTTCTTCGACTGATGCTTGAGGAGAAGTTTGTGCATAAAAAAGCATTAAATTAGGATATTTATCTGATGGATAACCACTCAAACCTTGAGCTACTAAGGCCACTTGTTTATCTTCAACTAAAGATTTATAAAGACGAGATGTACGTCCAGAACTCAATATATTAGAAATTACTTGATAAACAACATTGTCAGGATGATCTAAAGAAGGTACATGATATCCTTCTAAATACCAAGGTTGAGAATCAAGATTTAATGTAATTTCACGAGCTTCTGTTTGTTTTGGCTCTACTACAGATATTTTAGGTGGTTCTGCCTTAGAAGGATAACGTCCGAAATATACTTCAGCCAAATTCCTTACTTGTTCAAATTTCACATCTCCCACAATAGAGATCGTTAAATTATTTGGTCCATAATAAATATTGAAGAAGTCTTGAACGTCTTTACGAGTTAAACCATTAATATCTTTATTATAACCAATCACTGGACGCTTGTAAGGATGTTGAATGAAAGCAGTATCTAGAAAAGCTTCTACCATCTTACCAATAGGATTATTTTCTGTTCTAAGACGACGTTCTTCTAGTATAATATTTTTTTCTTTATAGAATTCTCGAAATACCGGATTTAAAAAACGTTGTGACTCTAAGGACATCCATAACTCTAATTTATTTGAAGGAAAACTATAAAAATAAATAGTAGAATCTGGAGAGGTTGCAGCATTAATATTAACACCTCCCGCTGTCTCAACAATACGCCCAAATTCGTTCTGTTTAACATAATTATGAGCTTCAGCTTGTAAGATATGAAATTCTTCAGTCAATAATTGAACATTAGCATTATCATTTCTACTTTTTGCTTCTTCTATAAGAGTAAAAACATGATCTAAATTACTTAGTATCTCTTTTTCTTCAGTGTAATTTGTTGTTCCAATTTCTGTAGTTCCTTTAAAAGCTAGATGTTCTAGGAAGTGTGCTACTCCGGTTTTATTCTTAGGTTCATCAACTCCTCCAACATCTGCATAAGTTACAAAAGATATTACAGGTGCACTATGGTTTTCCATAACAATGAATTTCATACCATTATCAAGAGTAAATTCATTTATTTGCTTAGCAGCATGTTCAAGATAAGGAAAAGTAGAGAAAGATGAATTAGAAGTAGTATCTTTTGCAAGGGCAGAGCTATCTCCGCTTCCATATAAAAAAGAGAAAATATAAATGATACTGACAGAATAACCAATTAAACAAAATAATTTAAACAAGTTAGTGATCATAAAATAAATAGAGCAGAGTTGATTAATAATTATCGTTTTTAAATAAAGTTTGTCAATATATAAATAAACCTTATGTTTGTTCGTCCATATGTTGAAAAACCTCCAACCTTCATTATAGATGATTAGTTATTTAAGAAATAATACAAGTACTAAATATTCTTTGATGATTTTTATCATTGGTTATCATTAATTAAATTTATTCTAAGATTATTATTTTAAAAAATAATCTTAGAATAAATTTAATCAGTTAATAATTTAATTGATTAGTAAAACAATATAGTATTATTATCTTAAACAAATTCAAGTAATTTCTAGACAGGAAGTAATATATATATAATAAAGTAAATTTTATATTCAGTTAACATGAGATTTTAAAAGAATACTAAGAACATTATCATAGGAATAACATTTGTAATATTAACTACTATTTATTCGTGTTCTATAGACGGATTATTTAATAATATTATTTCCTTAAAGGTAAAGTAAAACTAATTAATTTAGTAGAGTTTTCAGTAGCAATATATGTTTATTAGGAAAAATCTTTCTAGGTAGTTTAATACTAATGGATTATCATCTATTAAATTTATAAATTCTCTTGTTTCTAGTATATAATGCTAATCAAATGGCTTTATCTTTAATTATTATGAGTATAAATGCATTATTTTTATATAGATCTAAAAACAATGTATTTATATGTAATTATTTTTGAATAAATCAATATCTCAATTATTTATAAGGGCTTTTATGGATAAAGATACTAAGTTTTCTATTCTTGTGATAGGGCTACCTTTACTTGGTTTGCTGTATTGTGGTTGTATTGTTCTTCTACTAATGAATAGTTCTTTCGCTCGCCAGAATTCTTTAATAACAGGTCTCGGCGTTATGATACTTCCTCTTGGAATCGCTATTACTACTTGGATTAAAGCCTCGGCCAAAGCTTATGCAAAGAATAATAAGCAAACCTAAAAATACTACCCTTCTTTTTAAGAAAATGGAATTTCACTACCTATAACTTGGGAAATATGAGATAGTTTATGTTTCTCTAATTGAAGAGCTAGTCCTCTTGATATTTCTGGTATGCACCAAGGTCCTTGGTATATCCAACCTGTGTATAATTGTAATAGCGTAGCTCCTGCAGCAATTTTATTCCAAGCATCTTTTGCTGTAAAAATTCCTCCTACTCCAATTATAGGCAATGTACCTTTCGTCTCCTTATATATAAATCTGATCACTTCCGTTGACCTTTCACAGATTGGCTTTCCACTAATACCTCCAAGTTCTTTTTCAATATAATTTCCTGTTGTTTTTAAAATTACAGTTTTTAAGCTTTCACGCTTCGTAGTCGTATTAGTAGCAACAATACCTGATAGATTATAAGTTTTAGATAATGCGATAATAGTTCTAATGGATTCCCAGTTTAAATCAGGAGAAATTTTAATAAACAAGGGTTTATTATATTTATTTTCGAGCTGTAATTTATATAGGATAGTTTCTAAATGTTTTTCTTCTTGTAGTATCCTAAGACCAGGTGTATTAGGAGAACTCACATTAATAGTAAAATAATTTACGCAAGACTCAAGATGATGAAAACTGCCCAAATAATCATCGACAGCTAAATTTAGAGGAGTAATTTTTGATTTACATAAATTAATACCAACTGGAACTTTAAAAGGCTCTATTTTACTGTCCATTGTCAATCTTTTAGCAATAGATACAGCACCATCATTGTTTGCACCTAATCTGTTTAAGATTGCTGTATCTAAAGGTAGACGAAACAATCTTGGTTTCAAATTACCGACTTGAGGATGAAGAGTAACAGCTCCAATCTCGATAAATCCAAAACCAAAACAGTCCCATATACTTGTTGCCAAACCATCTTTATCGAACCCAGCAGCTAATCCTACAGGAATATTAAAATCAAGTCCCCACAAAGTCTGCTTAAGACGGGTATCACTATAGCAGAAAGAATTTCTTATATTTGATAATAAATAATTTCCAAAAAAGGTATAACGTTTTTTGTTTAAAAAGTTTAAACTTTTTAGAAAAATATGATGAGCTTTTTCCGGATAATTTTTAATTAAGTATAAGAAGAGAGGATAAAAAGATTGAACTATCTTAAACATAAATTTCAATATGTGTTTGTCATTTGTAAAATAGAATCAGTAGTCTGATTCTTATACTTAAGAGAACATCACAGTATATCTTATTAGACTGGAAGCTAGTATATAGTAATGTCTAAATTTTAATTTTTTATACATTGGTTTGTTGTAGTTAACAGCATTATATTTTTTATAATAGATTTTGTTAATTTAAATTATTTCTAAAATTGATGAAAAGTGGGATTAGAAGACTTATATATTCTAATCCCACTTATAAATAAAACACTTGATTTTTAATTATTGATTAAGAGCTAATTTAAGCATAGAGGTAACGACTTCCATACTTTCTTTATATAAAGCATCTGTACCCCATCTTTGAAGTTGTCTTTGAATCAAATTGTCGGTTTTTTGATCTGCTAGAGATGTTACTTGTTCAATACGGCAAGCCTGAGCACCACCAGATGCCTCCATTCGCATACATCCAGTAGTACCGGAACATAATACTGTACAACAGTCTGCTTGTGAATTTGTAGAACTTAATTTCAGGCTAATTAAATCTCCTAATACATCACCCCAATCTGCTAGAGGAATTCCAGACAATTCAGCTTCTATGCTTCTTTGTTCACTATTAAGAAGCTTGACTCTGCAAATATTGTAGTCACCTTCTTCATACTCATAAGCAATAGGCTGCCATTGTAAGCGACTAGCAACCCAACCTAAGTACATTAATGCTTGGGCTGAATTTCCTTTTTCATAATCAATAGCAATACGATCAATTTCCAAAACAGCATTACGACGTTCTGGAGGATCGAAAGCTGCAGCTGTTAGTTCTTGCCATGGACTCAGTCTTACCCAGTTTAAATCAGCTAAGGGTAAGTTTTGCTCCAACATCTTGCCTAATTTTGCCAGTTGGTTTATTGAATTACTAAAAGTGCTGGAATCTACAACCAGAGTATTACTTTGGGAAGCTAACTTTTTAAAAAGTTCATACTCTGGCTCAGGAATAGCTTTCCACCAAGTACATGTAGGTAATCCGTCAATACTTAAATCTGAGATAACATCACTAATTTTTTCTAAAGCATCAGCACTTCCTTGTAGTGTAATATATTCACAACAAGCTAAAGTATGATTACCTTGTTTGTTAATAGGACAAGAAGCAGAGACTTGTGCTTTGACGCTATCATTACTATCAACAGTAGGACGAATTGTTATTACTCTACAAGGATTAAAATTAGCTAAACCTGTTTCTTCTAGGTCAGGAGAATAGGACTGAGCAGTAATTTTTTGCAAATCACTAAGTTGTCCTTTAGTCTTAGCTTGTTTAAATTCTGATTGTAATTTAAGAATAAACTCTTCACTAGATTCGCCTGTTACTTTTAGGTTGTATGTTTCTTCTGCAGATTTAATTGCAGCGATAGTACGAGGACCAACTATACCATCAATAATACCTGTATAAAAACCAAGAACAGCTAATAGATACTGAGTAGGTCCAGGTTCATAAATAATAAAGGTAAATGTATTAGCACGGGTAGCTATAATTCCATCATCGTTATTATTATAACTTTGCCAAATATTGCTTAGTTCCGCCTCAATGACATTTATAGAAACATCCTTGGGATCTTGCAAAGAAACGATTGGGAGAGTTTGAGTAGTCATAATTGTTCTGTTATGGGAGGAAGTTATTGGTTGGGTAAGAAATCAACTAAGCAGGAAAAATTCCTGATTTCTATTACAAGCGTCGCCAACGACGACCATCACGATTCATTAACAATTCTGCTTCTGTAGGTTCCCACGTTCCAGCTTCGTACTGAGGAACGGTGTTAGGTTCAGCTGGACTATCCCATACAGAAAGAACAGGGCTAACAACACGCCATGCTTCTTCAACCTCATCAGCACGCGTAAATAAAGTTTGGTCTCCTAGCATGGCATCCAATAAAAGACGATGATATGCATCGGATGTAGTCATACCGAAAGAAGAGCCATAATTAAAATCCATTTCTACTGAACGAGTACGAAGTTCTGAACCCGGCATTTTTGCTTCAAATTTTAAAGCTATACCTTCATTAGGCTGAATACGCATGCTTAGAATATTAGGATTTGTTTGGTAAGCTGCTGATTGAAAAATAAGAAAAGGTACATCTTTAAATTGAATAGATATTTCAGTTACCTTTTTAGGTAATCTTTTTCCGGTTCTAAGGTAAAAAGGTACTCCCTTCCATCTCCAATTATCTACCATTAGTTTCATGGCTACATAAGTAGGTGTAGAAGAATTTAAAGGAACTCCTGTTTCTTCTAAATATCCTGGAACAGGTTTTCCTTTCATCCAGCCTGCTTTGTATTGTCCACGAATAGCTGAGTTTTCTAAATTATGAGTATCAGCCAAGTTAGTTGCCTGTAACACCTTAACTTTTTCATTACGTATACTATCAGCATTTAAAGCATTAGGAGGTTCCATAGCAGTCAAACAAAAAAGCTGCATAAGATGATTTTGCAGCATGTCCCGTAAGGCTCCAGAAGTATCATAGTAGCCTGCTCTATCCTCTACTCCAACAGTTTCAGCTACTGTGATTTGAACATGATCTACGAATTGGCGATTCCATAAAGGTTCAAAAATTGCATTAGCAAAACGAAAAACTAATAAATTTTGGACAGTTTCCTTCCCTAGGTAGTGGTCAATTCGATAAACTTGTTCTTCTTTACATACATTTTGGACTATACGATTAAGGACTTTAGCTGAACTTAAATCTTTACCAAAAGGCTTTTCAATAACAATTCTATGTTTTAAGGGATCACTTAACATCCCAGCTGCACCTAATTGCTTAATACCAGGTGGGAAGAAATTCGGAGAAACAGATAGATAAAATACACGATTTCCTCTAGTTCCCCTCTTGTCATCTAACTCTTTTAATAAAGTTTTTAATTTTTGATAACTTTCCGGTTCATCCATATTACCTGAACAGTAATATAGGCCTTCAGCAAAATTATCCCATAATTCTTTATTACCGATACCATCAGAGAACTCTTCAATCCCCTCCAGCATTTTATCTCTAAAATGGGCATGACTCCAATCTCGACGAGCAACTCCTACTACAGTTAATTCTGGAGGTAATCTTCTTTCCTGTTTCATTTTGTAGAGTGCAGGAACAAGTTTACGTTGGGTTAAATCACCAGATGCACCAAAAATCACTAGTATTAAGGGTTGTGGATTTCTCTCTTGGCGTAGTCCAATGCGAAATGGATTTTCTAATAATGTTACCATAAGCTTTACTTTGCCTCCTCAATAGTTTTCAGTTTAACTAAAACTTTTCTGAAGGAAGCGAAGTTATTACACAAAATTAAGCTTTGATAATAATAAACTGTGTAATTCATCAGCGGCTTCTTTCCAATATCAAATTTTAAGTCTTAATATATTCTCTACCTATATGGTTAAATTTTAAAGCTACTAATTTTGACCTCTAGATTTATATTATTAATATAAATCTAGAGGTCAAAATTAGTAGCTTTAAAATTTAAATAAGATTATTCTTTAAATATTTTATTTAATAAAAATAAAGTTATTCTAGAAACCTAAGTAACTTTTAATTCTCTATTCAAGTAAATAAGCAAGAATTGACTAAAATGAAAAATATTATTTTCAATTTAACTCTCAAAAACAATTTTATTTAGTAATTTGTAAAAGAACAAAAAGTAGTTAATAATTTTCTCATTTAGAATATTCTCAAGAAAGAAAGTTAAATGATTTTTTAAATAATTATGAGTAATCTTTAAAGTAAAATTAAGTACTACAAGATTCTAGAGCATTATACTAAAGCTTTTATACACTTGCTTAATTTAAGCTAGCTTTTTTTAAAAGCTATAATAACTAAGAAATATATTCTTAAGAAGGTATTACTTGAATTTCAATAGTAGCAATTACTTCTGGATGAAGTTTAATAGTCGCTTCATAAGAACCAGTCTGACTAATTTCAGGAAGAGTAACACCTCGGCGATCTATTTCTTGATTAGTGATTTTTTGTATAATTTCTACGACTTCTTGATTAGTAACAGTTCCGAAAATTGCTTCCCCTTCCCCAACTTGTTTATTAATGGTAAAACACTTAATGGTTTCTAAGGAAACTTTTTGCTCTTCTGCCGCTTGTTTTACAAATAAAAGTCTTTGAGCTTCTTTTTCTTTACGTTGTTCAACTTGCTTAAGAATACTGCTAGTAGCAATGACAGCTAATTTCTGGGGAAGAAGATAGTTTCTAGCATATCCCGGAGCAACTTCTACTAGATCACCGCTTTTTCCTAGTTTACTAATAGACTTATTTAGAACCATTGGAACTCGTTTAGACATAATATCTATCCTTATTTACATTTACTACAAAATATTTTTTACACCAACTTTTAATTTTACAATAGATTAAAAATATGACAAGTTAATATAATACTTGTCTCATTTATGCGATTTTTTTTACTAAAAACTGGATCTGGTCAAATATTTAAATAAATTTTATGTGATTTTTGAAAAATATTATTTATATAAATTAAATAGATAAGTTATATATACTTCCATTTGGCATAATAGTTCCTTGTAAGTTCGTTCCTTTTAGGTTGGTACCAGTTAAATCTGCATTTTTTAAATTAGCATTAACTAAAATAGCATTGCTTAAGTCTGCATAGCTCAGATCTGCTCCCTGTAAGTTAGCTTCTGTTAAATCTGTTAAGAATGGAAACTTATAAGGATCCTGATTTAGTTCTGCTCGACATAATTTTGCTCCTGACAAGTCTGCTCTAAAAAGTAAAGCTGAACTCAACTTGGCATAGGATAAATCAGTATGGCTTAAGTTTGCTTGCCCTAAATTAGTTCTTCTATTAGAAAGGGGACGCAAGTCTACTTCATACAGTATCGCGTATGATAAATTTGCTTTAGCTAGGTTTGCCCCACATAAACTAGCTTTACTTAAATAAGCATTTGTAAGATTAGTATTAATAAGTTCTGCTCCACTAAGGTCTGTATCTCTTAAAATGGCTCTAGATAAGTTGGAATTTTTCAAACTAGTTCCCCAAATAATAGATTCACTTAAATCAGCTTTTTTAAATATTGCTCCATTAAGATTACTTTTCCCTAGGCGACTTTGTCTTATATCAGCTGCTTCCAAATTGATATTTGGAAGATTAACCCCTATTAAATCTATTTCTCTCAAACAAATGTTTTGAAAATCTCTTTCTCCTAGATTATATTTACTTAATAGTTGATTTAACTTCATTATTTTTCTTGTCTAATAGCCTCATTATTTTAGTCTTGATTATTCAAGGAATAGTTATTTTTATGTTAATAAATAACTATTTGGTAATATAGGCAATTGAGACTAATTAAGCTATAATGGGGCTTACCAAGTATTTACATAGTCTATTGCTTCCATAGAAAGTATATTAGAAATGACCTACTCCCAATACGCTCCTAAGATGGATTTCTTGGAAAAAGGAAAAATATCTAATTTATCTCCCGCTGTTTTAACAATAATTGCAGACTTTTTTAAAGTTTTATCAGAAGTTAGCCGATTACAAATCATTTGTGCACTCAAAAATGGAGGTAAAAATGTCTCTCAAATTATTGAAATAACTGAGTTGGGACAAGCTAATGTTTCTAAGCATTTGAAAGTATTATCTCAAGCTGGTATCGTCACAAGAACTCAAGAAGGCGTTAATGTATTTTATGCGATTGCAAATCCATTGGTCTTCTCATTGTGTGACTTAGTGTGTAATTCTGTTGCTATACAATTACAACAGAAAAATCAACAATTAGAATCTGTACAGACATTCCAAAAAATATTTTAGATAAAAGCTAATAAAAATAATCCAAATATTACATTTAAAACAAGTTATTAATAAGTTGATACTTAAACGAAGTACATACAATATTTTGTCGCGGATAAATTTAATTAATAAAAACCTATCATCTCATGCATAATGTCTTGATTAAATACTTTTTTATTAACCATATATCGGTTAAGGAATCATCAATATGTGGTCTTAACTCAAATGATTTAAAGTTTTAATTTGAACATCGCCATAATTTATTATGGTCTTGTGTAGGTAAAATCGCTAAGATCATAGTAAATATCACAAAAAAAGCTCAATGATTCCTACTGTTATTGAAACCTCTGGCCGTGGCGAACGCGCATTTGACATCTATTCTCGTCTTTTGCGAGAACGTATTGTATTTCTAGGACAAGAAGTTAAAGATGAAAATTCTAATTTAATTGTAGCTCAGTTATTATTTCTTGAAGCAGAAGATCCTGAAAAAGATATTTACTTATACATTAATTCTCCTGGTGGTTCTGTATCTTCTGGACTAGGAATTTTTGATACAATGAATAAGATTCAACCTGATGTATGTACCGTTTGTATCGGACTAGCGGCAAGTATGGGAGCGTTTCTTCTTAGTGCTGGAGCCAAGGGCAAGAGAATGAGTTTACCTAACTCTCGTATTATGATTCATCAACCTTTAGGTGGTGCTCAAGGACAAGCTACAGATATTGAGATACAAGCTAGAGAAATTCTTTATCTTAAGAGTCTTCTAAATAATCATCTTGCTGACCATACTGGACAGCCTTTAAATAAAGTTGCTGAAGATACAGAAAGAGACTTCTTTATGTCTGCAGAAGAAGCTAAAAACTATGGATTAATTGACCAGGTTATTAGTCGTAGTCCCTCAGTAATTGATGCTGTAAGTTAAATATTTATTAGATAGAGGTAAATTATTAAGTACCTCTATCTAATAAATATTTAACTAAGTAGGTGTTGGAAGGTTTTCTAAATAATGAAGAAAGTCTAAAAGTTCCTTATCAGAAAGCACTTGGCGAGATCTTTTTTCATAAGTTTTAATTAAATAATCCCTACCTTGTTCTGTTGTCCATTTTACTCGTTTTAACTCTATGTTAGAACGAGCGATAATTTCTGAAAAATCAAGAGACTCATTGTCTACATTAGACTCGAAAAAAGTATTGTCATTATTAGGAAGGGAGTGGGAAGTATCATCTTCTTGTAAATTGCTCCTTTTATCAACAGTTTTCCCAAAATTAGCAACTTCTTGACCATATTCTTTTATTTCAACCAGATCTCTAAAACCTGGTTCAGAGAAGTCATTATTGTTTTGCTTATTTTCTTCTATATTTGAAGATTCTATTAATTTTTCTGAGGGATTTAAAATAACATCCTTAAATTCTGTGTCTAAATTATTCTTATAATTAACAGAATCAAGCTTTATCGAAGATTTAACTGTTGATTCTACACTTTTTAAAGCTCTATCTATAGCACGATCTTCAGCTACTTCTATTATATTATCTCCAGCTAGGCCTGTTCCCAAAATGACACCATCAACCTGTATCAATGCTCTAACAATGTACTTTCCATGATCAATAGTTATTAGCTCACTAATTAAACTTCCTTGAGGATAGTAATTACGGAATTGGTCTAACATCATGAGTATCTATCTATCTCTACTTAATTTTATAGGTTATTTTATAACATTACATGTAGAAGATATTCTAACATCTACAGATATGAAAAGACTGAAAAAAATATTATTTTTATAGAGTTTTCTTAATATTATTTGTTAAAGAATATTTTTAAATCATTTATCTTAAAATAAATCTAGTTAATATCTCTTTAAAAACTGTATAGTTATTAAATTTTGCTAGATTTTCTTCGCTATACTATTTTAATAACTCTAGACTTAGAGTATCTATGGGGTTTATCATTAATTAGAAGATTGAAACAAAAAGAAAAAATCAATCAATTAGTACCTCTTAACCTTTTATTCAGTGCCATCTTAAAGCACCTTTAATGGAAACTCAAGCAATCATAGAGCTATTCCCCCTATTTAGTGTAGCAAGTCCAGAAACTATAGAATGGATACTATCCGTCGCCGATGAAGAACACTATGTCCAAAATGAAGAAATTATAAAGGAAAATAACTGTGGAAAGGCAATCTGCTTTATAGTTTCCGGTTGGGTCAAAGTACGTTCTCGCAATTCTAACCAAGAAGTAACTTTGGAAATTCTCAGCAAAGGAGATTTTTGGGGAGAAATGGAAATACTTGACGAACCTCTCAAATGTATAGATGTTGCCGCCTTATCTGAAGTTCATTTGATAAGTATTTCAGCTCAACGTTTCTTACAAATGCTATTTAAAGATCCTCAAGTACATCACAAAATGTTACAACTAAGCGTTAAAAGATATAGATATTTATATCGCCGATTTCAATTACGTCAACAAAAGCCGAAAATAAGATTAATTAAAACCTTAATTAGATTTGCTGAAACTTATGGCAAATTAACTGCAGAAGGATTAGAAATTCTACAAATTACTAATCAAGATTTAGCTGATGTTGCCAATATTTCTAATGAAGAATGCCAGAACATTATGATACAGCTACAGAATCAAGGCTGTATAGAAATAAATACTACACAACAGATTTTATCACTAACTAATCTCAAACAACTTAACCATTTTGCAAAGCAACTCTAGATAATGAATCCAATAAAAAATGATAACTTTGAAAAGCTGACTTAACATAAACTCTTCAAGATATTTTGACGAATAACCACTTCTTTTTCTTGATTTAAGATAACTTTGAAGTATTCTAATATTTCTTCTTCTTGATTTACATTTAATTGTTTCTTTTTAAGTAAATGAGATATATTATGTACAGCAATTAATCGTTTTAAAGGATTAACTTCAGTTAATTCAGATACTAATTCTTTATACTGATTATTTTGCTTTTTCTCTGATGAATCAAATATTTGTAAAATAAGAATTGTTAATATTATAAAAACTCCTAGATTTTGAAAAATTAGTTCACTTGCTAACCAATGATTTTCAATATCAGACAATACAGACAGAGTTACATAGCTTTCCAGTATTCCAAAACAGCCAATGATAATAGCTAAAGTTAATTTTCCTTTAGGGCTATTAAAGAATTTATACCAATTTAATACAATATTTTGAAAGTTTTTATTTTGGGCTTTCTGTATAAAGATCATTAGATTGATACCTATTAAGGTCGCACAAATTAATTTCCAGTCCCAGGCAAGCATAAAAGTAATTACTATAGATAGTAATAGATAAACAATAATACTTTGCCATTGCTTTTTTGTAAGGAAATGTTTAACATCATATTTGAAATGTTTCAAAGATATACTTGAAATAAACCAAATAATGGATTTGAATTGGAATAAAACCTGCATTAATAAAAGATATTCAATAAACTTATATCAAATTGTACTATATCGCTAATCTAATTAGATTAAACTACTTTTTCTGAGTTTATTGATATGACATATGAGATAAAAATAGGATTTTTTTCTTATTTTTGTCACAATTTAATATTATCTATAAGTTTAATAACCCTGACAAATACGAGATTGCATAAAATCTTTAAAAGGCTCTCAGTATTATCAGTTGTTCGAAGCCTCATATCAAGCTACTGTATATATTTTAGTATTCCAAGGAGTTTTACATGGCCCAAACAGCTCAAGAAGTCTTGAAAATGGTACGAGATCAAAATATAAAAATTATTGATCTCAAATTCATTGATATGCCTGGAACTTGGCAACACTGTTCTTTTTATCATAATCAAATTAACGAAAATTCTTTTAGTGACGGAGTCCCTTTTGACGGTTCTAGTATTAGGGGTTGGAAAACCATTAATGAATCTGATATGTGTATGGTTCCTGATCCCAAAACAGCTTGGATTGATCCATTTTATAAAGAGCCAACACTAAGTCTCATATGTGGAATTAAAGAGCCACGTACTGGGGATTGGTATAGTCGAGATCCTCGTACAATTGCTGAAAAAGCAGTGGATTACCTAAAGGATACAGGTATTGGAGATACTGCATATTTTGGACCAGAAGCAGAATTTTTTGTTTTTGATGATATACGTTTTGATCAAACTGAAAATCAAGCCTACTACTATATCGACAGTATAGAAGGACGTTGGAATACAGGGAAAAAAGAAGAAGGAGGCAATCTAGGTTATAAGCCAGGTTATAAGCAGGCATATTTTCCTGTTGCTCCAACCGATACTATGCAAGATATGAGAACAGAAATGTTACTAACCATGGCAGAGTGTGGTGTTCCTATTGAGCAACATCATCACGAAGTTGCAACAGGAGGACAAAACGAATTAGGATTTCGATTTGCTCCTCTAATTGAAGCAGCAGATTATTTAATGATTTATAAATATGTTATTAAAAATGTAGCTAAAAAATATGGGAAAACAGTTACATTTATGCCTAAACCTTTATTTAACGATAACGGTTCAGGAATGCATGCTCATCACTCGATCTGGAAAGATGGCCAACCTCTTTTTTGGGGAGATGGTTATGCAAATTTAAGTGAAACTGCATTACATTACATTGGTGGTATTCTGAAACATGCTCCTGCACTTTTAGCTATAACAAATCCTACCACTAACTCTTATAAACGTCTTGTACCTGGATTTGAAGCTCCTGTAAATCTTGCTTATTCTCAAGGAAATCGTTCTGCTTCTATTCGTATTCCTATATCAGGTCCTGATCCTAAAGCAAAAAGATTAGAATTTCGTTGTCCTGATGCAACATGTAATCCTTATTTAGGATTCTCAGCCATCCTATGCGCAGGAATCGATGGTGTAAAAAATAAAATTGATCCAGGACATTCCTTAGATATTGATATATATGATTTATCTCCTGAGGAAATGAATAAAATTCCTTCTACCCCTCCTTCTCTTGAACAAGCATTAGAATGCTTAGAAAAAGATCACGAATTTTTGACTAATAGTGATGTTTTCACAGAAGATTTCATTACTAATTGGATTCAGTATAAATTTGATAATGAGATTCAACCTATGCGTTTACGTCCTCATCCCTATGAATTTGCTCTTTATTATGATGTGTAATTAGTCCTTCAAAAGATGTTACTTCTATAATGGTATCCTTACTCTTTATATTTAGGAATTATAGAAGTCATTAAGAAAAATAGCAGTTATTTAAAGAAAAAGAAGGACAATTTATATAAATTGTCCTTCTTTTTCTTTAAATAACTGCATTAGGAAATAACTTTATTCAAATAAATTAATAACTCTTAATTTAGATCTATTAATTTTAATATTTAAGATTCTATTAACTATACTAATGAGCACTGCTTATCCTAACACTATCATGACTAATCTTAGAATTGGCAGTTAATTAATTTACTATCATTATTTCTCTCTTTGCATTTTTTCTTTTGCTTTGCTTGCACTACGTCTTAAAGCTTGTAATCGTGACTCATATTCTTTTCGTTGTCGACGGTTAGGAGTCTGTTCAATAAGTGTTTTAAATGCGCTTCCTAAACTTTTATAAGCATTTTGAAGTGTATAGTCAAAGCGTGTGGCTAGAACTATTGCCTTTTCATCTGCTTCAATAGATTCTTTAAGTTTACGTCCTCCATTATTTTTTTGCCATAGCCTATAGCCAGAAATACTACATAGGCCTATAGCTAAAATCAATAATAAAGCATCTTGAACCCACAGCTCTCCCACAGCGCCTCCTAGACCAATAGCTAAAGCTGCCATTTCCCAGCCTTCTCGAGGAATAGTATCATTTTGAATGCGAGCGACTGCCTGCCAAAACAATAAGTTTCGTTGATCTATAGCTAGACTCTCCCACTTAGCTAAATCAACTTGAATTTCTACTTCATCTCTTCCAAGTTCTTCACATCGAATAAGAGGAGGATTAATTTCTGTACTTCCCTCTATCATGACCCAGTTTTGTAATTCAAGCGGTAATAGCGTTCTTAAACGCCTTAATTCACTCATTTCTGCTCTAGCAGACGAAGTTACATAAGATGCCATTTTTTTATACAATATTTTTTGTGATTGTTATCTAACATTCTAGTTTAGAAGTATATTAAATTAATTTTATTATCAAGACAATAGAACATTAAAATTTTATATAAATTTTGAATTTAAATGCTTGACGAAGTAATACTAATTATTGCATGATTAATATCAGATTTTAATTAGCTTATAAATATAGTTATGAATACTGTAAGGGGCTATAACTCAGTTGGTAGAGTGTCACAATGGCATTGTGAAAGCCAGCGGTTCGAATCCGCTTAGCTCCATTTATTTTAGATTAAAACAGTTTTTATAGAATTATTCTATCTCAAGATAAAAGTCAAAAAATGTAATTACATTGAATAATGAGGTTAAGTCATAGATTATAGTTGAATTATACTTTTAGCCAATTAATAAATAGAAAGCGGTTTAGCTAAGTGTTTATTAATAAGAAAATAATTTATGTAGACTGTCGGTTATTTGTGCTAAATAGTAAGATAACGAAATATCTATAGAGAGTTGTTATTTGACATGATAATTCAATACTATTATAGGTAAAATTAAAGCTATACCATAAAATTTTCCTCTTGAATTTTTGCGTTTATTGATTGGTTAATGTTATGCTAGTTAAGCATCTTTTAATTCTACGAAATTTATGCCAAAACTAAAAACGCGTAAAGCTGCTGCCAAGCGTTTTCGGGTAACAGGAAGCGGTAAAAAAATTGTTAGGCGCAAAGCCTATAAGAACCATCTGTTAAATCACAAAAGTTCTGAACAAAAACGCCGTCGTCTATCTCATAGTACTTTAGTAAGTGAGCAAGATGAAGCAAATGTTCGGCTAATGTTACCTTATCTATAAACAGATTGATATTAAATATATAAAACACTTAAAGCTGAACTATGACAAGGGTAAAACGGGGCAATGTTGCCCGTAAACGTCGCAAAAAAATTCTTAAACTTGCCAAAGGATTTCGAGGAAGTCATTCTCGGTTATTTCGTATTGCTAATCAACAGGTGATGAAAGCTTTACGTAATGCTTATCGAGATCGCCGTAAACGTAAGCGAGATTTCCGCAGATTATGGATTACGCGAATTAATGCAGCTGCTAGACAAAACGGAATAAGTTATAGCAAGTTAGTTGGCCTTATGAAAAAATCCAGTATTAACATTAATAGAAAAATGTTAGCTCATTTAGCAATTGTTGATTCTCAAGCATTTACTAAAGTAGTAGAGGCCGCTAAAGTTACTAAATAATTAAGAATCAATTGAATGGAAAGTTAAGAATATTTCTGAATAGATAAATTACGGCGAAGTATCCATATAAATAGGCTTCGCCTTAATTTATTAAGTAATATTATCTACCATAGATATGATAGACACATCAAAAATTATTGCTTTGAATGATAACTCTACTGGTTCACAGGCAATAAGCATTTTGTATCTCTTATATTCTTTACAACAACGAATACACGAGCTTTAATTTTAGGAAAAGCTAAAAAAGTTACTGAGCAAGTTTGTCATACTCTAAAAATTGTTCTTAAAAATGAAAATATAACAAAGTTTTTAATATATAGTCGTCCTAACTCTGCTTTTAAGGGATACTATTCTTTAGGAATGGAAGTTGTTCTCGATAAATTCGATGCTAACTTTTCATTTTTATCTCTTTCGAAGGAGAGAGAAGTACTATAAGTAATATACACTGCTTAAAAAATAAAATTTGTTTATATCCAATTCATAAAACAGAGTTTTCTAAGAATTCTATTTTTAGTTACTCTCACTGTTATTTATCTTATTGTATCGAAGAAAAAATAGAGGGATTATTTAAGGCAGCTTATGTAAGATACTTTTTACTAAAAGATATCCGTGAAGATAGCTTCAAAGAGTTAATGAGGTTAAATAACAATCTCTACGTAAAATATTAATTAGATTTGAAATATTTTATTAGAGACTTATCAGTAGCGGTAGAGCTTGGTAAAAATTTTTATTTTGTGGTGCTGTAAATGTGCTAATTGTTTTTACTAAACCTAGTAGACATTTATTAGGAGCTAAAGATATAAATCTCAAAATAGTTCAGACATTGTTTTAGTTGGTTCTCATGCAAAAAAGACAATCGAATAATCAAAAGACTTGTTACAACAGCATAATTTATCAGGACTTTAAATTAATCTTAAAGAATTATAGAATTTTCCAAATAGAAAAAATAGATTACTCAAAAAATTAATCGAACAGATAAGCTCCACTTATCATAGTAGACGAACTGTTATTATTTATACAAGTAGAAAACAAATAGTTTTTAGTTCTCTTCAAGAAAAATCTGATTTTGAAGTACTCGTTTTGTTTTTCTTAACAAATATTATTGGAAATTTACCTAATAGTATTGGCTTCTTAATTAATAAAGGAGGAACTAGATCTAATAATCTTTCAAGTACAACTTTAAAGCTAAAATCTGTAGAATGTAGGAGATGTTGAAATTTTAACCAATGCTTATGACATTTTTAATAAATAAAGCTTAACTATTTAACAAGGTTACTAATCAAATTACAATAAACGTTGAGATATAATTGTCTGTAACATGTCTGAAATACTCACTTAATTACTTTAATTTATGGATATTAAAAAAGATTTAATCAATACTATTGGAAATACTCCTCTTATCAGAATTAAAAGTTTTAGTGAGGAAACAGGGTGTAATATTCTAGGTAAAGCGGAGTTCCTTAACCCTGGAGGTTCTGTTAAAGATAGAGCAGCTTTATATATTATTAAAGATGCAGAAGATAAAGGATTATTGAAGCCTGGGGGAACTGTTGTTGAAGGGACTGCGGGTAACACGGGTATTGGATTAGCTCATATTTGCAATGCTAAAGGATATAAATGTATTATTGTTATTCCTGAAACTCAGTCAAAGGAAAAAATTGATCTTTTGAAAACATTGGGAGCAGAAGTTAGAATTGTTCCTGCAGTCCCTTATAAAAACTCAGAAAATTATGTTAAGGTTTCAGGACGATTGGCCAAAGAAATAGATAATGCTATTTGGGCTAATCAATTTGATAATCTAGCGAATCGTCAAGCACATTATAAGTCAACAGGTCCTGAAATTTGGTATCAAACAGATGGAAAAATAGATGCCTGGGTATCAGCTACAGGAACAGGTGGAACTTACGCTGGGACAAGTTTATTTCTGAAAGAACAAAATAGCGAAATTAGATGTGTAATAGCTGATCCAATGGGCAGTGGCTTATATAATTATGTAAAAACAGGAGAAATAAGATCGGAAGGTAGTTCTATAACAGAAGGTATAGGCAATAGCCGCATTACAGCTAATATGCAAGGAGCTCCTATAGATGATGCTATACAAATCAATGATCGCGTAGCAATTCAAGTAATTAATCAGTTATTGTCTCGTGATGGTTTATTTATGGGAGGATCTGTAGGCATTAATGTAGGGGCTGCAGTCGCCTTAGCTAAAAAGCTCGGTCCTGGACATACTATTGTTACAGTATTGTGTGATGGTGGTGCACGCTATCAATCACGTATTTATAATAAAACGTGGTTAAAAGAAAAAGGATTATTAGATGTCTAATGATTTTTTTGTATGTAATATTAATAAATCTCTGTTTTTAGTAGGCTCAGTATTTATTTCTCAAAAAATTCTTAAATAATAATAAATATTTTAATCTTAACAAATTTCAATAATGATATTTAAATGGCTTATTAGTTTATAGCCAAACAAAACTAATAATTATAATAGATAATTCACCAACATAATATGTTGAAGTTTATAATCTTAATTTCGATAAAATATTTAGGAGATATCAAAATAAAAAGTTGCTAATTATAAGACAAATGCATATATTGATCTAATAAATCATAAAAGTTATATAGGTTTTCATGAAAATAAATGTTGTAGGAATTATGTTTGAACATAATAGGATAAATTATCTAATGTAGACAATTACATATTGATATTGCTATCTGAAAAAATAAGGTACTTTACACAACATTCGTCAAAAAATTTTAATAGCTAATGATACTAAATACGTTACCAGAATATTAAATATAGATATTTTAAGATAACTTAAATATGGCTAAATGATTTAGTAAAGCCCATATAATTGAGGTTATAAGAATATTTAAGTTATTTTTTATACTTAGTAATTTAGCTTTGCATAATGATATAAAAATCTAAAAATTGTTATAATTATGTCTCTTCTAAGTTAAGTATTATAATTTCTGCACCCTGAGATAGAGTTATCATGTTATTCTTCTGTTCTTTCTTTTTTTGTAAAACTTCATTTCATATGAGGTGTGAAAAACTGATGTTTAATTTGTTTTCTATGTATAAGACATATGGCATCACTGCTTTGATAATTTTTCTGTCAACTACTACAACTCAAGCATTACCTGAAACATCAAATAATCTAAAACTTCAGAAATTTCGTGATGGATTTCTTAATCCTATTCATAACTCTCAAGTATTAACCTCCAAAGTTACTAACCTTTCTAAATTAGAAGATATATCTCCTACAGATTGGCCTTACGAGTCTTTAAAAAGATTGATCAAACGTTATAATTGTATTTCAGGATATCCAAGTAAAATTTTTAACGGAAGATATAATTTATCCCGCCATGAGTTTACTGCAGGATTGAACTCATGTTTAAATGCAATTGAAAAATCATTAAGGGAAAATACCGTAATCTTAAGAGAAGATATTGAAATATCCAAGCAATTAATGCAGGAATTCGAAACAGAGTTAATTATATTAGGTTCTAAAGTATCAAATTTAGAAAAGAGAGTAGCTTATATAGAGGAGCATCAATTTTCTACTACGACAACTCTAAGTGGACAGTTTGTTGTAGGTTTGACAGGAATTACTAATGGAGAAAAAAAACAAGGAATTGAAGATATACATAATACTAATAATTTGGGTTACAGAGGAAGAATTGAATTAAATACTAGCTTTGATGGTAATGATTCACTGTATACTCGTCTTGCTACAGGAACAATTCCTTCTTACGCGACTATTACAGATACATTTGAAGGAGATCTAGGTTTTCAACAACCAGATAATTCTGATTTAGCTATACAGTTGATTATTTATCAATTTAATCTAGCAGAAAATATAAGAATGTTTATAGAACCAGTAGGTGGTGCATTTGATGATTTTGTACCAACAGTTAACTTTTTAGATGGGGATAGAGCGTTCGGAGCGATAACCTCATTTGGTAGCCGCAATCCCCTGTATTTTATGGCTGGAGGACCTGGAATAGGATTTAGAGGAACTATATTTGAGGTTTTTGAATGGAGTGGTGGCTATTTAGCCAAAAATGGTAATGATCCTGATTTAGAAGCAGGAATGTTTAATGGCCCTTATGGCGTTATCGGTCAAATTGGATGGTATCCATATGGAACCGACGGAAACTTTACCGTCGACTTCACATATGTTCATGGTTACAATAATCTTGATTCTGGTACAGGAAGTCGTCTTTCAAATTTTCAATCATTTATGCAAGAAGAATTTTCATCTAACGTAAATACTGTTAATAACGCTTATGGAATAGAATTTATGTGGAGCGTCGCCCCTAGCTTTATTCTAGGAGGCTGGGGAGGTTTTACTACAACAAAGACTAGTTCAGTAACATTACAAGAAGATTTTATCGATAGAGGAAATCTAGATATTTGGAATTGGGCAGTAACATTAGCCTTTCCAGATGCATTAATCGAAGACGGAATAGGCGCTATAGTTATAGGAATGGAACCTTGGGTTGCTAAATCAAATATTAATTTACCGGGAAGATTAAGAAATAGCGATCAAGATACTTCCTTTCACCTAGAGGCTTTTTATGAATATACAATTAACAACAATGTTAAAATTACTCCTGGCATTGTAGTTATTACATCACCAGATTATGATAATGCTAATGACGATTTGGTGATTGGAACCATTAGAACAACTTTCACTTTTTAAAAGGCTCTAATCTAACTAGTAAATTTCGAAAAAAATTGAACATTCATAATTATGAGCTATAGATTATTGCCAAATAACGAAAAAGGAACTTATTGTCTGCTACTTTTCTGCTTTAATTCAACATCAGCCAGTATAGGTAATTTAGGCATTTATCCAATAAACTTGGGTTATTACATATATGTAGGTAGCGCTTTCGGAGCAGGTGGTTTAAATTCACGAATACAGAGACATATAAAAATTTATAAAAATAAACATTGGCATCTTGATTATCTGAGACAATATTTAATTCCGTTAGAAGTCTGGTATTCAACTTCTAAGATTAGACAAGAACATGAATGGGCTAAATTCTTATTAAATAATAATTTATTTAAGGTTCCTGTAAAAAAATTTGGAGCTTCTGATTGTAGTTGCATATCTCATTTATTTTATTCTGATATTAAGCCTGAATTTGAAATCCTAAATGAAAAGATTATTCGAAAATCTCTAGATTATAAAAATTTTAATAAAGTTAAACTCAATATGCTGTAGTGTTCTAATCTTAAACTAACTAAAAAACATTTTTTATCATGCTAACTCTGAAAAGAACGATCAAGCATGAACATAAAAGATCTTATTACATTAAAAATATATTTATCAACTTCTATTACTATATTTAAACATCTATTTTTCTACTATTATGTATTACATATATATTACAGTAGAAAAATAGATGTTTAGATACTAAGAGTAGGAACCTTATATGGTAACTATTAGTGAATATCTCCTCGTAAAGCTTCTGTATCGATAGGCTTAATAAGAAAAGCCTTGAAAAAATCTCCAGCAATGCCAGCGATTAGTAAAATCTTATTTAAAGTTTTTACAATTCCTAGCTTATTGCTATTTTTCAAAGCTTTAATTTCTAAATTACGATCTGAACATCTTTTTAAACGAGGGTAGAATTCAGGATGTTCTACATCTAGAATAGAGGGAAAGGCTCTAGCAGAGGTATTATTAGTTTCACGAATTACTTCTTTATCAAAGTCTGTTGCATTTATTCCTAAAGATAAATAGAATTTTTTTCTTTCATGAACAGTTAAAGTATGTGTTACAAATACAGATAAAAGAAAAAAGCGACTCCACAACCTTGCTTTCCAATTATTCCAAAGCTTAGGTTGTGAACGCAATAAAGCGTTAAAAATATCTCCATGGCGATTTTCGTCTTGACACCAACTCTCAAATTTATCAAAAATTGGATAGAATTTCTTTTCAGGATGTTTCTGTAAATGATGAAAAATAATGATATAGCGCCAATATCCAATTTTTTCAGATAGATATACTGTATAAATTACCCATTCTAGAGGAAAGAAAGTATAGCTTCTTGTTTTAGTTATTTTTCCTAGATCTAGGGTAACATTAAAGTCAGACATTGCTTTATTGAGATATCCAGCATGACGTGCCTCATCTCTTGCCATTAAATGAAAAATTTCTGCCATTAGAGGATTACTTTTTTTAATTTTTCTAGATAATTCTTTGAAAAGTAAAAAACCAGAAAACTCAGAAATACATGATCTTTCTAAATATTGAATAAATCCTTCTCTTGTATCTTTATCTAAATGATCCCAGGAAGCATCCTTGAAACTATCATCACGGACAAAATGATAACGATTATAGTCGTTACGCATTTCTGTTAACATTGCTTGTAGTTGAGTTTCTTGATCCTTTAAAGAAATAGTGGCTGCAGTTTCAAAATCTGTAGTGTAAAAACGTGGAGTCAATAAAGTTTCTTTAGAGACTTCTTTCTTTTTTGTTTTTAGCTGGTTTGTGTGTGTATTAACTAAAGTAGTGACCATAATTATATTTATATAACTTGATAGTTATATTATCTTATGTTAAAAGAAGTTTGTCTATCCCTAAACTAACAAAAGATTAAAATTTATATTTTAGTTGGTTAGTTATAAGATTTGAGATAATATTTATGTATTACAGAATAGTTTTTATTTCATGACTCTCAAGTATTAAACATATTAAGGATTCTAATAATATAAAATTTATGACTTAAGATAATATCAATCTTGAACATATTCGACAATTCAGTGATAATATAACTGTATAGCAATAAACTAAAAGGTAGTAATCTCAAATTCCATGGTAAGTAGAATATCTTTTATCTAATCTATTTAAAGATACTGGAGTGGTTCTTTATTGTTAATCTTTACTTACTTGTTAAGTCTTGTAAACGTAGTGTAAATGCATCATGCAATACTTTTTCTACTCTAAAGATTTAAGATTAAGGTTAATGTATAGATATTTTGACTTTTGCTTGATTACTTATAGAAAACTTTTAATTTGATAGAAAACAATTAGTTTCATAATAATTCAGAAACTGATGACTAAGAAAAAAGAATTTAAAACTATTGCTTGTGTAAAAAAATTCAAATGTCAAATTAATACTTTCACTTGGATTTTCTTTCTGAAATCTATTATTCCCAGACTATCTTAATCATTGAGACATGACTAAAACTATGAAATTAACATCAGAAGATATGAGTTTTGATCAAGAACTGCTTAAAAAATATGATAAATCTCTTCCTAGATATACAAGTTATCCTCCTGCTACTGAATTAAAGGTAAACTCAGGAGAAAAAGAGTTTAGATTAGGCATTGAATCCGGTAATAAGAAAAAAATTCCACTTTCCCTCTATTGTCATATCCCTTTCTGTGAAAGCGCATGTTATTTTTGTGGATGCAATACAATTATTACAAGAAATAAAAAAGTTGCTTCTACTTATTTAGAATATATAGTAAATGATATCAAAGAAACTTCCCAACTTGTTTCGTCAGATCGCCTTGTAAATCAAATTCATTGGGGAGGAGGAACACCTAATTATTTAAATCAACCTCAAATAGAAATATTATTTAATACGCTAAAAGACAACTTCAATATAGATAAAAATGCAGAAATATCTATTGAAGTTAATCCTAAATATGTTGATAAAAGCCTTATTTTTTTCCTAAGAGATATTGGCTTTAACCGTATTAGCTTTGGAATTCAAGACTTTGAAGAGAAAGTACAAAATGTTATTAACCGTGTTCAACCTGAAAAAATGTTATTTCAGGTTATGGATTGGATAAAAGAAGCAAAATTCGAGAGTGTTAATGTTGATCTAATTTATGGTCTACCTTTTCAAAATAGACATACTTTTGAGAAAACAATTGAAAAAACAATAGAGTTGAATCCTGACCGTATTGCTGTATTTAATTTTGCATATATTCCATGGATAAAACCTGCTCAAAAAAATCTTCCTATTAGTGAACTGCCAAGTGCATCGGAAAAACTTGCTATTTTGCAAATGGCCATTAATAAATTCAATGATAACAACTATATGTATATAGGAATGGATCACTTTGCCAAACCGAATGATGAGTTATCAATTGCGCAGGAGAAAGGTGACTTACATCGTAACTTTCAGGGGTATACAACAAAACCAGAATCTGATCTTCTTTCTTTTGGAATGACCTCTATTAGTATGCTTAATGATGTTTACGTTCAAAATCATAAAAAAATCAAAGACTACTATCGTACTCTAGATGAAGGCCTTTTACCTATTGAGAAAGGTTTTGCCCTTAGTCAAGACGATATTATTCGTCGCTCTATAATTATGGAACTAATGTGTCAATCTAAACTTGATAAAAATCGTATTAAGAAAAAATATAATTTAAACTTTAATTTTGATGAGTATTTTGCACAAGAGTTAATTGATTTAAAACCCTTAGAAAACGATGGATTAGTTAATTTATATAATGACCGTTTGGAAGTTACTAATTCAGGACGTTGGCTTATTAGAAATATTGCATCAGTATTTGATCCATATCTCAAAAAATCTAAGGAAAATACATTTTCAAAATCTATTTAAGTTAGATAATACTATAAAAAAGTTGAATGAATTCTTAACTTTTTTAATTAATATAGTTAATTAAAAAAGTTAAGATGCAAAAATACATTGAAAATTGATCTTAGTTATTGTCTAAAGATTGAAAATACTACTATTATTGTTCAGAGAAAGTTCCAAGTAAGAATAGTAAAGCCATTCGAATAGCAATACTATTTGTAATTTGCTTTTGAACTAGACTAAAGTTAGGGTCATCTATTAGACTTGAGCTGATTTCAATTCCACGGTTAACTGGTCCTGGATGCAAGATTTTTACATTAGGTTGACAAAGGTATAAATGCTTATGCGTAATACCATAATATTTGTGATATTCTCTCAGGCTAGGTAGCAAAGCATCTGTCATTCTTTCCTTTTGTAAGCGTAATGTCATAATAAAATCTGCTTTTTTTAAAGCAACTTCTAAATTCCAATGTATGAACAATTGTCCTTTGTTACATCTATTTTTTATATCTTCAAACCATTTAGGAAGTAGTGTCGGTGGACCTACTAGATGAACCTTAGCTCCTGCTTTTGTCAAACTCCATATGTTTGAACGAGCAACCCTAGAATGTAATATATCACCAACAATAACGATTTTTTTATCTTGTAATAATTCTAGTCTAGGATAACTAGAATCTAGCTCAGAGCAAATAGTAAATAAATCTAGTAATCCTTGAGAAGGGTGCTCATGCATACCATCTCCAGCGTTTAAGATGCTAACACCACTTTGTAAACGATCCATTTCATTGGCAATTATCCTAGGAACACCTGCTCGCTTATGGCGGATAACCATAATATTTGCTCCCATAGCTAAATAAGTTTTAGCTGTATCCAGAATAGTTTCCCCTTTTGCTAAAGATGAGGTTCCTGGAGAAAAGTTTAATATATCTGCAGAGAGACGCTTACTTGCTAATTCAAAGCTACTACGAGTTCTTGTAGATGGTTCAAAAAACATGTTAGTAACGACTAACCCTTGAAGAGCTGGAACCTTTTTAGTATGACGTAATAAAACTTCGCTGAAACTAGAAGCAGTCTGAATTAGTGTGTTGTATTCTTCTTCCTCCCAATCAGCTAAACTTAAAATATGACGCCTTCTCCAAATCATATACTAAACCTAATAACAAATAATTAAGCGAACTCTATGTCAGCTATTTACATCTTACCTTTTAAATAAAATATGAATACTAATTTTTACTATTTGAATAAAAATATTTAAAATAGTGGCTTATACATTTGTTAAATAATGAATCAATAAAAACTCAACACTATGGATAATCTAAAAACTATTTTAACTATGATAGGTTACAATAAAATTACATCGAAACTTTTAGTCTAATAAAGTTGAAATAATATTTAACGACCAATTCCTACATAATGGAAACCTGCCATTTGTAACTTAGAACGCTCTAAGAAATTACGACCATCTATGATAACAGGATTAATCATAACTGTAGCCATTTTTTGATAATTTAAATTAAGAAATTCCTGCCAATCTGTAATTAATACTAATGCGTCACAATTATCTGAAAGCATTTCGGCATCAGTCTCAATAATCACTCCTGATAATCCATGACTTAATCCAGATTGAGAAACAATTGGATCATATGCCTTAACCTTCGCTCCCAAACGGTTAAGTTCTTCGATTATTGTAAGTGCGGGAGCATCTCTCATATCATCAGTATCTGCCTTAAACGTTAATCCTAACAAACCAATAGTTTTGCCTTTAAGAATTTTTAATTCTTGTTGTAATTTTTCTATAACTATTAATCTTTGCTTTTTATTTACCCTAACTGCCGCATTCAATAGTTGTGTTTCATAGTTATAATCATTAGCAGTACGAATTAAAGCTGAAACATCTTTAGGAAAACAAGAGCCTCCCCAGCCAATACCTGCTTTTAAGAACTTATTACCAATACGAGAATCTAATCCTATACCTTGTGCAACTTGACAAATATCTGCTCCCACACGATCACAAATATTTGCGACTTCATTTATAAAACTAATTTTAGTTGCCAAGAATGCATTGGCAGCATATTTTATCATTTCTGCAGAATTTAAATCTGTTACTACTAAAGGAACAAAAGGTAAAGCTTGATCTTTAGAAAATTTTCTTTCTATCAAAGGTTTATAAAGATTTTTCATAACATCAATAGCTTGTTTACTGTTACCTCCGAGAACAATACGATCAGGATTAAATGTGTCATAAACTGCAGATCCTTCCCTTAAAAATTCAGGATTACTAATAACATCAAATTCTACTTTCATAGAAGGATTATTTTGTTTAGCCAATCCTTCCATAACAATCATTCTTACCCAATCACCAGAACCAATTGGTACAGTAGATTTATTTACTATAACTTTGTAGCCACAATTTAAATTTTCTCCAATACCTCTTGCAACAGCTTCAACATAACGCGTATCACTTTCTCCATTAGCTAAAGCAGGAGTACCTACTGCGGTAAAAATAATTTCTCCATGATGAACACCTCTAGCTAAATTTGATGTAAAATCTAAACGATTTTTTTGCATAGAAGAATACATTAGTTCTGAGAGTCCAGGTTCATAAATAGGAGATTGACCAGCTTTCATTAGCTTGATCTTTTCTTCATTATTATCAACACAAATAACATGATGACCAATATGAGCTAGACAAACTCCAGTCACTAGCCCAACATAACCTGTCCCGATAACACAAACACGCATGATTTTATGTTTTTAATTTACTTAAAGTTTTATATTTAACTGTTCTTTGATAGGTATTTAGAATTTCTCTAAATGGAATTAACTATTATTCAAATATTTGACCTTGAAAATGTTGAATTGTTAATTCCAATCCTTTTTGTAAAGAAAATTTTGGTTGCCAATCAAGATAAAGCTTAGCTTTTGTAATATCAGGTTGTCTCTTTTTAGGATCATCTTTAGGTAATTCTTTATAAATTAATTGCGCGTTAGATTTAGTCATTTTTTGAATAGTTTTGGCCAGCTCTAGGATAGTATATTCATCAGGATTACCTAAATTTATTGGACCTATATAATTTCCATTCATCAACCTTATTAATCCTTCTGCCATATCAGAAATATAGCAAAAGCTTCGAGTTTGAGATCCATCTCCATAAATGGTTAAGAATTTATTTTGTAAAGCTTGCACAATAAGGTTACTTACGACTCTACCATCGTTTTCTGACATTCTAGGTCCATATGTGTTAAAAATACGTGCTACTCGAATATCTGTTTTGTGCTCTCTATGGTACTCAAATGCTAAAGTTTCAGCTACTCTTTTGCCTTCATCGTAACAAGCTCTTAAACCGGTACAATTTACATTTCCATTGTATTCTTCATGCTGAGGATGTATATCTGGATCGCCATATACTTCAGAAGTGGATGCAAGTAAAATACGCGCATTAACTCGTTTAGCTAGACCTAGCATGTTTAACGTTCCTAACACATTAGTCTTAATGGTTTTTACAGGATTATGTTGATAGTGAATTGGAGAAGCAGGACATGCTAAATGATAGATTCGATCAACCTCTAAACGGATAGGTTCAGTGATGTCATGGCGAATTAATTCAAAGCAAGGGTTACCAATCCATTTAAAAACATTATTTTTGCTGCCAGTATAAAAATTATCTAAGCAAAGAACATCATATCCCTTTTCCATTAAGCGATCAATAAGATGGGAACCAATGAAACCAGCACCGCCTGTAACTAGTATTTTCATGTAGCCTGTAAGTTTACAAGTGATATTAATTTATTGTTAGTTATTATTGAAAATAACTCTAACTCAAACTTATTATATATGAGTTCAAGAATCTAATTAGAAAATTAAAAAATTTATTTGCATAAAATCTAATTAGAAAATTTTTTATTTGCTTAAGATAACTTGACACTTATTTATAAATTAAGCTTCACATTACCTATAGTTATTTTTATTCCCTAATTTTTCTGTATATTTATCTTTTAGCTTATTAACTTAATGTAGATGCTAAAAGAGGTCAAAATACCTCATATGTTGAAAACTTGATTTTAAGTCTAATTTAAAAAGTAAATATGATATTAATTTAACTATATATTGTTAATTATCTAGTTTTGAAACTAAAGAAAATAAAAAATAGGAGAAAAATGTTTAAATAATGATAATTTTTCGTACAATTTCAAGAAAAGATTTAACTTTTCATAAAAGACAAATTATTAGTTAATATATTTTATTAAAATTATCATGCGATCTTATTCTATGCCTCGTCGGACTAAGATAGTAGCAACTATTGGTCCTGCTACTCAAAATAAAGAAATTCTACGTAAGCTGATTTTGGCTGGTGCAACTACTTTTCGTCTTAATTTTTCTCATGGTGATCATGAATATCATGCACATAGCATTCAACTTATTCGACAAGTTGCTTTTGAATTACATCAGCCTGTAGCTATTCTTCAAGATTTGCAGGGTCCTAAAATTCGTCTTGGATTGTTTAAATCCAACGAAATTACCCTTAAAACTGGTGATTTTTTTACTCTTACAAGTCGAGAAGTAGAATGTAACAAGGAAATTAGTTACGTCACATATAAATATTTAGTAGAAGAAGTACCAGAGCAGGCAAGAATTTTAATAGATGATGGCAAAGTTGAAATGCTAGTCGAAAAAGTTGATATTAAAAATAAAAATTTATATTGTAGGGTGATTGTTGGTGGAATATTATCTAATAGTAAAGGCGTTAACTTTCCTGGAATCTGTTTATCCGTAAAACCATTAACAACGAAAGATAAAAAAGATTTAATTTTTGGCTTAGAAAATGGAGTAGATTGGATTGCACTAAGTTTTGTTCGGAATTCACAAGATATTTTAGAAGTAAGGGAAATTATCACAAATGCGGGAAAAAATATTCCAATAATTGCAAAAATTGAAAAACATGAAGCTATCAAAAATATGAAAGAGATTTTTAACTTATGTGATGGCGTTATGGTAGCTAGAGGAGATTTAGGAGTTGAACTACCACCAGAAGATGTTCCCATTTTACAAAAACAGTTAATTTCTACTGCGAATAGTTTAGGTATCCCTGTAATTACTGCTACTCAAATGTTAGATAGCATGATTAACAATCCTCGAGCTACTCGTGCAGAGGTATCTGATGTAGCTAATGCGATTTTAGACGGTACCGATGCAGTAATGTTATCAAATGAAACAGCTGTAGGGAAATATCCTATCCAAGCAGTAGAAACTATGGCAACTATTGCTGAACGTATAGAACAAGAGCCAACAACTATAAGAATTTCTTCTGAAAGGAAACAGTCTGTTACTAATGCAATTTCAGCAGCAGTCAGTCAAATTGCAGAACAGTTAAATGCAGCCGCTATAATATCTTTAACAAAAACAGGTTCAACTGCTCGCAATATTTCTAAATTTCGTCCCCGCATTCCAATATTAGCCGTAACTCCTCGGACAGATGTCGCAAGACAATTACAGTTAGTTTGGGGTTTAGAAACTTTATTAGTTTTGGATTTACCATCAGCTAGTCAAACTTTTCAATCTGCTATTAATGTAGCTCAAGAAAACAATTTACTTGAGGATGGAGATTTGGTCGTCATGACAGCTGGAAGTATTCAAGGAATAACAGGATCGACTGATTTAATAAAAATACAAACAATTCGAGCAATATTAGGTAAAGGAATAGCGGTTGGGCAAGGTTTAGCAAGTGGTAGAGCAAGAATTACTAGTTATGCCAAAGATTTGAATGATTTTGAATCAGGAGATATTTTGGTAGTAGCTAAGACCAATGCAGAATTTGTAGAAATGATGAGAAAAGCATCAGGAATTATTACAGAAGAATCAAGTTTAACCAGCCATGCTGCAGTTATTGGATCTCGTTTAGGTGTACCAGTTATCCTTGGCTTTAAAGATGCAATGAAAAATATTCCTGAGGGGATAATTATTACAATAGATACTGAGAATGGACAAGTATATTCTGGGATTGCTAAAAATAAATATAGTTAAAATAGAATTTATTTTATAAAAACTATTGCTTAAATTCTAAATATATCCGACTTCAATAGAAAATATTATAAATAGAATAGATCAATGAAAACAATTAAACAACTTGATGAGAAACTTTCTAAACGTTATATAAGTCTTGATCCCAAAGGGTATTTTATAATTTATATTGATCGCAATCAAAATTTGATTTGTGCTAAATATTTTACGAATATAATTAACGATAAAGGATTGGCAGTTGATCCAGAAAATGGAGAAGTTATTTCCGTAAGAAATAAAGTAACTCGTAGCGCTAATCAAATCTTCACAGCACGTAGTGCAAAAGAATTATGTATTAAAATTATTGAAAATAATGACAATTGTCTTATTACTATGTTAGATCACGCTGCTTATCTTGGTCGAGAATTTATGAAAGCTGAAATAGCTTTGACGCAAGAAATAGAATATATTCAAGATTAAAAATCAGTTGTTAACATATTAATGCTCAAAAGTATTTTTTGATTGATTTTAATAATGATTAATATTTAATCTATTTTTAAGGATCAGAAGATACTTTAAAAATTAGAATTGTTCTAAAAAGCGTAAATCATTAGTATAAAAACGTCGAATGTCGTCAATTTTATGTAGTACCATAGCAAATCTCTCAACTCCCAATCCAGCTGCAAAACCAGTATAAATTTCTGGATCATATCCTACTGCTTGTAAAACATTTGGATCTACCATTCCACACCCCATAATTTCTAGCCATTTTCCTTTCCACTGAACATCTACCTCTATGGAAGGCTCAGTAAAAGGAAAATAACTAGCACGAAATTTGATTGGCAAATCTTCTCCAAAAATTTGGTGTAGAAACTCTCTAACAGTTCCTTTTAGGTTTGTAAATGTTAATCCTTTATCAACTGCCAAAATTTCTATTTGGTGAAATACGGCAGAGTGAGTTGAATCTACAGTATCTCTACGATATACTCTACCTGGCGCAACTATTCGGATAGGTGGAGTGTTATTTTCCATATAATGGATTTGTACAGGCGATGTATGAGTTCTCATTAGGTCACCATTTGTTAAAAAAAATGTATCTTGCATATCTCGAGCTGGATGATCAGGAGGTATGTTTAAAGCCTCAAAATTATAATAATCTGTTTCGATATGAGGTCCTGTAGAAATTTGATAACCTAATCCTATGAAAATGTCTAATATCTTATCTGTGGTGTTATTTAATGGATGAATATTACCTATAGGACGACTTTCGCTGGGCATTGTAACATCTAAAGTTTCTGAAAGAATTTTAGCTTTTAACTCAGTAGAACTTAAATCGTAGAGTTTTTTGTCTAATTGCTTTTGCACAATATCTTTAACTTTATTTGCAAATGAGCCGACATAAGGTCTTTTTAAAGGGTCGAGTTTACTCATCCCTCTTAAGATCTGAGATAATTTTCCTTTTTTACCTAAATAGTAGACTCGAAGTTGTTCCAGATCTTTTAGTTTGATAATAGAGGATATTTCATGCAAAGCTTCTTCTTGGAGTAATTTTAGCTCCGTTTCTAATGTATTAGAAGTTATTTTCATAAATTTAAAATAATATTACAAGTTTATTTTAACCCATCTTAAATATGGCTTAAAAAATATACAAAGCCTCATTTATCTATGTTGTAGATAATTAAAGCTAAAATTTAGCTAATAAACATAATAAAGCTTAACTAACTAGCTAAGCTTTATTTTCTTCTAAAAAACATTTTAAATATTAACTATTCATTCTTACTATACTTTCTGAATGCCAGTGTAACATTATGTCCTCCGAAACCAAAAGAATTAGATAGTGCAATATCTAATTTTAGAGAACGACTTTTTGTAGGGACATAATCAAGATCACATTCAATATCTGGATTATCCAAATTAATCGTAGGAGGAATTTTTTGTTTAGCGATTGCCATAACTGTTGCTACTGCCTCAATTCCTCCTGAACCACCTAATAAGTGTCCTGTCATTGACTTAGTCGAACTTACAGGAATATTATAAGCATGGTCGTTAAAAATTTTTTTGATTGCTTTTGTTTCTATAATGTCATTTGCTGTGGTACTTGTACCATGTGCGTTAATATAGCCTACTTGTTCAGGACTAATACTACCATTCTGTAAGGCAAGTTTAATAGCTCGAGATGCACCATCTCCATCAGGCGCGGGTGCAGTCATATGATAGGCATCACATGTCATACCATAACCGACAATTTCTCCATAAATTTTAGCTTTTCTTTTAAGGGCATGTTCTAATTCTTCAAGTATTAAAATTCCCGAACCCTCGCCCATAACAAATCCATCTCGATCTCTATCAAAAGGACGACTAGCTTCTTCAGGGGTATCGTTTCTGGTAGATAAGGCTTTTGCAGAACCAAATCCTGCCAACGATAAAGGAGTAATCGCTGCTTCTGCTCCACCACAGATCATTGCTTTAGCATAACCTTGTTGTATGAGACGAAAAGCATCACCAATAGCGTGAGAACCAGCAGCACAGGCTGTCACAGTACATGTATTGGGACCTTTAGCTCCTGTATAAATGGCTGTAAGCCCAGAAGCCATATTGCCAATCATTGTAGGAATCGTAAAAGGGCTACAACGGCTAGGACCACGATTCAAGTAAATTTCTTGTTGATCTTCGAGAACTTTTACCCCACCTATTCCGGTACCAATAATAATTCCTATTTGATCAGCATTAACTTCATTGATAACCAATTGTGAATCAGCTAAGGCTTGTAAACTAGCCGATACTCCAAATTGACAAAAACGATCCATACGCTTCACATCTTTACGATCTAAATAATCATAAGGGTTAAAATCTTTAACCTCTCCTGCAATGCGACAAACATGGTACTGAGGATCGAAATAGCTAATTTTGGTGACTCCACTACGTCCAATCATTAGACTATTCCAATATTCATTGAGATTATTGCCAATAGGAGTAATTGCACCCAATCCTGTTATAACTACTTTCTTTAAATGTAAATTTGTCATGATTATCGCTTATTAAAAATCTAATTTAGCTCATATCATAGCTAGGAGAGGTAATAGAAGAATTTAAACTACTGTTACTATAAATCCTTACCTTTAGCCTGCTCGATATAGTCAACAGCTGCTTTTACAGTGCTAATGTTTTCGGCATCGTCATCAGGAATTTCGATATCGAATTCATCTTCTAAAGCCATTACTAGTTCTACTGTATCCAAAGAATCAGCACTTAAGTCATTAGCGAAATTTGCTTCAAGTGTAACTTGTTCTTCTTTTACTTCAAGTTTATCGATAACAATAACTTTTACTTTTTCAAATATTTCTTGGTTCATTAATTTTTACTATTAACCGCTAAATACCTCATCAGAATGACTGTGATGAGTAGGAAATGGGGCGGAATTTACCATCTCCTAAAATCTAAATTTATTACTAAGTTTTTTTAGTATTACTTATATTATCGGTAAATGGCTAGTCAGGGAATAAAAAAATAATCGAATATTAATTAAAAATTAAAAATTAAAAATAATAAGTTTCTAAACTAAACTACAATTAAGTCAAATATTTATATATATACGTAGGCTTAATCAGCCTTATCTTCAATGTTGTTGTTCATTTATTTAGATATCTTTAATTTATAAAATTTTAAAAAAATTACCTTTAATAAAATAGTTTTTTATCAATAAATCATAAGATTCTAAATAATCAAGTAAATAGATAAGAACTTGTTTATTAAAAAGTTAATCGATCTTAATTTTATATTCCTAGACTTTGTTTGATTAAAAGCTTCTTTATGTACATTTTTGGTATAAATATATGTAGGCTTAAAGTATGCTAGAAATTTTTAAAACTAATCTTAAGTATAAATATTAACTGTTAAGTTAATACGATTAAATTTATAGGGATATCTACTTTTAAGATATACGTAATCTAGTAAATTGATTGAGTGTATTTTTGTTATCTAAATTTAGTAAACCTATAAAAAATAAGTCTAACTATTTTGATGTTTATATGCTCTTGTCATTAGATGATTAAAAGAATAAATTTTAAAACTGAACAGAGTGCTCTGCTGTACTTTTTTCATCACAAGAAATGTTAACTCTACGTAAATTCGCTCCTAACTTACGTAGTTTACCTTCCAAATTGTCATATCCACGATCAAGATGATGTAGTCCTTGTATAGTTGTTTTTCCATGAGCGGCTAATCCAGCCAAGACAAGAGCAGCAGAGGCTCGTAAATCCGTAGCCATGACAGGAGCACCAGACAAGAAAGATACTCCTTGAACTACAGCAATATTACCTTCAACTCGGATATCTGCTCCCATACGCTGTAGCTCTGCTATATGACGTAGACGATTTTCAAAGACAGTTTCTGTAATTACAGAACTTCCTTCGCTAACACAAAGCAAAGCCATAAATTGAGCTTGCATATCTGTAGGGAAGCCTGGAAAAGGAAGAGTTTTCAAATTAGTAGCTTTTAAAGGACAAGGAACTAACCTTACAGAGTCTGTTCCTTCAACAACGACTCTGGGACCAACTTCTTTTAACTTAGCGATAATAGAAGCTAAATGTTCAGGAAAGACAGGATATAAGCTGATCTCTGATTGAGTAATGGCTCCTGCTATAAGTAATGTTCCTGCTTCGATACGATCAGGAATTACACAATATTCAGTACTATGAAGATAGTCTACTCCCGATATGATAATTCGTTTAGTTCCATCACCTCTTATTTTTGCTCCCATAGAACGGCAAAAATTTGCTAAATCGCTAATTTCAGGTTCCTGTGCACAATTCTCAATCGTAGTTTCTCCCTCTGCTAAAGTTGCAGCCATCATAATTGTTTCTGTTGCGCCAACACTGGGATAATCTAAATATATTTTAGCTCCCTGTAGTTTTTTATTGTTATTTCTAATACAAGCATGAACTACCCCATGCTCGATCCGAACATCCGCTCCCATAGCCTGTAATCCTCGTACATGGAGATCTACAGGCCTAGCACCTATAGCGCAACCTCCTGGCAAAGGAACACGAGTCTTACCTAGTCTTGCTAACAAAGGACCAATTACAAAAAAACTAGCTCGAAGTTGCGATACTAATTCGTAGGGTGCTTTGTTTTGTCCTATATTTTGGGCATTGATCTCTATACTATCTCCATCTTTTTTAAGTTTTACTCCAATGGCTGTAAGAATTTGAGACATACGATCAATATCAACCAAAGCAGGAATATTATTAAGACGACAATCCTCGGAGCAAAGAATCGAGCCGGCCATTAAAACTAAAGCTGAATTTTTGGCACCACTTACACGAACTTGGCCATTCAGAGAGTTTTGACCTTGGATTTCCAAAGCTGATTGTTGTTTTTCTATATAAGATGTCATAAAATTTTGATACGCAATCAAGCTGTATAACTACATTTTTTTATACTATAAAAAAAATTAGTACTGGTTCTAAAATTATCCTCAGTATAATTTCATTGGTTCAAAAAACTCTGAAAAGTTAATATTCCCATAGATAGGATTTAGCTTTTAGATAGAAAAGTAAAACTAGAATTGGTCCTTAGTCCATAACAAAGATTAATCAGATAGTAAATATTACTACATAAAACCAATAAAATTATTAGATAACTAGATTAAATTTTTAGCACCTATTAAATTTTTGTAGTTAAATACAAATCTAGTATAAAGTCAAACCAATATTTTTCATATCTTTAATGATTACAAGTACTAAAAATCCCTTAATTAAGCAAATTCGTGAACTACATAATGTAAAGAAACGAAGAGAAAAAGGAATATTTTTTTTCGAGGGAACTCATCTGCTTATGACAGCTTGTGAAAAAAATTGTTCCCTGGTGAGCTTACTTTCTACTGAAAAGTGGAAAATACAAAATTTTGAGTTGTGGAAAACAGCCTCTAGACTTACAGAACGCTATGAAATTGTTTCGCCAGAAGTATTGAAAAGTATTACAACTACTATAAATCCTGATGGAGTAATAGCTACAGCACTATTCAAACCTTTCCACCAAACTAAAATTTCTAGTCTGAAATTAGGCTTGATTTTAGAGAGATTACAAGATCCAGGAAATTTAGGAACTATCATTCGTACAGCTGTTGCTACAAATGTTGACAGTATTTGGCTCAGTAACGATAGTGTAAATATTGATAATCCAAAAGTCATAAGAGCTTCCGCTGGTGCTTGGTTTAAAGCACCTTTGGTAGTTACATCTAATTTAAAAGATATAGTTATGAACTATAAACATCAAGGTGTAAATATAGTTGCAACTTCGCCAAGCGCTAAAGAAACTTATTGGAACTTAAATCTGACTCAACCTACGATAATTTTATTAGGTAATGAAGGTTCTGGATTATCGCAAACTTTAGTTAATATGGTAGATAAAATAATAAAAGTTCCATTAGAACAAAGTGTAGAATCGTTAAATGTAGCAATTACTACAGCTTTGATTCTATATGAGGCTAAAAGACAAAAATCCCTAATATAAATAAATTTTAAACTTAGCTAAATATATGTTTAGTTTATTTTTAAATCTATCTTAGATATATCATTAACTTAGAAATATATTATTTAAGTTAATGATATTTAATTTGAAGTAATTAATATTTATTAAATTAAAAGAAAATAATAGGTCTTACATACTGGAAAGGAATATCGAACAAGCAATATGATTGTTTGATAGACTAGAGTTTGAATTTATTACGATAATAAAATAAATTATGAAAATATCCGTTAAGTGGTTGCGGGAACTAATAAATTTTAATTTTTCCCATGAAGAATTAGCTGATATCTTAACAGTTGTAGGTTTAGAGGTAGATGAATGTGAAGACCGTCAGGAATGGGCTAATGGAATTGTAGTTGGTTTAATTAAAGATTGCCAACCTCATCCGAATACTCAAAAATTAAATATCTGCAAAGTTGATATTGGGACAGAAAGTTTACTGAACATTATATGTGGCGCGCCCAATGTAGAGATTGGTAAAT
This sequence comes from cyanobacterium endosymbiont of Braarudosphaera bigelowii, assembly GCF_020885515.1. Lineage (NCBI taxonomy): Bacteria > Bacillati > Cyanobacteriota > Cyanophyceae > Chroococcales > Aphanothecaceae > Candidatus Atelocyanobacterium > Candidatus Atelocyanobacterium thalassae. The sequence continues at coordinate 233,030 of NZ_AP024987.1, read as the reverse complement.
ATGTCCCTGTTGCTACGTTAGGAACATATTTACCTAAGATGGATTTAAAAATTCAACCGATAGAATTACAAGGAATTAAATCAGAAGGTATGATTTGTTCCTTATCGGAAATTGGACTATCTAAAGAATCGTCTGAAATTCATATTTTTGAAGAAGATACTATAAAAATAGGGCAAAATGTTTCTTCTTTATTAGGTTTAGACGATACTATCTTAAGCATTATGCCTACCGCTAATCGTCCTGATGCAATGAGTATGGTAGGAATTGCTAGGGAAGTAGCATCTTTGACAGGAAATATAGTTACTTTTCCTAGAACTGTCAAAAATTTTATTTTTGAACATAACAATGATTCTTTAAAAATAGAAATTGAAGATACTAAAGCCTGTCCAATTTATATTGGAACTATTATTGAAAATGTAACAGTAACTTCTTCCCCACAGTGGTTACAACAAAAACTTAGAGCTTCAGGAATTGATCCTATTAACAACATAGTAGATATAACTAACTTAATCCTGCTGGAATGGGGCCAGCCTATGCATGCTTTTGACTTAAAAAAATTAAAAAAAAATGCAGAAGATAAGACTCAGTTAACTATTGGAGTACGTTCTCCTAACAATAAAGAGATTTTAGAGACACTAGATGGTTCTAACAAAAAGTTAAATAGAAATAATTTAATAATTACTTCTAACAATATTCCTGTTGCGCTAGCAGGAATCATGGGAGGAAAGGAAACAGAAATTGATAAACAAACTAAAGATATTTTTCTAGAGACTGCTTTATTTGATCAAGTAACTATTCGTCACTCTTCAAAAAGTCAAAACTTACGTACCGAAGCTTCTATAAGATATGAAAGAGGGGTTAATCAATTTGAATTGGAGGTGGCTTGTCAAAATGCTATTAAACTAATTCAAGAATTAGCAGGAGGAGTGCCAATTTCTCAAAATATAGTCGATAATCGTTCTCAGATTAATATTCCTCAAATAACTTTACGTTTAGAACGTATTCATAAGCTTTTAGGACCAGTTTGGAAAAATGATCTGAAATCTTTTATAACTTCGGAAGAAGTACATGATATTCTAACCAACTTAGGATGTAACTTAAGCTTAGCTAATAACATACCTAACATTTGGTTAGTCACTATTCCATCCTATCGTTATCGAGATTTGCATAGAGAGATTGATCTAATAGAAGAAATAGCTCGTATCTATGGATATGGAAATTTTTGTGATGAGTTACCTTACAAAACGGAGCCTGGAAAACTTTCTCAAGAATATTATATTCAACGTAAGCTTAGAGAAGCATTTCGCTCTGCTGGGTTACATGAATTAGTACAATACTCTCTCGTCAAGCCAGAAAAGGCTGATATAGTTCTTGCAAATCCTTTACTAACAGAATATTCAGCTTTAAGAAATAATTTATTAGATGGTTTAATTAGTACGTTCGCTTATAACCAATCCCAAGGCAATAAATCTCTAAATGGATTTGAAATTGGCAAAATTTTTTATAATATTGAAGGCCAAAATAAAGAATTAGAAAGTTTAGCTGGCATCATGGGAGGTAACTTTCTTACTGCAGGACGTTGGATAACAAGTGGGAAATTAGTACCTATGACCTGGTATGAAGCGAAAGGTATTTTAGATAGCATTTTTAAAAAATTTAAAATCGTAGTTGAATACAAAGCCTACGAGCAAGATAAAAGGTTACATCCGGGACGTACAGCTTCTTTATGGCTAAACAATCAATTTTTAGGAATATTTGGGCAGTTACATCCACAGTTATGTCAGGAATTAGATTTAATTAATACCGTGTATGGATTTGAGCTAAATTTTGAAGTTCTACTGCAGACTCTTAACAAAGAAATTCTTTTAACACCTACATTTAACTCTTATTCCTCTTATCCGCCTATAGAATTAGACTTAGCTTTTTTTGTCTCTTTAGGTATTTCTGTGGCAGAACTAATTAAAGAAATGAAACAAGTAGGAGGAGGCCTATTAAAAGGAATAGAATTGTTTGATGATTATAGAGGAGAAAGTGTACCGAAAGGACAAAGAAATTTAGCTTTCAGTTTACTTTATCGTTCTGATGAACGTACATTAACTGATAAAGATGTAAAAGCTACTCACGATAGAATTCGTATAATTTTAGTAGAGAAATTCAATGTTACTCTCCGTAGTTGATCTTGATATATAGTCATAATTTTAGCCCTACATAGATGTTCTTATTACTACTCTCAGAATTGTTTGAGAGATAAACTAACATATTAGATAATTTTATTCTAAATATTATTTAATTAAATATTTCGGAAATAACTGTTTATATTTCTCGTTGTTTCTTATGGCTTTATATTCTTTTAAAGAAAAATATCAACGATTACGGAAGGAATTAATTGGCGGGGCATTTGCTTTAGGAGGAGTTTTTCTTTCTGGAACAATTTGGTATTACTTAATTGAGAGATGGTCATTGACAGAAGCAGCGTATATGACCATGATAACCCTTTCAACAGTTGGCTTTTCAGAAGTTCATCCTTTAGATGATAATTCTAAACTTTTTACTATCGTTCTTATTTCGATGGGGGTTATTACAATTGGTTATATTGTTAATCGTTTAACAGAAGCCTTAATTCAAGGTTATTTTCAGGAAGGAATTCGACAAAGACAGGAGAAGCGTTTGATAGATACTTTAGAACATCACTGTATTGTTTGTGGCTATGGACGTACTGCTCGTCAAGTTGCATTAGAGTTTACTGCAGAAGAAGTTCCTTTTGTTATTATTGATTCTCGACCTGAACAAGTGGAAGAAGCAAAACAATTAGGCTATGTCGTAATCCAAGGAGATGCTACTCTTGATGAATGCCTAGTAAACGCCAAGATAGAGAAAGCTGTATGTTTAGTCTCTGCCTTAACCTCTGATGCAGAAAATCTTTATACTGTACTTTCTGCAAAAACTTTAAACCCAAAAATTAGAGCAATTGCTAGAGCTAGTACAGAAGAAGCAGTTCTTAAACTACAAAGAGCTGGAGCTGATGCTGTTGTTTCACCTTACATTACGGGAGGAAAAAGACTTGCTTCAGCTGCATTAAGGCCTCAAGTTATGGATTTTGTAGATGGTATCCTAACTGGTAGTGATCGCACATTTTATATGGAAGAGTTTCTTGTTGATCCTAAATATTGTCCCTGTGTGGGACAAACTTTGAGTGAGGCAAGGCTTAGGCTTCAATCAGGTTCATTAGTTTTAGCCATTCGGCGTTCTGATGGTGCATTATTAGGTGGACCGACAGGAGAGACAGAATTAATGGCAGGAGATTTACTTATTTGCATGGGTACTCCTGAACAATTGCGTCAACTTAATCAAATTTTGGGACCTATCAATCGTTCTGCGACTTTAAGGCCACCAAGACACCAACATAGCTTTAAAAATGTGTAAAATTTTTAACAATAAATAGCATTTTACTTCAGCTAAACTCATTTTATATAGAAATTAGAACATATGTTTTAGTTTCTATATAAAATGAGTTTAACTACCCTATTTTTCTACATCTTTTTTGTCTGTAACTAAATTTTCTTTCTGATCTAGAGAGTCAGAAGTTTGAGGTGCGGCAACTTTCACCATTGAGTGCCTTAACACTTGTTCACCTAGCATATAACCACGCATCAACTCCTGAATAATAGTTCCTTCTGGATATTCATTAGTATATTCTCGTAACATAGCTTCATGATACAAAGGATTAAAAATTTCTCCTTCAGGGCGCATAGGTCCGACACCTAAACGTTTAAGACTATCTACTAGTGTTTTGTATACTCCTTGATAACTTTTATGTATTGTTGCTTCTCCATCATTTGTTGGGTTAATCGAATTACGAGCACGTTCAAAATTATCTACAACAGATAATAATTCACTAATCGTCTTACACTTAACCTTAATTTCTAAATCTTCTTTTTCTTTTATTGAACGTTTTCGGTAATTATCAAATTCTGCATTAACTCGAAGATGATTGTTATTAAGAGTTTCATACTGTTGGTTATGCTCTTGCAACTTAGCTTCTAGATCATTTATTTTTTCAGTTAAGTCAGAAACCAAATTTTTTTCTAACTCTGCTTCAGAATCTACTAATTCAACATCTTCACCGACCATCAAGTCTTTATTCGTTGATGAAGATGTTTCGACTTGTCCATTTGTTTCAACTTTAGTAGAAGAGTTGTATGCTTCTTCTACTTTAGAAGTTTCTTGATTTATTTCTATTTGTTGTTTTTCATCTGTCATAATTTCTTTCTCTATATTTATTGAAGGATATTTTAATTACTAATTCTTCAGATTTAAGTTCTCAATATATTATAATTGTTTATCTAATTTTATTACTAGTACATTCTAATAGCAAATATCTAAAAATTTTGCAGAGAGAACAACTAAAATTTAAACAATCTTCTTTCTTTTTGGATTACGAGGAAGATGTATAAAGTTCTGCACTTTACAAGCGCATATTAATAGTTAGTTAATCTTATGCTAAAATAGTAGCTTGTGCAATGTATCCTGTACACTATTATTGTTAGTATACTCTAGGCAAATTCGTCCTAAATTTATTAAAGTCTATTAAAACATGTTATGAATAATTCAAGAGCAGAAATTAAATCTCCCCATAATGACTATCGTCTTCTAAATTTTGACAACTTAACCCCAATGTATCAACATTATGTAAATATCAAGAGAGAGTATTCTTATGCGCTACTGCTATACAGAGTAGGGGATTTTTTTGAATGTTTTTTTCAAGATGCTGTAACTGTTTCTAAAGAAGCTGGAACTGTTCTAACTAGTAAAGAAGCAGGGAAAAAAGTTGGAAGAATTGCATTAACAGGTTTCCCCCATCACTCACTAGATCGTTACGCTAAACTATTGATAGATAAGGGGTATTCTATAGCAATTTGTGATCAAGTAGAAGATTCTTCAAAAGCATTTGCTCAAGGACGGATGGTAGAAAGACGTGTAACTAAATTATTAACTCCAGGAACTTTGATGGATGATGAATTATTAATACCAGAAAATAATAATTTTTTAGTAGCATTAATAGTAAAAGGCAATTCATGGGGTCTTGCTTATGCAGACGTATCTACAGGGGAATTCTATACTACTCAAAATACAGAATTATCTAATCTTAACTCAGAATTACTTAGACTACAACCAGCTGAAATTATTGTTTCAGTAAATATTGTAGATTCTGGTAAGGTAATGCGTCCTGGAGAAAAATCTTTGTCATTTATAGATACTTTACCAGATTGTTTTTGCTATTCCTTAAGAGCAAAAACAACTTTTGATTTAGATATCGCAAAAGAAAAACTTCTAAGTATTTTCAATGTTAACTCTATAGAAGGAATGGGCTGCCATAATTTGCCTTTAGCCGTCAGTGCTGCAGGAGGATTATTGAAATATATAGAAGACACTCAGATTGGTCAACAGCTCACATTACAATTACCTAAAAACTATAATTTAAATGATTTTCTCATTATAGATTATCAAACACGCCGTAATTTAGAAATAATGAAAACTATTAAAGATTCTGCCTTTAAAGGTTCTTTATTGTCAATTATTCAAAAACCTAAGACTGCTATGGGTGCTCGTAATTTACAGCGCTGGTTAATAGAGCCTTTATTAGATATTGAAACAATTATTGAAAGACATAATACCGTTGAAGAATTAGTAGAAAACGTTGAATTAAGACACGATCTTAAGCAATTGTTAGCTAGCATACATGATCTAGAAAGAATTAGTACCAAAATAACTTCAGAGACAGCAAATGCGAGACATTTATCTTATCTAGCTAATTCACTATTAAAATTAAAAGACATATCACAATTCGCGAGTCGAGGTAAGTCCTTTTATTTCAAAGCTTTACAAAATATGCCTAAAAGATTAGAGGAGTTAGGTATATATATTCATAATCATTTAACAGAGTCTCTCCCTATAAAACTAAAAGAAGGAGGAATTATTAAAGATGGAGTTAATACAGACTTAGATGGTATGAGAAGACAGATAGAAGATGATTATAAATGGTTATCTAATTTAGAATTAAGAGAAAAACAAAAGACAGGGATTAGTACTCTTAAAGTTGGCTACAGTAAATCTTTTGGTTTTTATCTAAGCTTGCCTCTCAGTAAATCAGGGCAAGTTCCAGATTATTTCATTAGAAAACAAACATTAGCTAACGAAGAACGTTTTATTACTCCTGAATTAAAAGAGCGAGAAGTACGTATTTTAAGTGCACAAAAAAACGTTGAGAAACTTGAATACGAAATTTTTATAAAGCTACGTTCAGAAGTAGCCAAAGAAAGCCATACAATTTGCCAAATTGCCAAATCTATAGCAGCTATTGATATTTTATTAAGTTTTGCAACCACTGCCGTAAACAAGGATTATTGCCGACCTCAAATTTTACAAAGTCAATCGTTGAAAATTACTGATGGTAGACATCCAGTAGTTGAAGCGTTACTACCATTTGGCTCTTTTGTACCTAATTCAGTTGCTCTTGAAAGCTCTGAAAAAATACTAGAAGAACCAAACTTAATTATCTTAACAGGTCCAAACTCTAGTGGAAAGAGTTGTTACTTAAGACAAATAGGAATTATTCAATTACTAGCACAAGCTGGAAGCTTTGTTCCAGCAGCCTCTGCAAAATTAGGTATTACTGATCGTATTTTTACACGTGTAGGAGCAGTAGATGATTTAGCGACTGGACAATCAACTTTTATGGTAGAAATGAATGAGACTGCCAACATCCTTAACCATGCGACAGAACAGTCATTAATTTTATTAGATGAAGTTGGTAGGGGAACATCAACTTTTGATGGGCTTTCTATAGCTTGGGCAATAGCAGAATATTTAAGCAAAGAAATTAAAGGAAAAACTATATTTGCTACTCATTATCATGAATTAAACGAATTGGCTTCTCAAGTCCCTAAAATAGCTAATTTTCAAACTATAGTTGAGGAAAAGCCAAATAGTCTTATCTTTTTACATCAAATTCGCCCAGGAGGAGCTAGTAAATCTTACGGAATTGAAGTTGCCAAATTAGCTGGTTTACCTTCCTCTGTAACTATAAGGGCTAAAAAAATTATGGATAAAGTCAGTCAATCTAGTAGAATTATATTGAAACTTAATGAGCTAGAAAAAAACAATTAATTTAGTTTCTTGATAGGAAGAGTTCCTATATTTACGCCATGAGTCTTTTTTTATAGAACTAAGCCATTAATAATTTAAGTTAAAGTAACTTGCATAAGATATGATTAATGGCCTAGTTCTATAAAAAATAATTAAGTAGTTAAGATTAGTAGCCTTTATAGTTTCTTAGAATATTAATTTAATTTTTTTAATGTAAGTTATCTAATCAGTAGAAATTACTCATATAATAGAAGCAAGAAATTTTTTTACTATATATCCTTATAGGCCTTGTATACAGCTTTTACATTATACCAGTTAAGGAAAATACGAGCGATTTCCAGTGCTATTTGTGGTTTTCCATGATTAATTAACCACTGTAGAAGAGGTGATAGAGTTTTTTCGTTTAGAATTCCACCTAAAGATAGCATTCCCCATAAAGTCTTATGAAACCATGTCATTTGAATCATGAGACGAACTTCAAAAGTAGGATGCTTTTTATAAAATAAAATTCCCATTTTACCTCTCTGAATTTCTTGATTGATTAGATTAGGAACTTGTTTTAAATTAAAAGCCGGATGCCAATGATATCCAACCGCTTCAGGACATTTAATCAACTGTAATCCTAATTTCTTTAATCTTACGCCTAATTCTAAATCTTCCCATCCATATTGTTTAAAATTTGTATCAAATAATCCTGCTTTTTCTAGCCATACCCGAGAAATTGCTACATTGCCAGTGGCAAAGAAAGCAGCAGAAAAGTCAGTCACTTTATAAGTTTCTGAAGTTGGATTCTCAAAATTACATGTGTTAATAACCGCACCATACGTGAATAAACAATCACTGCCTAATTTTTTTTCGCCTTCTATTAATGCATTCGCATGAGATTGTAAAAACGACTCAGTCACGACTAGGTCACTATCAATAAAAATTATTATATTTCCCCTTGCTTTTTCTATACCTAAATTTCTTGCTGATGCAGGGCCGAGATGATCTTGAGCAAAATAATGGACATTGGGAAAATCATGTCTATTTTCGTCTAACCATTGCAAAGTTCCATCTGTAGAGCCATCATCCACGAGAACTATTTCATAAGTATTAATTTTAGTATCAGTAAATTTTTGTTGTTCTAATGCATAAAGACATTTTTCTAAAATTGGTTTACGATTATAAGTCGGAATAACAATGCTTATAAACACGATTTTTAAAATTTCTAATAAAATAGTACTAAATTTAAAATAGCTTAACGCATTTTCACTAATATTTGAGAAATAATTTTTATAAATACCTCAAAGGTTTAAACGACTAAAATTTGATTACTATAATTTTTATGCCGAAATTTGAACTAATAGCCAGTATAAACATTAATACTTATCAGACTTATGTGTTAACCTCACATATTAATACTTGACATTATTCTTTAATAAGAAAACTTTAAATAATAAAAAATAAGCTAATATTTTTTAGTAATTTATATATTATTTTTTAGACTTAAGTAATTAATACATGTGATTATTAACGATTGTTCGGAAATAACTAAACTTGTTTTATTAAATTATGAATAATATCTTTATGAACATTATCGATAGAATTTTTGCCATTAATCTTTAAAAGATTACCTTTATAATTATTAAAGATAGTTTGATAATTTTTCCTTACTTTATCTAACTTATCTTTAGTTTCGTATATTTCTTGAAACGTAGAATTTTTAAGACGCGATAAAGCAACATCTAGTGGAACATCTATATAGATTACCAAATCAGGATTGGGAAATTTTTGATTTAATTGATAGACAAAATCAATTTCTTCTGGATTATTACTATTATATGCAAGAGATGAAAAATAGTAACGAGTAGAAATTACAGTATAGTTATTTTGTTGAATTAGTTTAAAGACTCCATCAATATCATTATATAAGTGATAGTGTCTATCTGCGGCAAATAAATAAGCCATTTGTTCATCAAATTTTATTCTATCTTCAATAGAAAATAATTGATTTTGCATTCCTTCTCTAATCAATTTTCCTATACTACTATTTGTAGGTTCTGAGCTAATAACTGCTAAATTTCCATGTTCAATTAAATAATTTTTGAGAAGTTCTGCTTGTGTAGTTTTTCCAGATTTATCAATACCTTCCAAAACAATAAATAGAGGTTTCATCATCTTTATAATTAAGATCAGCTTAGTATAACATGATCAATGAGATAGATAAATTTTACTAATATAAATTAAATTTTTGAATTGCTTAAATTTTTAAATAAAACTACATCTTTATGGCTATATTCTAGTTTGAAATTCAAATTATTTTTTAGTTCTTTTACTAAGTCATCAATCGTATATCTAGAGTTTCTCCAGCCTGGATAACGCATATTTAATAATATGTTATCAAAATTATCAATATCAATAGGTTTTTGATCATTAATAGCTAATTTTATAATAGAGCGATGGCTTAAATGAGGTGCAAACTGAGGAGATGTCAAAACTTTTACCTCCGGGGGTATTAGCTCTATAGCTTCTTTCATAGCTGATAAGCTTCCCATTTGTTTGGTATATTTAGAAATAAAGAAGTCATATTTTGCTAATGCAAGAAAACTAAACAATGACCAAATTAAGGTATATCTAGTAAAGATAGCTATCTTTTTCTTATATTGCATAGAAGTAATAACTAACAATAATAGGAAGGGTATTATGGGAACAGAATATTGATGAATTAAATCTTTTTGTGGCTGATAGTCTGTTAGTAAATTTAAGAGTAAGCTAGGAATAGCAGGTATTAAAACATTAAAATGATGAAGATTTAAATACCAAATTATAGGAATAAATAGTAAAAAGATATATTCTAAATTTGGTAAGTTCCAAATATGATCAAAGATGATTTTTGGATTAGTAAATAAATTAGTAACAATACTAAAAACCGAATTTCCTAAAAATGAATATCTTCCTACAGCAGCGACTTCACCATTATTAAATTGAGGAATAATAAATTGTGTAGCTAATATAAACCATACTATCCCTGTAAATAATGCAAAAATACCATATTCTCTTTTTCTTTCATTAAAAAATAACCAAAATCCTATTCCAGTTACTGTTAATGACAACACTGCCTTACAGCTTAAAATTAATATAATCGAAAACATAAATTGTAATCTAAAATTTAATTTTGCTGCTAGTATTGACCATACAATTGCAGGTAAAGCAATAATTTCTGTATGAAAATCGAACAAATTAACATTAAAAGTTAGTGGATAAAGTAAATATATTAATACAACAATTAAAGATGAATTATCAGATAAATTAGCCTGTTTAGCTAGTTTCCACAAAGGTAAAATAGTAATTGATAAAGCAAATGATTGAATAATTAATAGCCAATGTAAATCTGGATAAACTACATAAAATAATGATAAAGGATATAAAATGATTGCCGCATGATCTCCTAAAATATGATTATCAGAAAAAGATACAATAGGCTCAATTCCTTGACTAATCAAATAAAAAGTTTGATCAAACCAACCTAGATCCAAAGCATTAGACTGATAAAGTGAATGTCTTAGGCTAGAACATCCAAATAAGATAAAGAAACTTATACTAATAATTAGCCAGAGCAAATAAGAATTTTTCATAAATGGTAAATTAATGACATGAGTGTCAGCTTTAACTATTAAATAATTTTGATAAATAATATGTTATGTCTTATTTTTTTTCTTTCTAGATTTATAAAATGTTTTTTTTATAACTTTTGCTGGATATAGTTTTTTTCTTATTTCTACATCAATTACTGTTCCTGCTTGACTCAAATGGATAGGAAGATAGGCAAATGATAAAGCCTTCTTTGTTGTCGGAATAAATGTCCCGCTAGTTATCGTACTTATACATTTACCATTCGAAAAAATATTATATCCACGCCGAGCAATTTGTTTTCCTTCCATTTCTAATACTACCAATAATTTACTAACTCCTTCCCTAGTTTGTTGTTCTAATACTTCTCGTCCAATGAAATTATCTTTACTATCTAAATGTACAAAATTATTTAAACCAGCTTCTAAAGGAGTAGTACTATCATTAATGTCTTGACCATACAAACACATAGATGCCTCTAGACGCAAAGTATCCCTAGCTCCCAGTCCACAAGGTATAACTTTTTCATTAGTAAATACTTTCCATAATTTTCTTCCTACTTCATTGGAAACCATTATTTCAAAACCATCTTCACCGGTATATCCTGTACGAGAGACAAAAGCAGGATATCCTAGTATTTTAGTTTCTATATGTCCAAAAAAAGATAATTTTGCTATGTCACTATCAGCAAATAGCTGTAACTTTTTTAAAGCTTGCGGCCCTTGAATTGCCAATAAAACTTTTTCTTCAGATAAATCTGTCACTTTAATCGGAGTAGACATAGTATGTGATTTAATCCATTCTATATCTTTATCTTTTGTAGATGAATTAGTTATGATTATGACTTTTTTGGAGTTTTGATAATAAATAATAATATCGTCTATTATTCCGCCATTGTGATTTAAAAATGTTGTATATTGTGCTTTTCCGGAAGTTAATCGCTTAATATCTGATGGGACGAGAAATTGTAGTAAAGAAACCAGCTCATCTCCTTCTATTAAAAGCTTACCCATATGAGAAATATCAAATATGCCAACATTATTTCTAACAGCATTATGTTCTACTTGAATGCCATCGAATTGAATAGGCATATGCCAACCAAAAAAATTTATCATTTTGGCTTTTTCTTCAATAATAAAGTCGTATATAGGCGTTTTTAGTAGATTTTGAGAAATACTAGAATTAATCACGAATTTTTATATAAACATCTGGTGAATTATATTCTAAATCTCATAAGTCATATTATCAATTTTAATTATCATTAATGTCCTCTAAATTTAAACAGTCAATATCTGTTGTTACACTACATATATTGATAGATATCAAGCATTGAATTATAAATGCTTTATTTGATTATTGTTATTTAGTATCTTTTATTAACTGATAAAAGGGTTCCCAATCGTCATGAGAAGCTATGGAATCCCATAATGATTCCATCTTGGACTTAAGCAAAGGAGTTTTAATATTAAACTGATTTAAATTGTTAATAATATTATTGACCTGATCTGAAGAATATTCATTTAAAGATTTATTATATATCCTTTTCCAGTTTACCCAATTTGCTGCGGGCAATTTAATTTTCTCTAATATATTAGACGGCTCTTTCCACCAACTTTTATTTATATTATCAATCAAGTAAATAAAAAATTGATGATAATTAATTTGGCTTGTCCGTAATACATCTATTGTTGCTTCTAAAAGTCCACTTTCTTGATGAACGTTTTTTGTTAGACCTAATTTACTAAATATTGCCTTACGATATGCATTTTCATAATGGTAACTAAACTGACTTATACCTGTCTCTAACACTTTGGGAGATATAACACTCATTAATGGTAACTGTAACATTTCTAGGTTAGTACGAATCATTAAAGGTTGATTACCATAACTATAACGTCGACCATGATCAAAATAGGCAGATGTAAAACATGGATCATATGTGTTGATAAATGCATAAGGTCCATAATCAAAGCTTTCGCCAATAATAGACATATTATCTGTGTTAAGTACCCCATGACAGAATCCTGCAGCCATCCAATGCGCAACTAACTGGGCACTTCTCTTTACTAATTCTTCGTAAAATAGACCATAGCGATCGCTATCTAAAGCGATTTCTGGATAGTAAACATTAATCACAACATCTAACAATTTCTTTATTAGGTCAGGCCTTTTAAGATGATATAGACGCTCAAAAGTCCCAAAGCGAATATGAGAACGACTCATTCTAACCATTACCGAAGAGCGAGTAGGAGAAGGCTCATCTCCTCTCCATAATTTTTCTCCTGTTTCAATTAAACTTAAACATCGGGATGTTTTAACTCCAATTCTATGCAATATTTCTGCTGCGAGAACTTCTCTTATTCCTCCTTTGAGAGTCAATTTTCCATCACCACCTCGAGAATAAGGTGTTTTTCCAGATCCTTTCGTTCCAAAATCATATACTTGACCATTTATCCCCTTAACTTGTCCATACAAAAATCCTCTTCCGTCACCTAAGAAAGGATTGTACTCTCCAAATTGATAACCATGATAAGATAATGCCAGGAAAGGACGTATCTTTTTAAACTTTCCAAATGCCTCAATAAAATGTATGTCATCTACATCTTGTGATGCTAGCCCTAGATGCTTTAACAAATCATTATTACGAAACTTCAGAATGTGTTGTGGAAATTTAGCTGCATCTACTTCATCATAGTATTCACTCCCTAAGTCTTCTAAAGTGGTCTGATATTCGAGACTGAAAAAGGGATTATCTCGTTTCGATGTCATATTATTAATATTTGTAATATTTTAAGAATAAATTCGTCTTATCACTTGCGATAATTGGTTTTTCATTCTTTCTTAATTTTTAATTATAGTTTATGAAATAGGTATTACAAATTATGGTGAAATAATTTATAGTATCTATTTAAATTAGAAAGTCAGTTGTTGATATTTTTTTATAGTTACCAAATATTGATAGACTATGATTTTAATGTTATCTTAATTCTTTCCATACCAACGTAACAAAACTCTTGCTAAGCGTTGAGGATGATGGCTAATCTTAATTGTTGTTGAATCTTCATCCATAACATTGGCTAAAACTATACGATAGCCTAATCCTTTTACGCTTTCTTTATCTAGTAAGACAGGATGACAGTTTTCTAGAGCATAATGCTTTAAAGCAGGAGAAGAAGGAGGAACACGTTGTACTAAAACTGCATCAAATATTCTCTGCCCACAAACCTGCTCGATAGCTTTTATATGATCTGATACTGTGTATCCTTCAGTCTCGCCAGGTTGAGTCATAATATTACTAACATAGATTCGAGGAATTTTGGCTTTTTTCAAAGCTTCTCTAATTTCTGGGACTAAAAGATTGGGGATGACACTAGTATATAGACTACCAGGACCTATTATTATGTAATTTGCTTCTTTAATTGCCTGTAATGCAGCAGGTAGGGCAGGTGGATTAGAGGGGAAGCAACCAATCTGGATAATATTCCCACCAGCTTCTGTTATGTGAGACTCACCTTCTATAAAACGGCCATCATCTAACTTTGCCCACAAACGAACATCGCTTAAAGTTGCTGGTAATACTTTACCTCGTATTGCTAATACTTTAGAACTTGCAGCAATTGCTCTTTCAAAATCTTTTCCTGTAATTGCTGTCATAGCTGTTAAGAATAAATTACCAAAGCTATGACCAGTAAGACCATCACCTGCTTGAAAACGATATTGAAATAATTCTGTTAATAGTTTTTCTTCATCAGCCAAAGCAGTCATACAATTACGAATATCACCAGGAGGTAAAACTCCTATCTCCTCTCTTAATCTTCCTGAAGAACCACCATCATCAGCTACTGTAACAATAGCTGTAATATTTGCACTATACTGCTTTAAACCTCTTAATAAAGTAGATAATCCCGTACCTCCACCAATTGTTACGATTTTTGGTCCACGATTTAAACGCCTATGATTTAAAAGACGATCAACTAATTCCTGATCTCCGTCAGAAAAGGCCTCAGTAATAGAGACTAAAGTACGATTTTGTCCCCATAAAAGTAAGAATATTCCTAACAAAAAAGCTCCTGGACCAGATATATAATTAGGAACACGAGTCGTAATGTTTTCGAGCAGTTGAGAAATTAATTCTAGTAATCTGTTGACTGGTGTTAACTTGCTCCAAGTAGCCAACCCCAAAACTATTAGCAATACACCTGTAGAACTAATAAATAGCCAGCGCTTAATTAATAAGCCAGGAGAAAGCCATTTCATCCATCTATTGACTTTCTTTGGAGTTTTTTGACTTATATTTATTAAATCCCGCCGTTTCGTCTTAATTTTACGTAATATTTGCTCTAATAGACTGATGCGCATAAGTTATGATCACCAGATTTACATTATAAGAAACCTGAAAATTATTATGTATCGAACGTTAACACAAAAGTTCAAATTATGTTGAAAAGATATGAAAAATAATTATTAAATTTAAATAACATTCGAAAAATACTAAGAGTTATGATTAAGTCAAATAGTGTTATTTTATATAGCTAAACAAAAAAGTTACTTTTGACTTAATCTGGTCTTGATTATAGTCACTTAAATTTTCTAACCACAACATATTTCTATTGTATATCGAGTGTACAATAATATTATTTCAGTAATTTAATAATTGTCTTCCAAAAGATACATCTACATTGATTTTCAAATTAGCGTTTAATTATCTAGACTAATATAAATAGTTCTAAGATTAATAGTCAATGACTAGTAATTTACCGTTTGATTAGTTTACTGTTTTCATGACTAATCTTTTGTTTACTAAAATTATTCTTAATTTGTAGAGACAATTTTTATTGTAAAGCTATGTGAAAGCTGCCCTGTTATTCTAGAATAGATGATGACGATCAACTGGCCACTCTATGTCAAAAATCGAAACTAGAACCGAACCCATGGTAATAAACATGGGGCCACATCATCCCTCAATGCATGGGGTACTACGTCTGATCGTTACCCTAGACGGGGAAGATGTAGTAGACTGTGAACCTGTTATTGGGTATCTTCACCGTGGGATGGAGAAAATTGCAGAAAATCGTACCAATATTATGTACGTTCCTTATGTAAGTCGTTGGGATTATGCGGCTGGAATGTTTAATGAGGCGATTACTGTAAATGCGCCAGAAAAACTGGCAAATATTCAAGTTCCAAAACGTGCCCAATATATTCGGGTCATCATGTTGGAATTGAATCGTATTGCTAACCATTTATTGTGGTTAGGCCCTTTCTTAGCAGATGTGGGTGCAACGACTCCTTTTTTCTATATTTTCCGAGAACGTGAAATGATTTACGATCTTTGGGAAGCAGCTTCGGGAATGAGATTAATTAATAATAATTACTTTCGTATTGGAGGAGTAGCAGTTGATTTACCATATGGTTGGATCGACAAGTGTGAGGACTTCTGCAATCACTTTAAAACTAAAGTGGATGAGTATGAAAAGTTAATTACTAATAATCCTATTTTCCGACGTCGTATAGAAGGAATAGGAAAGATTACTCGAGAGGAAGCTATCAACTGGGGGCTATCTGGTCCTATGCTGCGTGGCTCTGGCGTAAAGTGGGATCTCCGAAAAGTTGATCATTATGAATGTTATGATGACTTTGACTGGGATATACAGTGGGAGACAGAAGGAGATTGCTTAGCTCGCTATTTTGTTCGTATTAAAGAAATGCGTGAATCAGCTAAAATCATCTGTCAAGCTCTTAAGGGTATTCCAGGAGGACCTTATGAAAATTTAGAGGCGAAGCGTATGATAGAAGGGAAAAAGTCTCAATGGGACGATTTCGACTATCAATACATAGCCAAGAAAGTTGCTCCTACATTTAAAATTCCATCTGGTGAACATTATGTTCGCCTAGAAAGTGGAAAAGGAGAATTAGGAATCTTTATTATTGGTAATAATGATGTTTTCCCATGGCGCTGGAAAATTCGTGCTCCTGACTTCAATAATTTGCAGATTCTACCTCATTTACTTAAAGGAGTAAAAGTAGCTGATATTATGGCAATCTTAGGTAGTATTGATGTCATTATGGGTTCGGTGGATCGTTAACTACGAATAATATATATAAATCCTGGGATGGTTATTTAAAAAGCTATCACAGGATTTATATATCCTTCAACAACTAAGTCTATAACTTATAAAAGCTAATTTATTTTTATCAAATTAAGAAAAATATTATTGCTAATAATATAATATCTCCAATTATTTAAATTAGATTTGTTAAATAATTTTCATTTTATCTATATTTTTTATAATACAGATGTTTTTAAGAACTGCCGTATCGTTTTACCTCAGTTTATGACCTGGAAAACCAGGTGGGCATTAATTGATTATCGATTCTGTTTCCAAGTCTAAGCTTGGTTTACTTCTACAATATCTAAATTAAATCCCTTAAATTTAGAGCATAGTCAAAAAACTCTTTTGGCAGTCACCAAAACAGCAGTTCGTAAAAGTATAGTAGCACAAAATAAAAAAAGATTATTTTAATGATTGATTTGAAGGCTTATAACCATGACTTAAAGGGCTATCTGAAGAAGTTTGTATGGTAGCGGAAAAATTAGAGTTTTTACCAGTTATATAGGTGTAAGGTAATTTTTTATTTTTATCTAAAGCCTCTAAATTGGCCTTCATAACGTCAAAAGGTTGTTCCCCAATTGTTTGAGCAACTATATTATTCTGATAATCCATAAAAACAAAATACGGAATACCATTAATTTGATAATGAAGAATATCAGGTAACCATTTATTGTTATCTACATTGAGCATAACAAAATTAATAGTTTTAGAATATTCTTCCTTAAATTTAGCTAAATTTGAAGACATTGCTTTACAACTTGTACACCATGTAGAGTAGAACTCTAATACTGTTGGTTTATTATTCATCATTGCAGCATTCATAGAAATAGCTTGCTTAGCTTGAAATTCTAAAGAAAAAGAATTTGTCTGGGTCTGAAAACCAAGAAATATAGTTACTCCAAGAATAATAGCAACGATA
The DNA here is from genome assembly GCF_020885515.1 of cyanobacterium endosymbiont of Braarudosphaera bigelowii. Lineage (NCBI taxonomy): Bacteria > Bacillati > Cyanobacteriota > Cyanophyceae > Chroococcales > Aphanothecaceae > Candidatus Atelocyanobacterium > Candidatus Atelocyanobacterium thalassae. Next base: position 215,240 of record NZ_AP024987.1, on the reverse strand, counting down.
GCAATTAAAAAATTCTTAATACGATGAATATTAATAAATTCAAGCATATAATTAATTATTGTTTTAGATTACTTCATTCTATATGGTTATGAGTATGCTAGTTATTCTCAAGATTACTTTCTTTTTTATTAAAAATAAATTCTGCTAATATTTTTAAAATGTACTCATAGAAATATTTACATATAATTTTTAACCAAACTGCATCATTATTTCTAATTAATTTTACAGATTAAGATGATTAAATAAATATAGAAAGCAGAGTAAACACAACTTCTTCGTTACTTGCAACTCTTTAAAAACTAAATTTTATGTCTATATCATTGATATTATGTTGTGTCTAAATCTCATAGAATAAGACTTATTTTCTGAAAATACTAGAAAAAAATAAATCAATACTCATTTTAAGGTTAATATTGACTACCATATAACTTTTAATACTTTATGAACCAGAATTGCTTAAAATAATTAATTTTGAATTAGAGTAAGTAGGCAAATATTAGTAATATAGACTATTTCAAAATAATTGAATGATTATCCTATCTGACAAATTAATTTATAGTCAGAAAGATATTATTAACCAAGATTAATTGTTTAATTTAGGTTCTTCTTTCTAGTTTGGAATAAGCTTTATTTAGATTTAAGCCGCTAATAGATATATCAATAATCACCTTTAATAAAGGTCCACTAAAACAACATATAAAAACTATTAATTATTTCTTTTTCATACAATATATTATGAATTTATGAAAAAATAACCTGAGAACCTGGTGAATTGATTTTAACAGAAAGTATCTGATGATTTTTGAAAACTTGCTCTAGTTTCGGATGAACTTCAGGTGATGCAAAAAACAATAGGAACCCACCTGCTCCTGCCCCTAGGAGTTTACCGCCCCAAGCTCCATTTTCCCGTCCAAGTTCATACAGATAATCTATTTCTGGATTCGAAATACCCTGATCTAAACTTCTTTTAGCTATCCAAGCATCATGTAACAATTCACCAAATTTTGAAAATGACTCATTACTAGTAAGAATGTCCCAGCCTTGATCAACCATTTTACGCATCTTCTTAAGAGTTTCGAGATTATCTTCTACTCGCCTAAGTTGTTTCTCTACTACTTGAGAAGCACGTCTTTTAATACCAGTAAATACAATAAAAATATGAGACTCAAATTCAGCTAATCTTTGAGGAGAAATATCTACTCGGTTAACAATGATATTTTCTTCTGTTCTAAATTCTACTAGATTAAATCCCCCTACTGCAGACATTAATTGATCTTGACATCCTACATTATCTTTGACTAAATGACGTTCTACATAAATTGCTTCATAAGCTAGATCTAAAGGTTTAATAAATTCTCCCTTAAAATTATGCAACGCTTGCAATAAAGATACAGTAAAAGCTGACGATGAGCCAAGTCCTGTAAAAGCAGGTAAGTCTGCTACATTATGTAATTCAATATCCTTCTCCAAATTGCAAAATTTTAAGCATTCGCGGAATACTTTATGTTCGACATCATCAATTGTTTTAACCAACTCAACTTTACGATAGGATATGCGAACCAAATAATCAAAAAGATGACTGGGAAAAGGACTTGCAGTTACATATGAAAATTTATCAATTGCTGTTGATAAAACAGCTCCTCCATGGCGAAGAAAATGTTCAGGATAATCTGTTCCTCCTCCAAAAAAGCTTATTCTAACAGGGGCACGTGCAATCAGCATGGTTTAATTAAATTAGTAAAGTTTTCTTTAATAAATTTTTCAGCTTGTGTTAAAGTTTCTGGAGTTCCAATATCTAAAAATGGAGATTGAACCTCACAAACTTTAATTTTAATATTTTGTTGTAATAATGTTGGAAAAACATCATACTCAAAGCTAAGAGGATATTTTGAAGGAAAATATTCTAAGATTCTATGACGAAATATATATATTCCACCATTAATACATCCCTGACCATGTTCTTTCTCCGAGAAATGAAGTAGATTATTCGAATTATCACAAACCAGAGAGCCATAGCGAGAAGTGTCATCTACAGATATTCCTAATATGACACATCCTACTTCTTGATCGTCTAAATAGCTAACTAACTTTTCAAAATTATTTGCTACTAGAGAATCACCATTCATGACTAACCATGCTTCAGGATGTAAATTACTTTGTTTAACGGCATGTATAAAACCTCCTGCTGTTCCTAATCGTGTTTTCTCCTGACAGCAATTGATATTGATTCCGCTTATTTTACATTTATTAAAATATTCCTCGATAACCTCTCCTAAATAACCAGTTGATATAATGCCCTTATTAATGCCTTGTTGTCTAATATGAAAAATAATCCACTCTATGAATGGCCTATCCGCGACTCGAAACATTGGCTTGGGAATATCAGAAATTAAGTGTTTAATTCTGGTTCCATATCCACCTGCCAAAATTACAGCTTTAATATCAATCATAAACGTTTTTTTATAATAGTTAATGTTAATTGTTTCTATAAAGCTATGTCTCATTATTTTTTGTACACTCAGGATAGTGTATCGCAATTATTGCTTATTGATGTTTAAAATAGCCTGAGTTTATTAAAACTATCTCAAGAATTGTATATTAAATGTATGGTTATGATAACAATATTATGTTCAATAAATCTTATCAACTTAAAATATATCTCGGCAATAAATTATGATTAATAAATAATTTGTATAACATCTAGATTTTTAAATAAATGAAAATATAATCATAAATTTATCAGACCTTAACAGATAACTTTCATAAAAATATTTAGTCAGAAAATAACTCAATATTTTATAGAAGCTATTTAGTACATAAAACATATACATATACAACTTATACAAGTTTTGATTAGTTTTATAATTTTTAGTGAGTTAAAAAACTACTTAAAAACTAATATTATTTTTATTATGTACAATATATAACTTTATCTATATGAAACCTATAATGATTAAAGTAATAAATATATATAATTATTAAAAAACATTATTTTAGATAGAAAAATTACATTTGATTTTCATGAATATTGGTAAATGGATAGGGTTATTCAGTTTAGTTATTTCTTGTTACATTTTATGGGAAATCAAACATATGTTGTTGTTAATATTTACAGCTGTTATTTTTGCTACAGCTATAAATAGATTGATTAAATTGCTAGAAAAAATCAGAATTCCAAGAGTTTTAGGAATTTTAATTATTATTTTTATAATCACCATATCCAGTATTTTATTTAGCTGGTTAATAGTTCCTCCCTTTTTCGATCAATTTCAAAAATTGCTAAGTTTATTACCTAATATTGGAGAAAAACTACGCAGTTATTTAATTTTACTCTTAGAGAATCAAGGTTATCTATCTTTAATGCCATCACCTCCTTCTCTAGATGACTTATTTTCTCAGTTACAGCCTTTATTTACAGATATTTTTTCAAACTTTTTTACAATTTTTTCTAATTCTTTGACGATTATCTTACAACTTATTTTTATTTTTATATTAACTATAATGATGATTTTAAATCCTCATAGATACCGTTGTATATTCTTAAAGCTTTTTCCATCATTTTATCGACAACGTGGAGATGAAATTTTGACACTTTCCGAAAATGCTTTAGGAAATTGGTTAATAGGGATCATTGTAAATTGTTTATTTATTGGAACACTAAGTGGATTAGGACTATGGTTTTTACAAATTAGATTAGTATTAGTTCATGCATTACTAGCAGGACTACTTAACTTTATTCCTAATATTGGTCCAGTTACAAGTGTAATTTTTCCATTAATGGTAGCACTACTAGATGAACCATGGAAAATAGGAGCAATTATTCTTTGGTATATTATTATTCAAAATGTTGAAAGCTATTGGTTAACTCCCTTAGTAATGGCTAAGCAGGTATCATTGCTTCCCGTTGTTACTTTAGTAGTACAAATATTTTTTGCTCAATTTTTTGGTGTATTAGGTTTATTATTAGCTCTCCCTTTGGCAGTAGTTGCTAAAACATGGGTTGAAGAGATCTTATTTAAAGATATTTTGGATCCTTGGGTTTCTATCGTTAAACAAGATTAAAATTAGTGTGAAATATATCTCAAATATTATCAATCATATTTTTTAAACATTAAGAAAACACAAAAATTAAAATGGTTTTAAAATATAAATAAAAAAGAAAAAATAGGCTGTTTAGAAATCGAATATTTTTTATAGGTGTTGATAATATTCTTATTTCCTAATTTTATTAGGATTGCTCTTTTTTAGTTTTATCTATAAAATTTTCATCATAATTGATAACCTTTTCTTGGTTTTCGATAATTTGAATTTTAGGATATTTAAACTTCTTATTCGACTCAAAATCTGTATTCTGAGAATCTAATAATTTCTTATTTATGTTATGTTCTGATATTTTAGGAGCAAGTTGTAAACTTCATTTACTAAATGGAAAAAGAGATTTAAACGAAAAGCTTTTATTTTCTGTATTAGATATTTTTTCCTCATCTAAATCTAAGAGAATTTTATTTTGTGTCTCCTTAGAAATACCGATATCTTCATTTTCTATAGTATTTTTTTTCTCTAAATTCAATTCTTTTTTACGATAGTTAAAACCAGGTTTTTTATTCTTATTAGATGAAACTGTAGAAAAAAAAGACTGTCTTTTTAAAAGATGTTGAATCCAGCCTAGAAAAGAAAACTCAGTAAAGTTTGTTTGATGCTCTAAATTAATCATTGTATTTCTCAACCGAAAATTTTGCCATCCAAAAGATAAGACTAAAATTAAAATACATAATTGTCCTAATAATAAACCTTCTGTCACTTCTTCTACACAGATCCAGAGAGATAAGGAGTAAAATAGTCCAAGGCCACTCCAGAAAAAATCATCTTTTCTATGTAATCTAGGAAAAAAAAATGCTGATAAGTAAAGAAATAGACTTGCAAGTCCTGCAGTAACAGATAGGGTATGTACTAACATTTATAAGTCAACTCCTTTATGGTTCCCCTTTGTCATGGTGAGGCATTTTACCTACTATTTACTCATTAATTTAATCAAAATTTTTATTTGATCTTTGAATATATCGTTTTCTTTAATTCGATTTTTATAAGTTAGCCCTATCTAGTTTCTCAAAAGATTTTTGTTTAAACTTAAAAGCTAATAATTTATTAAAATTGGCGAATTAGATAACGTCCATACCTAAGTATACATCTAAAGTATCTTTAGATTCTAGTTAAGTTATTTAAAGTATTGTTATAAGTATGATTTATAGATACTTAAGAATTCTGGATGGTATTTTAGTGATTCCGCTATTAAAGTAATGCGGGAGGTAAAGTTAAGAAATTCAGTTATCTTCTGAAGAAAAGATATATTTCCTTAAAAAATAACATAGGCATGTTTGCCATATAGATCAAGTTTACTGTTCAATCTTTATATGATAGTCTTTTCTTTGTATATAGCCAAAATTTAGTAGATTATAATTAAATGTCTGATAAGTCTTTAGCAGTTGTGTTACTTTCAGGAGGCCTGGATTCGGCTACTTCGGCAGCGATAGCTGCCTCGCAAGGCTATGAGCTTATTGCCCTCTCCTTCAGTTATGGACAACTTCATCAAAAAGAGTTGAAATCAGCTCAAATAATTGCTAAAGAATTAGATATAAATTCACACCATATAGTTAATGTTGATATTTCTCAATGGGGAGGATCATCACTAACAGATAAATCTTTAGCTATACCTTTAAGTGGAGTTAATCCTTATCAGATACCTTCTACTTATGTTCCGGGTAGAAATACAGTTTTTATAGCTCTTGCTCTTTCCTTGGCTGAAGCTAAAGGTGCAAAAGCTATTTATTTAGGTATAAACATGATTGATTATTCAGGTTATCCTGATTGTCGTTCTGAATATCTTAAAACTTATCAAGATCTTGCAAAGCTTTCGTCAAAAGCTGGAATTGAAGGAAATGCTCCACAGCTGATTGCTCCTTTAATAAAAAAAAATAAAGTTGATATCATTAAAGAAGCTGTTAAACTAGGAGTTCCTATTGAAAAAACATGGTCTTGTTACCAAGGCGGACATGAAGCATGTGGACTATGTGATTCTTGTCGCATACGTGACCAAGCACTTATCGAAGCTGGTTATCCTTTTCTTGTAACTACTAAAGGAAAAGAGATTTATAATTTGAATAGGTAATCCTTTATTTAGTGTTAAATAAAAATTCTATTATCAATGTTCGAGAAACCTTGATATTTTATTAATTAGAAATATCTGGTGAAGAAGTTTTTATGATAGTAGGAATTAATTTCAAGATTTTATTTACAGTATCATCAGAACTATCATTTTCGCTGATAGTAACCCTTAAATCTCCTTGTGCATATAGTGTTTGACGTTGTTTAAACAATGTTTCTAACTCCGTACTTAAATGTTTTTGTTTTAACAAAGGACGAGAAATACCATTATTAAGTCTTTTTGTAAGGAGAGGAATTGGAACATCTAACCAGATGATTAGACCGTGATGTAGATAACTCCAGTTTTTTTGCTCTAATATAATTCCTCCTCCAGTAGCTACAACACTTTTTGTACACGATGCCAGCTCTGATAAAACTTTGCTTTCAAGAATACGAAATGCTTCCTCTCCTTCTTCAAGGAAAATATTGCTAATAGTCTGTCGTTTTACTTGTTCAACTAAAATGTCTGTATCGAAAAAACGATACTTAAGATGTTGTGCTAGTTTCTTCCCTATAGTTGTCTTACCACTTCCCATCATCCCAACCAAAAAAATATTAATTCCTTGAAGTAACTCATTTGCCATCAGTAATTTTACCAAGATAAACTTCCTATGATCTTATATTAATTTTTAGTTAGTTATGTAAATATTTTTGGAATATTGATAAATTTGTAATACAGTTTTTATATAACTAAATATCTAAAGTTATATACTTTCTATTTATTCTTTAACAATTCATATTGTTTAGGATAGTAATCTTAAAATATTAATTCAATTAATTTTAAATTCTCTAATTTTCTTGTATACCATTAATGATAATACCTTAATATTATTTTGATAAACTCAGTAGTAATATTGTTTAAAACAATAACGATTAGTAGACAGAAAAGGATAGATGTTCAGTTCGTTTTCAATTTATACATCACTAGATAATGTCAATAAAAAAGAAAGTGAAGCAAAAGCTATTATTTTTAATTTTATTTATAATAGGTTTATTAATCTTTTTGATAAGTTCTAAGGAACTTACGAATAAAGAAAAGTATAATTCAATTATCATTAATTTTCGCGAAGATATACCTACAACAGTTTTAAGTCAACAGATAGAAAAGGTCTCTCATGATTATAAAACTATTGTAAGTCTTAATAGTATTTACTCTATCGATGAAAATGTTTATATAATACCAGGAGATGAAACGCTATTAAACAATCTGAAAAAATCTTCTCTAAATAAATATATAGATTATATAGAACCTAATTACATTTATAAGGCTTTAGCAAAGTATAGTAATTTTTTTCAAGTTCCTCTTGCTCATGAGAAGTGGAATCTATCTAATATACATTTAGATAAAAATATCGGTGAAATATCGAAGAAAAAAATAACTATTGCTGTTATAGACACAGGAGTAAATAAAGTATCTGGGCTTCAAAAAATTAAGCTTATTTCAGGGTATGATTTTGTAAACAATAAAAACTATAGCTATGATGACAATGGACATGGTACACATGTAGCCAAAGTTATAATGCAGACTGTTAATGATAGTGAGGTATTTAATAAAATTAGAATAATGCCTCTAAAAGTTCTTTCCAAAACAGGAGAAGGCCTAACATCAGATATTGCTGATGCTGTACGTTACGCGGCTGACAATGGTGCTGATATTATTAATATGAGTTTAGGGGGAAAAAGTAAAAGCAAGATATTAGAGAATGCTATAAATTATGCTTATGGTAAGGGTGTTGTTATTATCGCTGCAGCAGGAAACAACAATCACAATACAGCATCTTATCCTGCCCGATATCAAAAAGTTATTAGTGTCTCGGCCTTAGATACTACAGGCAACAAGGCATCCTATTCAAATTTTGGTGCACAAGTTGATATTTCTGCTCCAGGAAATAGTAACAATAGTACAAATTTTCAAAAAAAAATTGACTTAAATACTGAAAATATAATTTTTCAAAGATTAGAAGGCACTAGTATAGCTGCTGCGCACGTTACTGGAGTAGCAGCTTTAATTAAAGCTGCTAACTATCAGAAAGTTAATGATGTTTTTCAAATATTGATTAAATCTTCACGTAAAATAAACCAAGACCCATTTAACTATTTTGGAGTAGGACATTTAGACGCAGAAAAGGCTGTTCAGATAGCTTTTAATCAAGAAATAATTCTAGAAGAGTCATTTAGTTGGTTTAACAATTTTTATAGTCTTAGTCTTGGTTTTTGGATAGACACTCAAGCCGTTAACTATCTATTCAAAATTTATATGTTAATCACATCCTACTTATTAGTTCTATTGTTATTTCGTACTTATTCCTTTATCTTCTCATTCTCTTTTAATTTAGGTGTTATATTAGGCAGTTCAGGAATATTTTTCTTAAAAGGAGTTTATTTTTTTGATCTACCTCAGTGGCCATTCCGTATTCTTGGAAGTTCATTCTTAGACTTAGAAAACTCTATAAGAGGAACCACTACTCTTAACCCGTTTATAGTAAGTTTTCTTTTATCATACTGTTTCTCTGCTATATTTGTTCAACTTTATGGGTGGAAAAATTTTATTGTTGGTATAAATATTGGAATAGCAGGTTTCTTATTAGTTCATGCAACTTTTTTTCCAAAGGTTTGGGGCATATATTCTGTTGATATATCAAGATTATTTCTTATAATTAATGCTTTTTTCAATATTAGATTAGCTTATCTGATAAGTACACGACAAAAACTAGAATATCTTATAAAAAATTAGGTAATCAACAAAATATCTCTATTTTTAGGGTCTACTATAACAGCATGAAAAATTAATTATTTGCATAAAAAATCTTTCTGCAGAATTATTAGATATTATATAAATAATCAATGGCAACTTATATTATTTAAACTTTCTTAAAATATAAAATTAGCTTATGTTAAATAATTTTTCCTTAACTTTGTACTTATGTCTCATAGAACAAGCATAACAGCAACATTTTGTTTTTTATTGATAAAATTTTAAAAAGATTTACTTTACTAATAATTTATTAAATAAAGATTTAATAAAATGCCAAAACATATTCTGATTATAGGTCCAACTTGTTCAGGCAAAAGTGAATGGGCCGAAAATTTAGCTAGTAAGTTACATGATAAAGTTATTTATGTAGCAACAGCCATTGAAAATCCTGCTGATTTTCAATGGCAAACTCGTATTAAAAAGCATCGTGATCGTAGACCCCCCGATTGGAAAACTCTATCTGTGCCGTACAATCTTACAGAAGTTATTAATACAACACGATCTCCCTTTTGTTTATTAATTGATTCCATAGGATCTTGGGTAGCAAATAAATTAGATGAAAATGATGAAGACTGGGACCAGACTGTTATAGAACTTTTGAAGTGTGTAAAAAAAACACCAGTGAATTTGATCTTTGTTGCTGAGGAAACAGGGTGGGGAGTTGTTCCAGCATATCCACTTGGTAGATTGTTTCGTGATCGTCTCGGATCTCTAGTTTCTAAATTAGGAACTAGAGTTGATACAACTTATTTAGTAATAGGAGGGCATGTTATAAATTTAAGCGTTTTGGGACAAAAGATACAAAGCAATTGACTTTAAAGTAATTAATTGGTTAGATAATATAGTAATTTCTAATTCAAAACTTACTATTTATAGTAAGTTTTAAATTCTAATATTTGATTACTTTTGACTATAAAATTATTTTGGAGAGTTGATTAAAAGAAATGCCACGTATTCTCATTATTGGAGCTGGAATCATAGGATCAGCAATAGCTTATGAGCTTAGTTTAATAAATGGCATAGAGGTTACATTAATTGATAAGAAATTTCCTGCATCTTCCTCTACGAAAGGAGCCTTAGGAGTTTTGATGGGAGTAGCTAGTTATAAAACGAAAGGTAGCAAATGGGAGTTATGTAAAAGAAGTTTAAAGCGTTATGAAACATTAATTCCTGAGCTTGAAAAATTAACGCAGAAATTAATGCCAGTTAATTATCAAGGCGTTTTATCTCTTCATTACGTAGATGATTATTTAGAAAAATGGAAAGATTTAATTAAAATTCGTAATTCTTCTGGTTATTTTTTAGAAACATGGGAAAAAGATACTCTGTTGAAAAGGTGTCCACATATTAAAGATGATAAAATAACCGGGGCTATTTATTCTCCACAAGATTTTCAGATAAACCCAGTTGAAATAACAAAGGCTCTTGTTGCAGGAGCATCTTTAAATGGAGTAAATTGCCTATTCGATACTAAAGTTCAAGTAATATCTCCATCATTAAATTATAACTCAAGTCACGATTTAATTTGTTATCATAAAACATCAAAACAGACGTTAAAAGCGGACTATATAGTAATAAGTGCTGGTTTAGGTTCAAATAAACTAGTCAATAAATTACAAACCGTAGTAAAAATTAAGCCTGTAATTGGGCAAGCAATGCAAATTGATCTAGATACTCCTTTAGTAGATACTAATTTTCTTCCTGTAATCACTGGAAAAGATGTCAATGTTATTCCAATCAATCCCAAAAGATATTGGGTAGGTTCAACAGTAGAATTCCCTCATAAAACTGGAGAACTATTAACTCAGTCCAAATTTTTGGAACAAATTAAGAAACAAGCATTTGCTATATGTCCAGATTTTAAAAATGGAAGTATTACCAAAATTTGGTCTGGCAAGCGTCCTCGTCCTGATGGAGAAACAGCTCCTATAATACAAAAAATTCCTCATTATTCAAATATCTTGTTGGCAACTGGGCACTATCGAAATGGCGTTTTACTAGCTCCAGCAACTGCATTAACTATTAAAGACAAGATTCTTGAGGATTTATCAATTAAATCTAGTAATTATTAGAGATATTATTTTTATTTGTGTAAATAGGAAAATAATTATTTTTCATACCAACATAGCGGATTTATTGAAGTAAGACTTTATGTTCTATTCCATTAAAAGTCACTATATCTCCTGTTACTAGTTTCTTTCCTCTTTGAGTCTCAATGCTACCATTGAGCAATACTTCCTTTCCCTGTATCTTAATTTTTGCCTCTCCTCCACTACTCACTAATTTTTTCCACTTAAGGAACTGTGCTAGTTTGATAGTCTGATATGATTGCATTGTTTTAATCACTTTTGATGTTATCTTTTGAATTATTTATATATTAAAATATATAGATTATCTTAATATTAAGGCTTATGTGTGTTTAAATTGAACTAGCCCAATTTTTTATCCATTCTAAAATATTACTAACCTTTTCTAAAGTTAAAGACTCACAATATAATCTTAGAATCGGTTCTGTACCAGAAAAACGTATAAGTAACCAACTTTGATCTTCTAAAGAATACTTATAACCATCTTGCTTATCACATCTTAGGACATTTTTATTGGCAATTTTCTTAAAAGATTTTGTTTCTAGGTATTTTATCAATTTTGAACGCATATCAAAACTTGATAGTGGTAAATCAATACGATTATAAGCATTGAAGAAATTTACCTTTTTTTGTAATTTCAGGTAATATTCTCCTAAATCATCACCACTTTGGACTATTGCTTCTAGAAGATATAGTGCAGACAGTAATGCATCTCTTTCGGGTATATGTATTCCGTAACCAATTCCCCCAGACTCTTCTCCTCCTATTAAAACATTACCGCCTAGCATTCTATCAGCTATATATTTATAGCCTATAGGAGTTTCAAAAATCGGCAGATCATAGAGACCTGCTAAGCGAGAAATTAAATCTGAACTACTAACAGTTTTAATAATTTCGCCTTTTAATCCTTTATGTATTACTAAATGGTCTATCAGAATAGGAAGTAAAACTTGAGAGCTAAGAAAATTTCCTTGCTTATCAACTGCTGCAATACGATCACCATCTCCATCAAAAACTAATCCTATACTTAAACTACAGTTTTTACCAGTATTGAATTTTTTAACTGTAGTTGATAATTCTGTAAGATTACAAGGTAGAGGTTCTGGAGCATGACCTCCAAAAAGAGGATCTCGATGACTGTTAATTTCCTGTATGGGACACTCTAACAATCTTTCTAATCCATTAGCTGCGGCTCCATACATAACATCGGCAAAAACAGTTAGCTTTTGATTCTTAATTGCTTTTTGAATTTTTTCAATATCGACTTTACTTTTTAATTCCTGAGAATAACTTTTCCAAGGATCAAAAAAGCTCAATGTACCTAACTTTTTAGAAAATTTGGGTACATTATATAGTAAATTCTCAATTTGCTGAGTAATTTCAGAAGAGACGGAGCCGCCAAAAGCTCCTTTTATTTTTACACCCAGATATTTCCCAGGATTATGACTTGCAGTCAATATAATAGCTCCTAAGGCATTTTGTGACTTAACTACCCAGCTAAAAGCAGGAGTTGGAGCATAAGCTTGAGAAAGAGCAACACTAAAACCAGCTTCAACTAGGGAATCAGCAGCAGCTTTGGCAAATTCTTCAGCCAAGAAACGGCGGTCATAACCTACAATAATAGTGTGATTATTAGATATTGTTCCATAATTATTTAATAAAACTTGAGCAGCTATAGGAGCAAGCATTATAACTCTCTCGAATGTAAAATCTGCTGCAATAACACCACGCCATCCATCTGTTCCAAACTTTATCGGATTTTGCTTAAATGTCATAAAAATATAGAAATTATTTTTTTCAACTTTAATTTAGTGAATATCATATTTTAATACTTTTTGTCAGTCATTAATTGAAAATGAAAGGGGATTACTATATGTTTTACAATGTAAAAATGTTAAATATCCGATAATCAACTAATTTATTATGTCAACATTGGCGGCGATCACAGTTTTAGTTATTCTAATTGTTGTTCATGAGTTAGGTCATTTTTTTGCTGCAAGATTACAAGGAATTCATGTTAAACGATTTTCTATAGGTTTTGGACCTGTTTTAGCAAAATATCAAGGGACTGAGACTGAATATACTTTTTGTCTCATTCCTCTCGGTGGATTTGTTGGTTTTCCTGATGACGATCCAGAAAGTACCATAGCAGTTGATGATTCAAATTTACTTCGCAATCGTCCTATTCTTGATCGAGCCATAGTTATTAGTTCGGGAGTAATTGCTAATTTAGTTTTTGCTTATTTCCTTTTTATTGGACAGACTGCTACGATGGGCATTCAAAATTTACAGCCAGGACTTATGATCCCTCAAATAGATAATAATTCTGCGGCCATGGTTGCAGGAATAAAAGAAGGAGATGTTATTTTATCCATAGACCAATATCTATTAAAGGAGTTTCCTGCTGCAACTACACTATTTGTTGAAAAAGTAAAAAACTCGATAGATAAGCCTTTAAATTTAACCATCAAGAGAAAAGACGAAATATTAGATTTAACTGTAATACCTAACTCCAATAAAGAAGGAAGGGGAAAAATTGGAGTAGGATTATTGCCTAATATTGAGTCAAGTCATGCTAAAAATTTAATAGAAATATTTGTTTATAGTAGTAAAACCTATTTAAACGCTTTTACTCTTACAATTCAGGGATTTTGGCAACTAATAAGCCATTTTCAAGAAAATGTACAACAAATTGCTGGCCCTGTTAAAATAGTCGAATATGGAGCCAGTATTGCTCAAAATAATTTTGGCAATTTATTTCAATTTGGTGCATTAATCAGCATTAATTTAGCTATTATTAATATCTTACCTTTACCTGCATTAGATGGTGGACAATTAGTATTTTTACTAATAGAAGGTATTTTAGGAAAACCATTGCCTACTAAGTTTCAAGAAAGTATTATGCAAACTGGTCTTGTTTTACTATTAGGATTAGGAATTTTTGTAATTATTCGTGACACAGCTAGCTTAACTGTAGTTCAAGAATTTGTTAAACAAATTGGTATGTAAATATAACAGAAATATAAAAATAGAAAAGTCAATAAGTTTTGACTTTTCTACAACAGAGAATCGTTCTATATTTTCGAAAAGTAATTTAACATAATGTTGTCAGCTCATAAAACAAGATAGCTCGACATAATTAATTGAAAAGTTATTGTAAAAAATACTACATTAGATTGATTTTTATAATGTACCTAATAACTACTTATGTCTACAACATCACCAAGTTATTCATTTAATTATACTCCGTATCATAAACCTAACCAACTAATTTGTGGTTATGGACAAACAGCTATTATTACCGGATGGACAGTCAAAGAATCAGTAGCAAAATATTTAATATCAAAAGAGTATGCAGTTATTGGGAATTTGTATAGTCCAACTAGAGGTATTAGTCCTTTAATAAGAAACTTACTAGCAAATCCTCATGTGATTTCGCTGATCATATTACAAGCAACAAAAGAAGATCGAAATGCGGGAGGATGCCAATGTCTATTAGACTTCTTAAATAAAGGCTTTAGAGCAGGAGTTGATCATATAGGAAAGCATGTATGGATTGTTAATTCCAATATTCTTGGATATATAGATATAGAAATTCCTTCTGATATATTAGAATCACTTCGTAGATCTATAGTCTACAAGGAAGCTGAATCAATTGTTGAAGCAGTTAACTATATGAAGGAATTGAATCAGAAAAAGAAAAAAAAGCCTTGGAGCAAACCTTTAATTTTTCCCTTTACAGAAACTAATTCAAAAGTACGTCCTGGAACTAAATATTGCCATCGAATAGAAGGTAATACAGTTGCAGAAACTTGGGTTAAGATATTACATCGTATTAAAACAACTGGAAGAATTAGGCCAACCGAATATGGAAAGTGGCAAGAACTAATTAATATTGTAGCTGTAGTTAAAGATGAACCATTAAGTTTTTATTTTCCTGAGCCTAATTATCTTCCCATAAAAAGAGAATTTATCAATGACTATATATCTCAAATTCTTGATGATTCTCCGCAACGAGAGGGTATTAAATATACATATGGACAAAGATTAAGATCTTGGTTTAAAAAAGACCAAATTGAACAAATTATAAGTTTACTAATCTCTGATATCAATTCTTCTAGAGCTGTTATGTCTCTATGGGATGTTAATGATCATGACAATAATGATAGTCCTCCTTGTTTAAACCATATTTGGATAAGAACTATTGATAATGAATTATCTTTAACAGCTACATTTCGTAGCAATGATATGTTTTCTGCATGGCCTTCCAATGCAATGGGTTTAAGGGCATTGCAAGTACACATTATTACAGAGATACAGGATAGATCTAATTATAAATTGCAGATTGGTCCACTAATTACTATTAGTCAAAGCGCTCATATTTACAACGATTGTTGGGAATATGCAGACAAAATAGTAGATGCAGAATATAAAAAAATATGTAAAGAGAAACAATACGCTGATCCCAGTGGAAGCTACTTAATTTTCATTCAGGATAATCAAATATCTGTTGAGCATATTACCCCAGGATCGGGAGAAATTGTGAATTATTATTTTGGTAAATCTGCAAAAAAAATTCAAAATAAGATTGCAGAAGACTGTCCTGGTCTTGGAGTAAAGCATGCTATGTATTTGGGAGCAGAACTACAAAAGGCAGAAATATGTTTGACTAGCAAGCTCTATCACTATCAACAAGATAAACCCTTAACGACTAAAAGCTAGCCTGATGAATCGTTTAAATTATTATTTAAGTATTTATCTTGTTGATGTCAGAATATAATTTTATTAAGATAATTGAACTTTTATGGATAAGATATAGTTCTTTCTTCAACATAAAATTTTAGTAAATACTGACTTTTAAGAATTATTTTCGGTAAAATTTTAAATTAGCTTGCTTTCTTTATATAAATAAATACCCGTATGAATAAGTTAAAAATAGTAAAATTAAAAGATTCTGCAATTATTCCTAAATATGAACATTGTAGAGATTCAGGGATGGATTTAATATCTACAGAAGAAATAGAAATCAAACCCGGTAAAAGTAAATTAATCAAAACTGGTATTTCCGTTGAACTACCTCCTAATACAGAAGCACAAATTCGTCCAAGAAGTGGCTTAGCTTTAAAACATCAAATCACTGTTTTAAACACTCCTGGAACTATTGATGAAGGATATCGTGGAGAAATTGGAGTAATCTTAATTAACCATAGCTTATTATCATTCAAAGTTTTACCAGGTATGAGAATCGCACAAATGGTTATTGTTCCTATCATACGTGTTGAAATTGAAGAAACAAATTCCTTAAATTCTTCAATAAGAGGTATTAACGGATTTGGCTCGACAGGGATTTAATATTTTCTAAATAATTTTATATAACTATTTTTTATGACGTATCTAAAAGGGAAAAGACCTACTTGGAACGAATATTTTATGATGATGGCTAAATTAGCTGCCACAAGATCTACTTGTTTGGCTTTTCCAGTAGGTGCTGTGATTGTAAAAAACAAGCAAGTCTTATCAACTGGCTACAATGGTCCTCCTGCCAAATCTACTCACTGTATAACTCATGGTTTTTGCTATCCAGGACTTAATAGCTGTATTTCTTCTAGTAAATTACCTTCAAGAGCTGTACATGCAGAAGCAAATGCAATTGCACAAGCAGCAAAGCATAGTATTTCTACCAATGAATCTATTATTTATGTAACTTTAGAACCTTGTATGTCTTGCTTGAAGCTAATAATTTCTGCTGGCATCAAAGAAGTTTTCTATGAGACAGAATTTAACAAAGGTGGTAAAACTTCGATTAGAAATATGTTTATTGAAGAAGGTTTAATAAATTTAACTAAAATTAATTTATCTGAAGAAGTAATGGCCCGTGCATCTCTATTCCTTTTAAATTCTACATCAGTTAAAAATAATAATATTTTTACTGATATCTAATTATAAAGGTAGTTTCTGAATTGCCTTGTTAGAACCAATAACAACCATTGATAAATTCTTATTTAATTTCTCTTGAGGTGAAGGATTAATTTTGAATTTATCATCATTACCGACTGCTAATACACTTATATCATATCGACTTCTAAGCTTTAATTCCTCAATGGCTATTCCATGAAATTCTTGAGGAATGCGAGTCTCTACAATACTATGGTCAGGATCCAATTCAAATCTTTCTATAATTCTAGGATTTTGTGTAAGTAAATGAACTAAATCACACCCAGCTTGATATTCAGGGTATACAACTAAATCAGCTCCAACTTTTTGTAAAAGTTTTCCATGAACATCAGAAGAAGCTTTGGCAATTACATATTTTACACCTCCTTCTTTAACATTTAAAGCAGTAACAATACTTTCTTCTAGATAATTTCCAATGGCTATGATAACAGTATCAAATTCAAAAATACCTGCTTCTTTTAAAGCATTAGGCTTAGTTGAATCTAATTTAATAGCACTTGAAGCAATGTTTTCAGCTAAAACTTGAGACACTAGAGATTCCTTTATGTCTGTTCCCAATACTTCATAGCCTAGTTTATGAAGGTTTCTGCATACCGAACGTCCAAAACGCCCTAGTCCAATCACTGCAAATTGACGGGTTTCTCTACGAAGAATACTTAAAAAATTTAAGGACTTCAAATTAATACCTCACCCTTGTTTAGAAATTGCTAACTATAATAATATCAAATTTGCAAGTTATCCAACCAATAAAGTTTCTTCAGGATATTGTATTAACCGTGGTCGAGATTCTTTGGAAATAGCTGCTATAAAAACTAGTATCCCTACTCTCCCAACATACATTGTTAGAATTAGTAAAAGTTGTGATAAAAAAGATAAATCAGCTGTAATTCCTGTAGACAGGCCTACAGTTGCAAATGCAGAGATTACCTCAAACAAAACTTGTAATGAACTGATTCCAGAATCAAAAAAAGTAGGATTTAAGCTGGCTTCAGATAACGAAATTAACAATGTCATTAAAACAACCATATTTGTTGAACCAAATACAACAGCAACTGCTTTTAAAGTTAAAGAAACAGGAACTTCTCTACGAAACATTACTACTTCATGATTTCCCTTTAAAACAGAGCGTGTACAATTGGTTAAGATACAAAGTGTTGTAGTTTTAATACCTCCTCCTGTTCCGTTAGAGCTTGCTCCTACAAACATAAGCCCCATAGTTAAGAATAAACCAGCAAAAGTCATATTTCTAATATCGATACTGTTAAATCCAGCTGTTCTTGTTGTAACAGACTGAAACCAAGCTGTTAATAATTTGTTATGAAAATTCAGTAGTCCTAAAGTGGCTTGGTTATTATATTCAGTGATGAGAAATATAATGGTACCAGCGATCAGTAAAGTAACAGTTGTACTAATTGCAACTTTAAAATTGAGAGAGAATCCTAACCTTTCTTGTTTATTTTTTAGCTTATGCCTAATGGCTATATACATTTCAATAATAACTTGGTAACCAATACCTCCAAATATAATCAATACAGAAATTACAAAATTGATTATAAAAGAATCACCAACACTAATCAAACTATCTGGGAACAGGCTAAATCCTGCATTATTCCAAGCACTAATGCTATGGAAGGTCGCTATCCATAAACCTTGAAAAGTACCATATTTGTCCGAAAACACATTGAGCATTAATAAAATGCCGAGAATCTCGAAAATCATAGTCGTCGCAATAATTGAAATAATTATATTTTGGCTACTACCGTATAAGTGCGAACTATCAAATGGTTCTTTAATTGCTAATTTTTGTCTAAGATCAAATTTTCTACCTAATATAAGTATTAGAAAAGTTGTTGTTGTCATATATCCCAGCCCTCCTACTTGAATTAATAGTAGAATAACCAGCTGACCCCAAAAAGAGAAATAACTTCCTGTATCAACAACAACTAATCCTGTTACACATACGGCGGAGGTAGATGTAAATAAAGCGACTAAAGGATTACTCCAACTTCCATCGCTAGTAGCAAAGGGTAGCATTAACAATAATGTACCGACTAAGATTACTGCGAGAAAACCTAGGCAAATCGTCCTTGCAATTGTCATTAGCAATAAAAATTTTTGATAGGACTGAATCGCTCATACCTTAACATAAATATAGAAGATGCTATTATTTAGTAATTAAAACTTAATTTACTTAGCATCATAAAGTGAGAATCTATTGTGTACTGTAAATTAAATTAAGTTTTAATAGAATATATAAACTTTTTTAATATTCTTAAAGTTGAAATATTAAAATTGCTAAGAATACTTAAACAAATATAACATGAGTATTTTTGCTCATCTGAACACTTTGCTATTATATTTTCATTACTATAGGATTCCATATTCTATTGAAAAAGAAACATAATACTTGCTAAGTTTGGAATATATTATGAAGAATAGATATAAAAATATCGTAATGTGTAATTAATGAAATATTTGTAACGCTATAATAATATCTCGATTAATAAGCTCAGACCTTATTTAATTTTCAAATACCATATAATCTATATTGCAAATGTCTTTTAATTTATCGCAGCAAGAAGCTCAGTCTACTTCTAGTTTACAAGAAATTCGTGCTACACGCCTTGCGAAAGTAGAGGAGCTCAAGAAATTAGGTTTAATCCCT
Organism: cyanobacterium endosymbiont of Braarudosphaera bigelowii; assembly: GCF_020885515.1. NCBI lineage: Bacteria > Bacillati > Cyanobacteriota > Cyanophyceae > Chroococcales > Aphanothecaceae > Candidatus Atelocyanobacterium > Candidatus Atelocyanobacterium thalassae. Next base: position 195,577 of record NZ_AP024987.1, on the reverse strand, counting down.
TATGCTTATCAGTGGAAATCTACTCATAATGCTGCCTACCTACAAAAAGCTTATTCTGATTTGGAAGAAGGGAAAGAAATTGAAATAGAAGTCTCTCTTGCTGGAAGAATTATGGCTCGTAGAATTTTTGGAAAGCTTGCTTTTTTTACGTTGCAAGATGAGACAGGGACTATTCAACTATATCTTGATAAAAAAATTATTCAAGACAATATGAACAATATAGAGAATCCTTTTAATCATCTTAAAAAATTGATAGATACTGGCGATATTATTGGTGTTAAAGGAACCATAAAAAAGACAGAAAAAGGTGAACTTTCTATTAAAGTAAAAACATATGAAATTTTAACCAAGTCTTTGCTGCCACTTCCTGATAAATGGCATGGTTTAACTGATAAAGAAAAACGTTACCGTCAAAGATATATTGATCTAATAGTTAGCCCTAGTACAAGAGAAACTTTTCGTTGTCGTTCAAGGATAATATCTTCTATTCGCAGATTTTTAGAAGAAAAAGGCTTTATCGAAATAGAAACGCCTGTTTTACAATCTGAAGCTGGTGGAGCAGATGCTAGGCCTTTTATAACATATCACAACACATTAGATATGGATCTGTATTTGAGAATTGCGACAGAATTACATCTGAAAAGATTAATAGTAGGTGGATTTGAAAAAGTATTTGAGATAGGTAGAATCTTTCGTAACGAAGGAATCTCAACTAAACATAATCCAGAATTTACTTCTATTGAAGTTTATGAAGCATATTCAGATTATTACGACATGATGGAATTAACAGAAAAACTCATTACCACTATTATTCATGATATCGGTAAAGATATGATCGTTAAATGTCAAGAACAAGAAATTAATTTTTCATTGCCTTGGCGTAGAATTACTATGCATGAAATAGTTAAAGAGAAAAATAATTTAGATTTCAATAGTTTCAAAGACTTTGAAGAGGCTAAAATAGCAGTTAGTAAAATAGGAGTACAAATTCCAAAAACGTGTCAGACCTTAGGAAATCTACTCAGCGAAGTTTTTGAACAAACTGTAGAAGAGACACTAATTCAACCTACATTTATTTTAGATTTCCCTGTTGAAATTTCTCCATTAGCAAAGCCTCATCGTACTCAAGAAAATGTAGTTGAACGGTTTGAACTTTATATTATGGGGCGAGAATTAGCAAACAGTTTTTCTGAATTAACTGATCCCATTGATCAACGACAGAGACTAGAAAAGCAAGCTTTAAAGAAAGCATCAGGAGATTTAGAAGCTCATAATGTAGATGAAGATTTTTTAACAGCTTTAGAGTATGGAATGCCCCCTACCGGAGGATTAGGAATTGGCATTGATCGCCTTGTAATGTTATTGACAAACTCTCCAAGTATAAGGGATGTAATTGCTTTTCCATTACTAAAAAATCAAGCCTTAGAAAGTTAGATAATAATTTAGGTAGTTGACATATGTTAATTAATATTTGTATCAACTACTCAATAGAACTAAAGCAAATATCATTTAAACTATAGTTATCAAATTTTTTATTCAAAATAAATAAATTTATAATACTAGTGAAGAATCTAAAAAAATTTTGGTTATAATATTTAATTACTTAACAAGTATAGCTAGATTTTATTAAATATATTGTGAGATCTATTTTTTGTATTTATTAAATTCCTTAGTAAATATTCTCATTCTGGGCATGTTTAATATGTTTGTATTAATATTCAGGATAGAATCTTAACTTAAAATACAGTTTTTATAATCATGAGTTAAACTAGCATTGTTAGTAAGTAGAAGTTTTCTATAGTTTTGATTCATTGGGTAAAAGAAAATAAATTTCTTAATTTCCCTAATTTTAATTCAACATAATCGAGGTAAATATGTCGGAAGTAATGGCTTTAACACCAACTAATGTCGAACAAGTTTTAGACGAGTTACGTCCATATTTAATAGCAGATGGAGGTAATGTAGAGCTTGTTGAAATAGATGGGGCAATTGTAAAGTTACGTTTGCAAGGAGCATGTGGGTCTTGCCCTAGTTCTACCATGACACTTAAGATGGGAATTGAAAGACGTTTAAAAGAAATGATTCCCGAAGTCTCAGAAGTCGAACAAGCATTTTAAAATTTAAAGATTTAGAAAAAAGCTATGTATCATTAAGTATTTTTTCTTTTACTAATGGACGTAGTAATAGATTTGTAGTACTTTCTATTACTACGTTTTTAAATTTTAATCTTAATGATGCTTGAATATCATATTTTGTGAGAAAAGATTTGATTTTATATATTTATTGTTATAAGTAAAATTTCATCTTGATTAAAGCTGGGAAAATAACCTAAAAAATTAGTGAAATATAAATATTTTTTGTTCTTAATAATTTAAATATCAATATAAATACATATTTGAATTAGGAATAAATAATTAAGTATATGCATACATATACTTAATTATTTATTACTTAAAATTATAAGTTCTAAGTTAGGAAAAATATTTATGAGTTAATTATTCAATTTACTATTATAGTATTTATCTTTAACATATTTGATTATAATAACTTTACATAATTAGATACAATATCATTATCGTTAACAAAATATATATTAAAATTAAGTTTTCGCATAAATAACACTCATATTTAAAACGGAGTAGTTGGAGAAAAAAAGATACATGGGTAAAGTAGTTAGCATTGATCTGGGGACAACAAATTCTGTAGTCGCAGTCATGGAAGGCGGCAAGCCAGTAGTTATCGCCAATTCCGAAGGAATGCGTACTACCCCTTCTATGGTAGGCTTTAGCAAGGATGGAGAATTAGTTATAGGACAAATGGCACGACGGCAAGCTGTTCTTAATCCTCAAAATACATATCATAGTGTTAAACGATTTATAGGGCGTAAGTATAATGAACTCACTAATGAGTCAAAACAAGTTCCTTATACTATCCGTCGAGATGCAAATGGTAATATCAAATTGGCATGTCCTCGTCTAAACAAAGATTTTGCTCCTGAAGAAATATCAGGGTTTATTTTAAGAAAATTAGCTGAAGAAGCAGAACGTTATTTAGGAGAACCTGTTACAAGTGCAGTAATTACAGTTCCTGCATATTTCAATGATTCTCAAAGACAAGCCACTAGAGATGCAGGAAAAATTGCAGGATTAGAGGTGCTGAGAATAATAAATGAACCAACTGCGGCATCTTTAGCTTATGGATTAGATCAAACAATATCTCAAAAAATCCTAGTTTTTGATCTAGGAGGCGGTACTTTTGATGTTTCTGTTTTAGAAGTTGGAGATGGAGTATTTGAAGTTAAGTCTACTAGTGGTGATACTCAGCTAGGAGGGAGCGATTTTGACAAACGTATTGTTGATTGGCTAGCCGAGCAATTTTTAAGAGATGAAGGTATAGATTTAAGAAAAGATAGGCAAGCCTTACAACGTCTTACTGAAGCGGCAGAAAAAGCAAAAATCGAACTTTCTGGAGTAAGTATCACTGACATAAATCTTCCTTTCATTACTGCAACAGAGAATGGCCCACAGCATATAGAAAAACGTTTAACACGTCCTCAATTTGAAGACCTCTGCTCTGATTTGGTGACTCGTTTACAGCGCCCTCTTAAAAGAGTTATGAATGATGCAAGATTAACCCCTGTTCAAATTGACGAAGTAGTACTAGTGGGAGGAGGAACTAGGATGCCAATGATTAAGTCTTTGGTACGTGGCTTTATTGATAAAGAACCAAATGAAAATGTTAATCCTGATGAAGTTGTAGCAGTTGGTGCTGCTATTCAGTCAGGTATCTTAGCTGGTGAAGTTAAGGAAATACTATTACTAGATGTAACACCTCTTTCTTTGGGCCTAGAAACGATAGGAGGTGTTACTAAAAAACTTATACCTCGTAATACAACTATTCCAGTGCGTCGTTCCGATATTTTCTCAACGGGAGAAAATAATCAAACCATAGTAGAAATTCATGTCGTCCAGGGAGAACGTGAAATGACTATTGACAATAAATCTTTAGGACGTTTTAAACTTACAGGAATCTCTCCTGCTCCGAGAGGAATTCCTCAGGTACAAGTTGCCTTTGATATTGACGCTAATGGAATATTACAAGTTACTGCAAGAGATAAAGCAACGGGCAGGGAACAGAGTGTCCTTATTCAAGGAACCTCGACTATTAGTGAAAAAGAAATTGATCGAATGGTTGAAGAAGCTACTCAATTTGCCGAAAAAGATCGACAACGGCGAGAAAGAATAGAAAAACGTAATAACGCTAAAGCTTTAACAGATCAAGCTTTAAGAAGGATAAAAGATATTACTCTTGATTTTGGAGCTCAATTTGCTAGCAGCTATCGTCGTCAAATTGAAGTTTTGAATAGTGAGATTATTGAAAGTTTAAATAACGATGATGAAAGATCTTTGGATAAAGCAAAAGACGATCTAGAAGATTTATTACGTGAATTGAATAGAGAAGTACGCTTACAATATGAGGAAGAAGATGAAGGTATCTTAGAATCTATTAAACGAACCTTTACAAATGATTCTGATACCGATTCATACACGTCTTATGATTCTGATTATAACTCTACTTATTACCACAAACGTAAAGATTATGAATCTCCTAGATATGAACGTTACAACGACCAATATGATACTTTCAAACAAAATAGAAATAATCGTCCTATTTTTCAAGAAAATACAAAATATTCTCAAGATCAATATAACTCTTACCAGAGTCGTAATCGTTTGCACCAAACGCCAAACGAAAATCAATGGGATGAAGAGGATGATGACTGGTTCTAATTTTTAAATATAATTCAATTTCAATTTTAATTATTCTAAATTTCTTTTTAATATTGGATATATGCAACAAATTCATAACTATTATGCGACTTTAGAAGTTGCTAAAAATGCTACTGCAGAAGAAATTAAAGCATCTTTCCGTAAACTTGCTCGGAAGTATCATCCTGACGTCAATCCGGGAGATAAAGTATCGGAAGAAAGATTTAAAAGTATCAACGAAGCCTATAATGTTTTATCAGATGAGACTAAAAGAGCAGATTATAATCGTTTAAAGTTTAGTAAAAAGAGATATGACTCTTTTATAGCTAATTCTCATAGCAATAAGAAAAAGAACAAATCTTCAAAATTTAAAGATATAAATTTTAATTCTGATACTAATAAGGGAACAAAATTTGTTAGTTCTTCTTATGATGCACAGGATGTTGAAGCTAAGTTAAATATTCCTCTGGAAAAAGCTTATCATGGAGGCAGAGAGAGGATACGCCTAGAAGATGGTAGATCTTTAGAGGTCGATATGCCATCTAAAATGGTCAATGGTCAAAAAATTAGACTTAAAAATCAGGGACTTAGTGGAGGAGATTTATATCTTGAAATACTAATAACACCTCATATATTTTTTAAACTAAAAAATGCAGATATTATTTGCAAGATTTTATTAACTCCCAGTGAAGCGATATTAGGAGAGGAAATTACTGTTCCTACAATTGATGGAATGGTTAAAATAACAACTCCTAAAAGCATTCAAGTTGGACAGAAGCTTCGTCTAGCTAATAAAGGATATTTTGATGAATTGGGGCAACGGGGTGACCAATTGTTGGAAATGCATATAGCTATTCCTTCAGAGATTAGTGAAGAAGAATTATTTTTATACAAACAAATTCGTTCTAAAGAAGAATTTAATCCACGAAAGTATACTACATAAGTCAAAACTACGACAATTATTAAAAAATATTTATTAATAGATCACTTTAAGTTAATAATTATTGAACTTTTTTCCATAAGATAATACTTATTTAATAAATATCATAATTTATGATTCTGGCAAAAGAAGATACGAAATTATTTTTTAGAAAAAAATACATATAATAGTTTTAAAACATATAAATTGATAATTATTTTTAAATAAAAAAAGTAATCACAGACTAGTATTTGTAAATATAATTACATTTTTAAAATTATTCCAAATTAAAATATTTTTGCCAACTATTATGATTCATTTTTTTTCTATAAATAAAATTTGTACTTTGGGAAGTATAGTTTTTATTGTTAGTTTCAATAATTGTATTTTTTTATATGACCTAGCATTATCTTTGCCAGAACCTGCATTAGATCCTCTAGAAATACCTTTAACAGATCCCTTGATTCCTCATATTGTTCGTCCATTAACAATTTTAGAGCAGACTCGATTAAGAAAAAATCTTAATAAATTAAATCAAAAAGCGCAAAAAGAGCTAAATATGGGTAATGTTGATCTTGCTTTTTCAGTCTGGTATAGAGAATTAAGGCTAGGAAGAGTATTAGGAAGAATTGAAGAAATTAATAGGTTGGGAGAAATAGGAAAAGTCGCATGGGAATTAGCTAGAAAAGAAGACGTACAAATCATTAGTAAACGGATCTCAACTTTACACGAGATCTCTGAAAAAGAGAGTTCTATAAGTTTAAATCTTTTAATGGTTCTGGCGAATGCATACTTTCAACTTAATAACTTAGATAATTCTATTATAATCTATAAAAAGATTTTAAAATATGCTCAAAAAAAACAAATTACATTAGTTGCAGAAAAATCATTACAAGGTTTAGGCAAATTATATTTGGCTAAATTTGATTTTCCTAATGCAGCAAGAATTTATGAGAAATTACTATATAGGGCACAAATTAAAAAAAATATTCACTTAGAAGAATTTTATCTACAAATATTATCTAGTATTTATAATGCATCTTCACAAACTAATAATTCTGTACAAATTAAGGAAAAACTAGTAAAAAGCTATTTTTTGACTCAAAAAATACACTTCATACCTTCACTTAAAGTTGATATTGGCCAAGATTATCAGCTTTTGGATCAGCCAGAAATAGCAAGTGAAAATTATCAAGAAGCTTATACCTTAGCCTGGAAATTAAAACTGTTTAGAGTTGCAGAAGAAGCATTAATAAAACTATCGTTTCTCTATGAGAGTTATAAGCAGGTTGACTACGCTTTACAAATTTATCAAAAGTTACTTCAGGTTGAAAAAATATCGTATAACTACTATGGATTAATGAAAACATATGGCATAGTAGGAGAAATCTATATGGAAAAATTTCAATATGAATTAGCTTTATCTGCTTTTACGGAAGGCTTGATCTTAGCCCGTTCTCTAAACCATGATCAAGAATACTTTTTAATGCAAATTAAAAAAGTTAATAAAGCAATAAGTAAAGAATTTTAAAAAAGTTGATTTAAATAATATTACTATATATATTTCTAATAATAAATTACAAGAAAAATTTTATTTTTCCAAGTAAAATTTTTCTTGTAATTTTAAGATTGTTAAATAATTTGAACTAACAACTATTTTTCATATAATATTCATTGTATGATAGTCTGTCATTTAAAAAAATTGATATTAAAACTTACTATTTATGTGTTATCTCAAACTAATGTTTTCATATAAAACTTAATTTTATACAATATTTAATGAGTATAGGAAAATACATATATTATTTCTAATTTTAATTAGAATGATTATAAACAAATTGCTAAAAGTAAATTGTTTGCTGAGATTCAAATTTATAAAAATGAATTAAAATTAATAATTTTAGGCAACAAAGTTAAATCATTAGCGTCATATATCTCTGTTCTTAATTAATACATTATTGATTAAAGATTTGTTGTTAAAGAAGAAAATTGAGAAATATAACTAATAAGTTGTTTTATAGTATCTCTTTATTCAGTCAAAAGATTATATTTTTCTATTAAATAAGATTTCAGAATATTAATTTTTAATTAAATAACATATTTTTATTTATATGACTCAAAGTTCAAAAAAAAATAAAAGTTCTCAGACTTCTAAGAATAATCCTTGGATAGAATTGATTCAAACTGTTATCACTGCAGTTATTCTTTCTTTCGGTATCCGAACATTTCTTGCTGAAGCTCGTTATATTCCTTCTTCTTCTATGAGACCGACTTTAGAAGTTAATGATCGTTTGATTGTCGAAAAAATAAGCTATCGCTTCAGAGAGCCAATTCGAGGAGATGTAATAGTTTTTAATCCAACGGAATCACTTGAAGCAGAAAATTTCAAAGATGCATTTATTAAACGAATTATAGGACTTCCTGGAGAAACGGTTGAAGTAAAAGCAGGAAAGGTATATGTAGATGGCGAGAAAATATCTGAAGAGTATATTTTTGAAGCTCCTAATTATAATTATGGACCTAGTAGAATACCGGAAAACGAATATCTTGTCCTTGGAGATAATAGAAATAATAGCTATGATTCCCACTACTGGGGCTTTGTCCCTAAAAATAAGATTGTTGGTAAAGCTTTTGTTCGTTTTTGGCCTTTTGACAGATTAGGCTCTTTATATGAACAGCCAATCTATTTAAAATAATAAAATTATAGAAAAATAGTATTTTAAATACTTAAGATTTATAACGGAGAGAGAGGGATTCGAACCCTCGTTGCCTTTCAACAAAATAGTTTTCGAGACTACCGCATTCAACCACTCTGCCACCTCTCCAGGCTAACAAGTATGTATTATTATAGCAGAGGTCAATTTAAGTAATTATCTACTCATCAAAGATTAGAAAAATATTTGACCTTTCATTTGATTATTAATCTAGTAAATTTCCTACATAGAACTATGTAGTCTTCCATTATCATTAATTTTGATAAAAATATCAATTAATTACTAAGTTCTAAAGACTCTAGTTCGGGAATAAAATATTCTCCAAATAACTTAAAATGATTAAAAAGTTTACTGAATATTTAATAAAAAGGTCATTGTTATCATATGAACATAGCTCTTAAAATTAGATATTTGTTTCAAAATAAATCAAGTTTTTGAGATTGTATTGATATAATTTACTATAGTTTCCGTAGAATTTTAAATTCTTACCTGAGTATAATATATCAGTCAAGATACTCATTATTAATACTTAATTAATTCCTCAAAATTATGGCCACCAAAAATAAGATACCAAGTTTACAATCATTAAATTATTCTTCATATCTCAACAATGATGGACTAATAGATGAGACATTATGTAAAAAAATAGGAGTTTATGCAATCTTTAATAAAGATAAACATATCCAATTTATAGGCTATTCTCGTGATATTTATTTAAGCTTAAAACAACACTTAGTTCGTCAACCAGATAATTGTTATTGGCTAAAATTCGAAATAATAGACCATCCCAATCGCAGTATTCTAGAAGAAATTAAAATGGATTGGATTAGTCAATATGAAAACTGCATCCTTAAAAATAGAGAATACGAAGCATTCTGGACTCAGCCTATTGATGCAAAAATACAAATGACAGAAGAAGATCGAACAATCTATGCTAACAGTGACGAAATATCTCAAGTAAAACTTTTAAAGAAAATTGCTAGACAAGTTCAAAATAATATTGAAAAATGTCTTTTGAACCGTGGTAGTAATGTTGAAATTAGATTTAATCCTAAATTAAAAGAAAAAGGCTTATTAGATTTAAAGTAAATTTATAAAACTCATAGTAAAAGTTACTGTTTTAAAATTTTTTGTAGGTAAATCTATATGAATTAAAACTGGATAATATTATTTCCAATAAATGTTGTACATTAATGGTATTCAATCTTTTTAAGAATAAAGGAGTATTAACAATGACATGGCGTGGATCAGTAAGTATACCGGACCGTATTTTTGGAATAATAGTCTATTGCTTTGCCATTTATGACACTTTATTTTTTGGAAGCTTCTTATTACAACAGTTTCCTGCTTTTGGTTTTTTCTGTTTTCCTGCTTTACCAGTAGAATTAAGCTATGGACTTCTTGCATCATTACTAGGGCCTCTCGGAAGTTTTGCTAGCTTTGCAGTATTTATTATACTTTTCGCAGCAGTTGTAAGAAATGAAAAAATTAGTCATTTTATTCGTTACAATACAATGCAATCTATTCTGATATCAATTTCATTAGCGTTAGCAAGAATTGTAATGCAATATGTTCTAATCCCTACCTTGGGACATAGTGGGTTATTTATAGAAACTTTTTATAGTCTTATCTTTTTAGGTGGTCTTGTTGCTTCCTATTATTCTATGGTTCAAAGTGTATTAGGTCGATATGCAGAAATTCCTACTATTTCTGAAGCTGCGTATTCGCGTATTCGGTGATTGGGTCTAAATGATTAACTTAAAAAATTATATGAGGCTCTTTCTTTATTATTTTCCTAGTTATACTGTCGGTTTTTGTTGAAGCTCTAATTGAAGAACTGCTAAAAAGATAAATACTATAACTAGGGAATAAATACTTAATAATTTTTTATATATATCGAAAAAATTTAGTACTTATAGTAAGTCTTATAATAAATTAAAATTTTTTTGTAAACTTTGATTTTAAGGGATCATTATACCTTTCTAAAAATTAGTGTAAAAGTCATACTGTTCAACTAAAAAAACCTTAATTTGAGCTGATTTACTTTTAAAATCTTGGCATAAACGTTCATAATCAGTTAAATTAACTATATCTGATTCATCTTGTGCAAGTATAATAATTACATCCAGTGGCAGTGTAGTATTGAAGAATTTATATCAAAAGCAAGGCTTTACTGCTTTGTATTTGTCTTCAACAATCCTTGCTTCTTAATCAGAAAATTATGACTAAACTAGAAGCCAATATGTCCAAAAGGAGTTTAAAGTAATGAGTCAAAACTATGAAATGATTTATATCTTACGACCTGATTTATCTGAAGAGCAGGCAAATCAGGCAGTAACTAAATACCAAGACTTTCTAATTAAAAACGGTGCTGTTGATATCGAGGTGAAAGTTTGGGGAAAGCGTCGTCTTGCTTATCCTATTCAGAAAAAACTTGATGGTATATATGTTCAGTTTAACTATAAAGCTGATGGTACGCAGATTGAACCTTTAGAAAGGATAATGCGTTTAGAGGAAGATGTATTACGCTATCTTACAATTAAGGTAGAAGAAGATTTAACCAAACAAACTTCTGAACTTGATAGTAATGAGTCTAATTCTGAGATTACAGAAAAACAAGAAGAGGCAGAAGATATCAAATCCAAAGCTTCTGAATCTGAAGCTACTGAAACAAAAATAGTAGAATTAATAGACTCTGAAGGATAATTATTTGTTTTTCACACTACTTTGAAGTCATTAATGTTTTAATTGTTTTCAGGTAGTGTGATTTTCTATTTTATTTTCACAACCTCTAGAGATAAAGCAAACTCCTTATTTATTAATATTCTGGATACATAAGTATACTATATCTATACCAAGCAATAGTAATCTAACAATAAAATACGTTGATCATTATTGTTAGTAGTAGTTAAATATAAATAACTTATTAGCTTCAACTCTAAAAAATATTTGCTGCTATCAAATTATTAACTCTATTAACTCTAGCATTTGATATCATTAAACCAGGATAAATATTTGTCTTTTGAAATGGATGATATAGTAACTTACATTGTTTAGCAGAAACATAATTCATCTTTAATGACTTATGAATAATTGTTACACTATCAAAAAAAATATATCCAGAAATTGAACTAACTAGTTTTCCATCTCGAGGATCTATAATTTCAGTTAAATACTGTTTTTTTTGTAAAATTGGTTGAATAATATTTCCTAATCTTAAAAACTTTTGCCTTAATCTTTTCTTTTCCTTTTGAACTTGCACACAATTATTATCCAAAGGTACTGTAGAGTATAATAAAAAGATAATCAGAGAATGGGGTGATCCATTCCAACTTGGCAACAGCTTAGAATAGTTATACAAAATAAATCTTGTAGGTTTCACAATATATAGTTCACAAGTGTTGTGAATTTCTTTTTGATTTATTACAATAGAGCGTAATATTGACATTGATTAGGACTTATTTAGAATAATTATTAATTGTGGATTCTATTAATGTCTTTTTAACTTCTTAAAAGAATGTTCATTATAAAAAAGTGAGTAGCAAAACTAATTTTAAAATTTATACAAAAAATTGTAAATTCCGTAATTATTAATCTTTGTTAAAAATATTTTGAATATTAACTCTAGGTAATCGACGTTTAAAGCCACAAAGAATTTCCCAAGAAATAGTTCCCAATTCCGAGGCCCAGTCATCAGCTGTAATTTCTTGTTCTCCGTCTTTCCCAATTAATGTTACTATATCTCCAACTTTTATATTTTTTAGGTGACTTATATCTAATATTAACTGATCCATAGTAATAGCTCCAATTTGATATGCTCTCTGGCCATGGATTAATACTTGAAGTCGATTAGATAAATTTCGAGGGACACCATCAGCATAGCCAATACTGACTATTGCTATTATCATTGAGTGTTTACTAGTAAATTGGTGACCGTAACTAACCTTTGTTCCTTGAGAAATAGTTTTAATTTGAGTAATCTTTGCTTTAACTTGTAATATAGGCCTCAGAGAAACTCGAGAACGTAAATGAGGAGATGGATAGAGACCATATAGAGCTAATCCTACTCTTACCAAGCTATAATGTAGTTGAGGATAGTTAAGCGTAGCCGCAGAATTAGCGAAATGTAAACAAGGTTTATTGTAGTCTTTTAAATTAGAAATTACCGTTTCAAAACGTTGATGCTGTAATTCTATACTTTCAGTATTAGGGTCATCAGATGCAGCAAGGTGAGAATAAATACCCGCTAATGTTAAGTATGGTAGTCTTTGTACTAGTTTAATTAATCTAGTTCCTTGATACCAGGGAGTACCTAGACGAGACATTCCTGTGTCTAGTTTAAGATGGACAGATAATGTTTTTTTGTATTGGGATAAAGTTCTGGAAATCATAAAAGCTTGTTCTGGACAGCAAAGTGTAGCTTCTAAATTCCAATGAATGTTAGCAACTACTTCTTCGGGTGTATTCGTTACCCCTAATACTAATATTGGCGAATCAATACCTGCTTCACGTAATTCTATCCCCTCCATTAATGTAGCTACTGCCAAAGCATTCGCCCCTGCTTTGAGTACTGTTTTAGCAATGGCAACTCCTCCGTGACCATAACCATCAGCTTTTACAACTGCCATCAATGAAGTTTGAGTAGATAATAAATTCTTGATTTGAGTTACATTATAAACTAAAGCATCAAGGTCTATTTGCATCCATGCCCTTTGACAAGTAATTTTAGAAAAGTAATAACTATAAAGATCCAGAGTTACAATTTTTTGAGTCAATTCTTGATATGGCACTTTATTGACTACTCTCCATTTTTGTATATTTATTAACCAAAATAAATCATTAGCATATGAATATATTTAATAAGTATAATAAATTTTCAAAAACATATGATTATATACATCTATTTAATAAATTATTTTTTAATGCTTTGATTGTTATGAATAAGATAAAATAACTTATTATTTCTTGTCATTTATTTAATAGTTTTTAATTAACGTTTAATTGTAATCTAAAAAATAAACATATTGTTTTTTAGTATTTTTTTATTTTATTCCAAATACTTTTACTTATCAGCTCAATATATTAAGCTCTCACATTTTGTAAATAAGAGTATAAGAATATAACTGTAATTAGTTTATTATTAGTAATAGTTTCTATTACTAATAATATGTTTTGCTTCTTGGAAAGTTTAAAAAAAAGTCCTTTAACTGCTGTATGATAAATAACAAAATTATTACATTATTTTATGCTTTTTCGTCAGTTATTTGATAAAGAATCATCAACGTATACCTATCTAGTAGCCGATCCCCATACAAGAGAAGCGATTTTAGTTGATCCAGTATTTGAGAACGTTGCAAGAGATATTAAACTTATTAAAGAATTAAATTTAATTTTAAAATACTGCTTAGAAACTCATATTCATGCTGATCATATAACAGGTACAGGAAAGTTGAGGGAATTAACTCGATGTCTAGGAATCATACCAAAAAATGAAGTTATTAAATGTGCAGATCGTTTCATTGATGATAAAGAAACTCTATTATTAGGTAATACAATAATTGAAGCTATGTATACTCCTGGACATACAGATAGCCATTGTTCATATTTAATAAATCAAACTTTAGTCCTGACTGGAGATGCTTTGTTAATTAGGGGATGTGGAAGGACAGATTTTCAAAGTGGTGATGCAGGAATTCTTTATGATTCTGTAACTATGAAGCTCTTCAATTTACCTGACGAAATCCTAGTGTATCCAGGACATGATTATCAAGGATTTACTGTATCAACTATTGGAGAGGAAAGAAAAAATAATCCTCGCTTTACAGGAGTAGAGCGTAAAGAATTTATCAATCTCATGAGTAAAATTAAGCTATCTCAACCTTCTAAAATAAAACAAGCAATTCCTATTAACAAAAATTGTGGGAATATATTATTTTCTTAGTAGTTTATTCATCAAAATCATAATTATATTTTAGACATGAAGTTACAAATTTTCTCTGACAACAACTTTAGGTTTAAGAAAATTATTTTTACCATCATACATATAACTACCTATTCCTAGGAAATGTTCCTTCTCATTGTTAATTCGGACAAACTTAGGAAATAATTCTACATTCAAGATATCAGTAAACACTTTTTGTCCTTGACACCAACGTATACCATCTGCTGAAGATAGGTTCAAAATTGGAAGTTCTTTTAATAAAGATTCTGGCTCAATTAAGGAAAATTTGTCGTATTTTAATTGTTTATTGATTCTTTCCAAGGTTAATGTATGTGGTAACAAAATGCCACAACTTTCTGTTCTAACGAGCTTAGCCAAAGTTCCACCAATACCTAGTGCCTGCCCTAAATCTCTAGCTAATGACCTAATATAAGTTCCTGAACCACATTGAATATTAATTGTTAATGCTGGAAATTCACCAGGACTCCAATTTAGTATTTTGATCATATCGATTCTAACTGTTCTTACTGGTATATCTACTTTTTCTCCTTTCCTTGCAGAAAAGTATAAACGCTTACCATTCTTTTGGATAGCGCTATATAAAGGTGGAATTTGTTTAATATTTCCCAAAAATTTTTTTAACAAAGGCTCAATATCCTGTAGAACAAGATTAATTCCAGATTTTACCTTAATAATTTCTCCTTCTAAGTCGTCTGTTTGTGTCTGTAAGCCAAAAATTATAGTAGCGTTGTAAGCTTTGTTTTTCGGTAGAAAAGGTAATAAACGTGTTGCCTTACCTACTGCTATAGGCAATACACCTGTAGCAGTAGGGTCAAGAGTACCTCCATGACCTATTTTTTTAATATCTAATAGCTTTCTTAATTTATTAATACAATCATGAGATGTTAATCCCGAAGGTTTGTTTAAACCAATAAATCCTAACATAAGTTTTCTGATTTGATATCTATAGCAATGTTATGCATAATTCACAGAAATAATAAAAACTTGTAAACTTATATGACAATAATAGAAGTTTATTTATTACTAAATACTATTAAAACAATACATAATGAAATATACAAAATATTCAATATATAAAAATATAAGTATGGATAAAATCTAGAATTCATGCAAAGACTAAAGAATAGAATCTATTCTTCTTTATATTTATATAGTGCTAACTATTCAAAAAATTTTAAAATTCTGTAAGATATTTATCTTAAATATTTTTTATAAAATTTTCATTGATTTTTGTCAGAGTTCAATATTATGGCTTATTAGCTAAAAGTTAAACTAATTTGTTATTTAGAGATACAATCATGTCAAATACTGAATGATATAGACAAAATGGTCCAATCTTTTATACCTGTAATTCTTGCTGGTGGAAAAGGCGAACGATTTTGGCCTCTTTCTCGCCGTCACCATCCCAAACAGTTCCTATCCTTAGACAACAGCGGAGATAGTCTATTACAGTCTACAGCTAATCGCTTGTTACCTATAGCTAAAAATTGGAACAATCTTTGGCTTGTTACTACTGCTTCCATCATCAAAAACGTTAAAAAACATCTACCACATCTAGTGGATTCTAATATACTAATTGAACCTGAGGGAAAAGATACTGCCCCTGCAGTCGCATGGGCAACGTTAGAAATTGTTAAACGATATGGAAATGATGTGATCATAGGATTTTTCCCTGCAGATCACTGGATAAAAAATGAAGAAGATTTTTTAATCACTTTAGATTCTGCTTTTCAATTAGCTTCTCCAGGGAATGCAATAGTGACATTAGGAGTTCAACCAACATATCCTTCTACAGGTTATGGATATATCGAACAGGGAAAACTGATTAACTACATTGGCAATCTTCCTGCATACCAGGTTAATCGTTTTATGGAAAAACCTAGTCAAAAAACTGCAGAATTACTAATTGCAAATGGTAAGTATAGTTGGAATAGTGGAATATTAATCTTTCGTGCAAATATCATGTTGCAAGAATTAGAAAAATATACTCCTCAGCTTTTAAATTCTTTGCGGAAGAAAGGTAAAGACGCTTACAAGGACTTCGAAAAGATCAGTATTGATTATGCTTTGATGGAAAAAACTCAATTCACCTATATATTAAGTGCTAATTTTGGCTGGGATGATTTAGGAGATTGGAATTCTTTAGAACGATTAACTGATAAAACAACTATCAATATAGAGCATTGTAATCATATAGGTCTCGACACAACAGGTTCTATTATCTATGCAAGTGAAAAAAATGAGTTAATTGCTACTATTGGTATAGAAAATTTAGTTATTGTTCGTGATAAAAATGTTACTCTTATAGTTGATAAAAATCGCACTCAAGATATTAAGCAAATACTAAAACAAATAGCTAACTGTCCTGAATCCCAAGATTTCTTATAAATATTTCAATGTTATTGTTTTAATAAACTAAATTAAGCAAAATTTTAACTAAGTCAATATAAACTTCCTATGTTCAATTTTTTGTTTCTATAAAAAAGTTATATAAGTATTTTATGTTTTCTTTGACTCAAACTAGTGCTCGTCAACGAGAAATTATTGAAGTTGTACTTAGTAATGGCTGGGAATATATGAGAGGATTATTAACAGCTGGTAAAACAGAAAATCCTCAGATTCCTACTCCGGAAGTATTACGAAATATATTAATAGAACTGGGTCCTTTTTATGTAAAACTAGGACAACTTTTAAGTACACGTCCTGATATTCTTTCTCCCAACTATATTCAGGCCTTAACTGCCTTACAATCTAATGTTTCTTCAGTTCCCTGGAAAGAAATCGAAATAGTTTTAAATAGACAATTATCAAAACCTATAAAAGCTATATTTAGTAATATTGAAAAAAAACCTATTGCGGCTGGTTCTATTGGACAGATTCATCGTGGAATTCTTCTTAATGGAGAAGAAGTAGCTATTAAGATTCAACGTCCAAATATTGACAAGATAGTACAGCAAGATATTACCTTAATCAAAGGTATTGCTGAATTAGTTTCATTAACAGAATTTGGCAAAAATTTCGATATTCCAAAACTTGCTGATGAATTTTGTGAAGCTATTGAGTCTGAATTAGACTTTACAAAGGAAGCAAGTTATACAGATACTATCCGTAATAATTTATCATCAAGTATCTGGTTTGATGCTAATGAAATAGCAACACCTAAAGTATATTGGGACATAACAACAGAAAAAATTTTAGTTTTAGAATGGTTGCATGGAAAACCTATATTAGAAGCTGATCTAAGTATACCTAAATCTCTTAAGTCTACTGAAGAAAGAAGAAAAGAGATTACTACTTTACTATTTAGAGCTTTTTTTCAGCAAATCTATGTTGATGGATTTTTTCATGCAGATCCTCATCCTGGTAATCTATTCTATTTAAACAATGGTAGAGTAGCTATTATTGATTGTGGAATGGTAGGAAAAATTGATTCGCACACTCAAAAAATATTAATAGAATTATTATTAGCAATTTTTGATTTAGATGCTCAAGGATGTGCTCAATTAACATTTAAGTTATCAGAATCAGATAAGGTAGATAACTTATCAAGATTAAAGAGTGATTACGAGAAAATTTTAAAAAAGTACCATAACTTAAATCTTTCTCAATTTAATTTTAGTGAGGTTGTATATGAAATATTACAAATTGCACGTAAAAATAAATTAAAAATTCCGGGAAATTTAGGACTGTACGCGAAATGTTTAGGAAATTTAGAAGGTACAGCAAGACAATTTAATCCATCTATTAATCTCTTTGACGAAATAAATCCGCTAATGACTAATTTATTTTATCGTCAATTAGTAGGAGATACACCTCTGCAAACTGGATTAAGAACAATTTTAGATTTAAAGTCTATTTATCTAAAGACCCCACGACGAATAGAAACCTTATTAGATAGATTATCATCAGAAACTTTCAACTGGAATATAAGATTACGGGAATTAGAACCTTTACGACGTAGTATAGATGCCTCAGCAAATAGACTTTCGTTTAGTATAGTTTTAGGATCTTTAATAATGGGAGCTGCAATTATCTCTGTTGGTTCTTCAACGCAACAATTATCTATTATAAGCAGTGTTTTATTTGCTTCAGCAAGCATATTAGGAGTATGGCTTATTATTAGTATTTTGCGTTCAGGACGTTTGAAATAAATAAAAATTTCAATAGTTCACCACATTTAAGCTCTTATTTTTAGTACAAGTCTAATTCTAATTTTCATTAGATGACAAAATAGAAAAGATTTTCATATTGCTATCCTATATTTCTTATCTGCATAAGTGATAGGTAAAAAATTAATAAATTGTAGAAAGAAATAAATTAATCCTTATAAAAAATCAAGCATGATTCTTGTGATACAACGGGAACATATTAGAGTGTCATGACGACAATCATAAAAGATCTTTTAGATACCATAATCTATAGTTTTTTATTCTAGATCAAAAAGAAATTTTAGAATATCGTATAAAAGTTCTAGCAGTTGAGAGAATTTTTCTTTGGATTTAGAAGATACTAAATAGCGTTTTGGTGTTTAATCACTTTTCCGTAAATACTTGCAAACTAGTGAGATATACAATGATTTTAGAAAGATTAAAACGTTGGTCTATGGCAGAATGTTTTGATGATGATTCCGACTATATGGAAGTTAATGAAAACTCTAATCTTGAGTTAAAAGAATCAGATAAAAAAGATATTTCCAGCGAAAATGAACTACATCCTTGGTTAAAATCAAAGGAATCTCGTGTTAACGCTAAAAAAAATTTTCAAAATCATCAAGACAATGTTGTTTCAATGCCTAGAATCAATAATATTGCCGAAGTGGTTGTAGTTGAACCTAAATCATTTGACGAAATGCCTAAAGTTATACAAGTTTTACGAGAGCAGAAATCTGTTGTTCTTAATTTGAACTCAATGGAGTCAGAAGAAGGACAAAGAGCAGTAGATTTTGTTGCAGGAGGAACATACGCTATCGAAGGATATCAAGAACGTATTGGTGAAAGTATTTTTCTATTCACGCCTAATTGTTTTAAGGTTAGCAATTTTGCTGATGATATGAATAATGAAGTAGAAGTTAAGAATGTTTTATCTTCTACTTCTAATTCCCAATAAGCTAATATCGATTTTAACTTAGTTGTTAACTTTTTTAAGAAGAAGTTAAATTTTAGCTATAGTAATAAAATTACGTGCAAAAGATGATATCCCATCTCTTAAATCATTTACTAATTAAATCAATAAGCTATAATAACTTCAATAGATATTAGTTAAAATTTTAGACATAATATTTGACTACAATCACATACTTAAATTCGCAGATTAGGTAGAATATACTTTTTTTAATATATGAATAGTTTTAGAGAAGGTAACAAATAAATAATTATTAATTACTTTAAAGAAACAAGATCTTTTCTTTTTTATTAAGTTCAAATTTCATTCTAGAGATAAGTAGATTATTCATAAAGTTTAATATTATAAGTTAAGTATTATTTTATGCTTTTAATATTTTAAAAGAGTTTTATAAAGAAATATATTAATAACTTTTCTTATGATAATAAAGTTATTTTAAAAGTGGAAAAACAATATTTTCATGTAAATACAAATATTAGTTAATCAATTTGTGTTGAGAACTATAGTTAATTCAGGATACTCTAATTGAGTAAATTATATGATAATTTTGTTTTTTATTCATAGAGAATATTATTTATTCTATTATGAACAATGCACTTAACCAGTGAATTTAATGATTAAGTGTATTAATATTAGTTTCTAATTAATATTTTGCTAACTAAAATAAATATTTTAAACTTAAATTATTGATATAGAAAATAATTCTCATATTATTTAACTATGTCTATAGCTTACACTTACTATGTATTTAATCTTAAATATATAGTAAGTGTTATGATAACAGCAACCTAATGATTTATATTGAATTGTTTATTGATAGTGATAAGAACAATATTAGTAGTATTATTAGAATTTAACTTACTTTCTTCTATAGCATTCAGTAAATTTATTTTAGCCTCTTACGTATACTATTTTTATATTTCTTTTAATTTTTGTTATTTTCTTAAAAACATAGTATGAATCGGCTCTTTTACAAACTTTCAGAATTAAACATCTTATAATTTTAATTACAATACCAGTTATGGATGATATAGCCATAAAAGTTGTCCACTAGTCTTAAGTTCGAACTCTATACGATCACTAAATAATAGAAATCTTGACTGATTTTTGTTCTTAAAGAATATACGGTTCAAAAATGGTTTTGGTTCTTCAATGGTGAAGCACTTAGTTTTTTCGGGATCTAACCCAACAAGTTCTGCAGCCCAGCATCGAGCATCTTCCTCAGTTCCTAAACGATCTACCATTCCTAATTCTAGCGCTTGTTGTCCTGTAAAAATACGACCATCAGCAAAGCTTTTTGTCTTATTTATATCTAAATTACGTTCCTTAGATATAGTTGTTACAAACTGTTGATAACTAGTATCAATCATTTCTTGAAGAATTTTTTCCTCTTCAGTAGTTAATTTTCGGTCAAAAGATAAAATATCTTTGTAAGGTCCAGATTTAACAACTTGGAAAGAGACTCCAACTCTATCTAATAGTTCTTTAAAATTGTTACCTCTTAAAATAACTCCAATGCTTCCAGTAATAGTTCCAGGGTTAGACATTATATGTGGCGCTCCCATGCTTATGTATACCCCTCCAGAAGCTGAAATATTACCAAAAGTTGCTACAATCTTAACCTTTTTCTGTAATTTTTTGAGAGCTTCATAAATTTCTTGAGAGTCACCAACTGTTCCTCCTGGAGAATCAATACGCAATAATAAAGCAGGAAATTTTTTTTCTCTAACTGTTTCTAAAGCTTCCAGTAAAAACTTACGGGTTTCAGAATTTATTACTCCTTTAATTTCAATGCGAGCAATTTGTTTACTAGTTCTAGGTTTAAATGGCCAAATCATTTAGTTAATAATAAAATAATGAAGATGAAGAGATTGTAGCAAATACTGATACATAAATTTATTAAGAAAGCATTTGATCATACTAATCTATGAACTGTTTGAGAAATAATTAATATCTTATGCATAAGATTATCAAATTTTACTGGAGTTAATGATTGAATTCCGTCTGATAGTGCCTTTGCAGGATTCGGATGTACTTCAATCATCAGTGAATCTGTACCTGCTACTACTGCTGCTGCAGCCATAGAAGGAACATAGTCTGCTCTTCCAGTACCATGACTAGGATCAACCATGATTGGCAAATGAGTTAGAGAGCGTAAAACCGGTATTACAGATAAATCTAAAGTATTACGAGTATATTTAGTGTCAAAAGTTCTAATTCCTCTCTCACAGAGAATAACATTTGGATTTCCGGCAGCCAATATATATTCAGCAGCCATTAACCATTCATTAATAGTAGCCGCTATTCCTCGTTTAAGAAGAATAGGCTTTTCTTGAGAGCCAACTTTCTTAAGTAAAGAAAAATTTTGCATATTTCTAGCTCCTACTTGAATAACATCAGCGACTTCTTTAATCTTATCCAAATCACTAGCATCCATAACTTCTGTTATGATACCCAGGCCAGTTTCTTCCTTAGCAATAGATAATAACTCTAGAGCACTTTCTCCATAACCTTGGAAGGCATATGGAGAAGTACGAGGTTTGTAAGCACCACCTCTTAAAAACTTAGCTCCTGACGCTTTGACTTGCTGAGCAGTCTCAACAATCATAGTTTTACTCTCGACCGAACAGGGACCAGCTACAACTACTATAGGATGATTTCTACCAATTGGCACAATTCCATTAGGAGTGCTGATAATAACTTCACTATATTTTCCGCCGACATATTCTAGACTTGCGCGCTTAAAAGGATGTTCTACTAACAAAACACTTTCAATCCATGGGTTAATTTCTTTACTTATTGAGTCAATAGGAGAAACAATTTCTCCTATTGACTCAATAATAGCTTTGTGTTTACCAATATTTTTTTAGGAGTTAATCCCCAATTTTCAATTTCTGTACTAACACGTTCAGTTTCATTAATTGGAGAGTTACCTTTCATGACTATAATCATAGATTTTTTTCTAAAATCAATTGTTTAGAGATTTTTTAAAATTTTATGAAAATGCTGCCATTGATCCTAGAGGAAATGTTGCTCTTTATTATTAAAGTTTTATTACTAGATAAATAACTTTAAGATAGCACGACTATGTATTTTCAAGAAAAAGTTAAACAATTCAAAAAATACATTATGCATCTTAACTCCAAATTATGAATATGTTAACTCTAATATTTTTCTGCATGAGTTATTGGATAGTAATCCTATCCTAACCTTTAGGAGAATCTGGATAAAAAACTATATTTATATATTTACCAGTTCGCCTTGAATTTTTATGATTCAGAAATAATATCTCAACGATAAGTTAAACTTATCGTTGAGATATTTAAATTATTCTTTTAACATAGTAGTTTATTTGTATCTTCCATATTTAGTTTTTTTTCCTTAGGATTTAGATCTTAATACTATAGATAGTGCTTTTGTGGCATTAAAAGTCGAGAAAAAAGCGTGGGACATGAACAAGAATGGTTAAACAGTTGCGTTGATAGGCAATTGATTGAATTAAACGTAAAAACTTTGAAAGGAACTTCTCCATCAGAGTATCTACTATACTCTGATGAGCTTACGAGAAGGAACGATGGCAGGATTAGCAATTCCATATTAAAGCGTTATGAGCACGTGGAGAAAGGAGGCTGGTGGTGTTCTGGTATCGATATTATGACAGGAACTAACGATCTTTGGGGGTGTTTTAAACCAGATAAACCACGCTTTAACTATGATGAAAACAAAATAATCAGATATGAACATCCCCCAAAAACACCAACAGGTATTTTTGCTTTAAGAGTACCATTACATTTATGGCGGAGGATAGCTCACAGATACAATATTGAATTTAAATCAGAAATAGTTGATAGATCGCAGTCAGACTTTGGATTTTGGCAATGGGTAATCGATAATAAATCCATTCCGCTTTGTATAACAGAAGGTGCAAAGAAAGCTGGCGCACTACTAACTGCAGGCTATGTTTCAATTGCTCTTCCTGGTATCAATAATGGTTATCGTACACCAAAAAATGAGATCGGTCGTCGTATTGGAAAATCTTATTTAATTCCCCAATTACACAAATTAGTAGCAACAGGAAGAAGTGTTTATATTGCTTTTGATCAAGATAGTAAACCTAATACTTTTAAAGCTGTAAATAAAGCGATAAGAAAATTAGGATTTCTAATGAATTCTCTAGGATGTCAAGTTAAAATTCCTACCTGGGACTCAAAACATGGAAAAGGAGTAGATGACTTTTTATTAAATTCTGGAAATAATGCTTTTGATGAATGCTATGAGAAAGCTCTTCCTATTGAAACTTGGAAAGCAAGAGAATTAAATCATTTAACACTTGATTCTGATCTAGAAGTCAACACTCCTTATATCCCGAATTTATCAATACCTGAAACAAAAAAACTAGTTGCTATTAAATCTGGTATCGGTACAGGAAAAACTAAATTTTTATCTAAAATTGTTCAGAAGGCAATTACGAAAAAACAGAAAATTCTCGTGATTGGACATCGTATCAAATTAGTTGAACAGTTATGTCAACGTTTTGGACTTTCATATATTAAGGAATATCAGGATAATAGTTCTGAAGAATACTTAGGATATGGTCTATGTATTGACTCTTTACATGAGAAATCACAAGCAAATTTTAATCCACATGATTGGCAAGATGCTCTCATTATTATTGATGAGGTTGAACAAGTACTTTGGCATGGTCTAAATTCTGATACCTGTTCTAGTAATCGAGTCTCCATTTTAAAGTGCTTGAAAAGTTTAGTTCAGGCAGTTATGAACGGAGAAGGTAGAATGTTCATTGCTGACGCAGATCTTAGTAATATTTCTATAGAATATTTAATTGCCCTATCCGGATATCCGATAGAACCTTACATAGTCAGGAATAATTGGATACCTAAATCTTCAAGTACGTGGAAAGCATACAACTATGTAGAAAATACTCCCAGAAAATTTTTAAAAGATTTAGTGGAACATATTCAACAAGGAGGTAAACCTTATATTTGCTTATCTGCCCAAAAATTAACTAGCAAATGGGGTACACAAACTTTAGAATTATACTTACAACAACAATTTCCTAATACTAAAATTCTTCGTATTGATTCTGAATCTTTAAAAGACCCAAATCATAATGCTTATGAATGTATTAATCAGTTAGACTCAATATTAACTATATATGATATTGTCATTACTAGTCCTGTTCTTGAGACAGGGATTAGTATTGACATAAAGGGACATTTTAGTTCTGTTTGGTGTCTAGCTCAAGGGATTCAAAATCCTACATCTGTTATTCAATCATTAGGCAGAGTCAGGGAAAATATTCCTCGTTATCTTTGGCTAGCATCTTACGGATTCAACAAAGTAGGCAATGGTTCAGTATCAATCCCAGGGTTACTCACTTCAGGTCATCGATTAACAAACTTAAATATTAGATTTTTGCAACAGTCTGATTTAGAGTCTTTAGATGACTTAGATATAGGTTTTCAGGGAGAGTCTTTACTATGCTGGGGAAAGATGTCAGTACGTATGAATGCAAAAATGATCACATATCGAGAAACAATAATTAGTTTTATTCAAAGAGCTAATCATAAAGTCGAATTCTCTAATGAAAATAAAAATTTTCACAAAAGAAAATCTCAAGGTAATAAATTATATGCTTCTCCAAAAAAGAATAGTTTAATAGAAGCTATCGAAGAAATTAGGGAAAACAACTATAAACTAGAATCTGAAAATATCAGTCGAGCTGAAGACTTAACTCAGGAAGAATATAAAATTCTAAAAAGATCTTTGGTTAAGACTGCTGTAGAACGAAGGAGATTACGAAAATATGACTTGAAATTGCTTTATTCTATACCTATTACACCAGAGCTAGTCATGTTAGATGATCATGGATGGTATCAGAAGTTAAGAATTCATTACTTTTTAACGAAAGGTCGTATTCATTTAGCAGAAAGAGATGCAAAAGTCGCACAAAAAATGATAGAGAAAGGTGAAGGAAGTATATTTTTACCTGATTTTAATAGTTCTCAATTAGGGGCGACTATAGGAATATTAGAAGTCTTAGGGATTCATACTTTATTGCATAATATAAATAGAAAAATAATTAATATTGATCCTGATTTAGTAAAAATGTTACATCTAGCGATAAGTAATAGACAAGACATTAAATCTATAATAGGAATCGGTATTGCAAATAATGCAAGCCCAATTACGATTATAAGGAAATTACTAGACAAAATAGGTTTCGGTATCAATAGCTGTGGAAGTCAGAAAATTGGTAAAAAAAGATTCCGTGTTTATCAAGTAGTTCCTCCTAATGATAATAGAGAGCAGGTCTTTGAAAAATGGCTTCTGAAAGATCAAAAACTGTCTGGTAACTCTGAATGGTGGTTTGAAGAATATTGTTCATTTAAATTACAAGATAAATTAAAAGGACAGTTGTCTAACTATATTCAATTAAGTTTAAATTTCATGTAAATCTAAAAGATTCATAACTAATATTTTTTCTAATTTATAGATTTTCTTGAAAATAAATCATTTAGTTAGAAAAGTAATCATGAATATAGAAAAATAGCTTTATATTGTAGAATTTTAGAGAGTTACTAAAACACAGTTACTTTATGCTTAGTGTATATTTTAAGAATTATAAACAATAATGGACATGGTTCTAAACATAAAATAAAAAATGAAATATGCATTATGGATAGATATGAGTTGTATTTGATTTTATTGTATAAAACTTTGTATTATCGATATAAAATTAGTTTATATTGAATTAGTTATTTTTTACAAAAATCTGTACAATATAATTTATGCGTGATAGGTAATTAGCTCTAATAACATTATCGAAAATTATTTAATGGTTTAACAGTGATTGAAGACACAAAAAGCTATCTAAACCAAAAACTTGCAAAGACCGTAGCACTAGCCGCTAGCGATAGGAAAGCGAGTGATATTCTAATCTTAGAAGTTACAGAAATATGCTACCTAGCCGATTATTTCGTTATTGTAACGGGTTTTTCAACCACTCAACTAAAAGCTATAGCTCAAACAATCGAAGAAAAAGTCTATCAAGAATATAGTCAAGCTCCTAGACACTCAGAAGGGAAAAAAAACAGTAATTGGATTTTGCAGGATTTTGGAGATGTAATTACTCACATTTTCTTACCTGAGGAGCGAGAATTTTATAATTTAGAAGCTT
Source organism: cyanobacterium endosymbiont of Braarudosphaera bigelowii (assembly GCF_020885515.1). Classification (NCBI taxonomy): domain Bacteria; kingdom Bacillati; phylum Cyanobacteriota; class Cyanophyceae; order Chroococcales; family Aphanothecaceae; genus Candidatus Atelocyanobacterium; species Candidatus Atelocyanobacterium thalassae. The sequence goes on along the minus strand of NZ_AP024987.1, from coordinate 168,891 downwards.
TTTGGAACAATGCTAAAAAATTAGAACTTTCATCCTTGGGAATCATTGAACCATGAGAAGACAATTTATCAAGGTTTGTCCTGTTCCATCTGAGCAGCAGCCCATTAATGAGTATGAAGAGTTAAAGACATCTTGGTTCTTTTGTTTGGCGACTTCTGAAAAATATTTATTCTTACGCAATATTATTATTATATGGAGTATTGGATGGCTTCTTTCTAGTCCCCTTGCCGCAGCTAGTTTTCCTCCTGATCAGTCTTTACTATTATTTGTAGTATCAAGTGACTTAGGAGCAGGAGTTCTTCTGATTTTAATTTTATTGCAGTTAACTTCTGGTTGGTATCATATTAAAGGACGCCTGAAAAAGAAAACGATTTTTTATGAAGAATCAGGATGGTATGATGGACAAACTTGGATAAAACCTTCAGAAATGGTTATACGTGATCGTTTAATAATGTCTTATCAAGTCAACCCTATAGTAAATAGACTGATTAATACAATTAGTCTATTAAGCCTTGTAATGTTTGTTCACACCATGATATGGCTTTATTTTTCAACAGCTTAGAAAATAGCTTAAAGATACTACCTATAGAAACGTTATATTTTTACGATAGAGGACATTAACATAGACTGCTAAAAGTACGAACTTTATACAAATTATTGAAATTAGCTTCTATAAAAATACCAACATTTTCTAAGTATAATTAATTGTTGTAGATACTCTAAAAAATACTATAGTTCTTGCTTTGTACATTTAATTTCTCATGACTAGAGCAAAAAGATATTCAGCGCCCAAGATAGAAGTTAATTTACTTCGAGAAGGAATAATTGAATCTACTCATTTTGTAGAAGCTACTGTTTGTGATGACCGTGGACGTACTCTTTTAGTCGCTGGTAATGCAGAAACTACAGCTTTCGTTCGCTCTTCACTTCAACCATTTCAAGCTATGGCAGTAATGGGAACAGGAACACTGGAAAGATACCGACTAAAAGATAAGGATTTAGCTATTATTTGCAGTTCTCACCAAGGTAGAATTGAGCAAGTACGGCAAGTATTTAATATACTATGGCAAACAGATATTGATCCTATTTGTTTACAATGTCCAATACCTGAAGGGCGCAGTAGCTCTTTATATCATAATTGCTCAGGAAAACATGCAGGCATGCTAGCTGTTTGTAAGCAAAGGAATTGGTCACTAAACACTTATTTAAAACGAACATCTCCTATACAACAATTAATTTTAAAAAAAATTGGGGAACTATTAAAAATACCAGGGGAGGAATTAATTGGTGCTCATGATGACTGTGGAGTTCCCACCTATTCCATGAAATTATCACAAATGGCCCATTTATATGCTCAATTAACTTCAGGTAATAATCTTGATTTAGAAAGAATTCTAAGAGCTATGACCTATTACCCTGCTATGGTAGCTGGATCTAAAAGCTTTGATACAGAACTGATGCATTTAACAGAAGGACAATTAGTTAGTAAAACAGGTGCAGAAGGCATTCAATGTGTTGGGCAAGTGGGACAAGGTATGGGACTTGCTATTAAAGCTCTTGATGGATCCGAAAGAGCTAAATACACAGTCGCTATTCATTTGTTACGACAGATGGGATGGATTAATCCAGCTGTAGCTGAGATATTATCAGAAACATTCACTCTTTTAACTAAATATAAGCGTTTGGAGGTTATTGGAGAGTTGACAATGGTTTAATTAAAAAAAATTGCTATTTTACACAGTTTAGTGTTATCATTATAAATGCGAAGCGGGATAGAGCAGTCTGGTAGCTCGTCGGGCTCATAACCCGAAGGTCGGTGGTTCAAATCCGCCTCCCGCCATAGATAGGTACAATCAAATATTATTTAGCTTTTAGAAAAACTTTAAATATATAGTTTTTCTAAAAACTAGATAATAAATCATGAGAATATACTTTAGTAATATTTATAATTTGATATTTTTTATATCATCTCTAGGGTCATAATTTCTATTATCAAAGATCTTTTTATAATAGTCCTTCTCAACATTATTTACATTTTGAGGAGTATCAATTGTTATTTTTACCAATTGATCTCCTCTATTGTTTTTGGGGTGAATCCAACCTTTCCCACGAAGTCTCATGAATGTACCATTTCGAATACCAGCAGGAACTTTAACAGTTACTATCCCATCTGGTGTCGGTACATCTATATTCGTGCCTAGTATAGCTTCATCAAAAGTAATAGGTATTTCACAAGTAAGACTGTCTGATTCAAAGCTAAAAAAAGGATGAGGAGTTAGCTTAATATTAAGATAAAAATCTTCTTCATGTTTATTCTGAGGGTTATTAATACTTTTTTGCCTAACTTTGATGCGGCTACCATTTTTGGCGCCTGAAGGAATACGGACATTAATAATTTTGTTACCTAAATTAACTCGTTTTTGTGTACCGTAAAAACCCTCCGAATATGTCAGATGTAATGTTGTCTCTTGTTTTGATGAGGTACCTTCATATTCAACATTACCTGAAGATCGATTGTTAAATTCAGTTTTAGAAGTTTTATGAGTTGAGGTATAACCGAATAAATCGCTTATAAACTCTTCAAAACTCCTATATTTACTTAAGTCAAAGTTATTAGTATTAGTACATTTTTTATTATTCTTGATATTATTTTGATTGTAAGAATAATTTGTATGTGTATAAGATTTATTGGATTGATCATATTGTTTCCGTTGTTCAGTATCGGACAATACTTCATAAGCTTCGCTAATTTCTTTAAAATGTTCTTCAGCTTTTTTATTACCAGGATTCCTGTCAGGATGGTACTTTACAGCCAGTTTACGGAAAGCTTTTTTAATTTCATTCTCATTCGCACTTTTACTGACCTCAAGAATTCTATAGTAATCTTTATAATCCATTTATTTCTAAAATATTATTATGTATTTCGTTTTAACAGTGAAACTATTGTTTGTTAAATTATAATTTCTTCACTAATTGATATCTGGTTAATTAGAAAATATTATAGATAACTTTAAAAAATATATTATAAAACTAATGATATATTAATATTGCAATTAATATAATAATTTTTATGTGTGGAGTATACAGTCTTAAATAAATTATATAAATACATTTTAAAATCTTTATTATGATATGTTTTGAGTAACTCAAGAATATTGTAGTAACATGCAAATATTCTTAATAAGACTTTAAAATTAAAGTAATTAATTACTAAGAGAACAAAACTATTTTGTTATAAAGAAGATAGTTTAGATAAGATTAAAAGATAAACTTCTATAGTTTTCAAAATACTTACAAACTTAACTTTCAGTAAGAGACGAAATTATAATCTAAATCTATGTATTCTAACATCTAGGCTTCTCAATATTCTTCTCATATGAGTGTTATCGATAATAAATCTATAATTGTGTCTATTGAAAATATAAAATTTTAACTTTCGTATAATATTGTAATCTTTAATATCAAAAAAATTAAACGCCCTAACTCTAGGATTCCTTGAAAAAAATTTACTCATTTTAAATTTCTCTTTCTAATTCCTTAAGCTCTTCAGGGGTCATTTCTTCGATATATTTTTGAAGCACAGCATCTTCATAGTTTTTTAATTGCTGATTATAAGTCATGTTTTTATTAGCTACCCTAAACAAGTAGGTTGATGTCCAACCTAATAGACCTAAGATAAAAAGCACTTGACTCCATATTCCGGCAGATAAATGATCAAGACCTATTAATCTAAAAGCAATGTAAATAAAGCCTCCTCCAGCAAAAATACACAGGCTAATAATAATCACATCAATTCGTTTCATAGTAATTTAAAATATATGTGCTCTTAACTTTATACATTTAATTGGCGACGTTTTGGACGAAAGTTTAAGAAAGGACTTAAGAGAAGTACACCTGGGAAAAAGAAAAACATTAAAGAATACATAAAGGTCCTTTCAATTGAGCTTGCTACATACCAGCGACTCTTAAGGTAAATATAAATTAAGCCTGGCACTATTAAAAGATATGAAATGCTCAAAGTTAAATAAGTTAACGCTGCTAAAAGTGTATCCCAAGAAAATGCGCTGATAATATTTGCAATATTCATAATGACAAATTTTGTAGTAACTCTACTTTCTATATTAAATGTTTTGCTTCAAATAATAAAGCCTTAATTTTAATTATTTTTATTAAAATGTGAAGTTTTTGATTGAATACGTAAAAATATAATCAAAATCATCTTGTTTTTTAAAATAAATATGAAATAATCATTTTACTAATCATTAATAATTGAAATCTGTGAATATTGAAAACGATTCATCCATTTTTTTAGGTGAATTCGATTTTGTTTCTTTTCTTCAAAATTAGTTGTATTCAACGAATACGGTGCCAAGCCCTTAATTGCGGCTGTCGTTACACAAAACATAGATTTTTGAAAACTTTTACAGATTTGTACTAACAGATCATCCTCTTGGCGAATAGTTTGAGCATAGATGCTATGGAGATATTCGGGAATATAATAACTAATATCTTTCATCAATAAAGTTGGAGGAATTCCTGCTCCACCTGTTGGAAGAGGATCTGCATATAATATTCCATATGTAAAAGAAGATTTATCTGAAGGAATTTGATATTCTTGAGCATTATAAGAAACAATACCTGGAAATGGTGTTCCTCGAAAGAAAATAGATTCTGCATAAGGAATAACAACATCCTGAAACAATTCCAAACGTACTAGCTTGGGTATGATTTTGAACTTTTGTTTTCTTTCTTCAACTTCATAAAAAATAGATTCATGTGCTTTTTTCTTTAGACTATCTAGAATATGTTCAACAATATCAGGAATAGTTTGGATTTCACATTTATCATAACGGTCTGAAAGACATGAAAAAATGTGAGACATTTCTTTCCAGAATTGGCCTAAACATCTGTAATAGGCCATCATTCTCATTTGTTCCATTAAAAATTCAGGAAAAATTTTATGAACAATTTTAATTAATAAATTATATTTAAATTTAGTTGAGATTAAATTATTTATATTTTTTGTAAACTCTTCACCATCTAAATAAGTTTCTAAATTCCCACCACCATGCCACATCATAGTTCTTACGCAGTACTCTGCATATTCGTAATTAATGCGCTGATGCTTTAAATGTCTAAATATTTTTTTAATAGATATTTCCCCATTAAAATATTTAAAGAGTGGAAAAAAATTTAAAAACTCATGATGTGCAATATAGTTTAAATTTCGAGAATACGAGTCTAGGATAATTCCGTAACTTTTTAGTATTCCCACAACTTCAATAACATTCAATGGTGAATCGTTAAGGAGAGTATCGTTATTTTCTAAACGATAAATATATTCTGCTAGAGGATGATCAGAATAGTCTATATTTTCATTGACCATTTTATGGCTTAATGTATTAATTTTGTATATTTAAAGTAAGAATATGTTCGAAATAATTGATATAAACATAGCTATGATAATCCCTTTTAGCTAAAATACTACAAATTAATTAAAATTTATTGTTTACTAGAACGATAAAAATTAGCTTGTATTAGTAATGATTCAATAAATTCCATTGCATCTTCTGAAGAATTACCTCCTGTTAATTTAGCTAATTCCTGTTTTCTATCATGAATATTATTCAGGTTTCTAATTCTTACAACCGTTCTAGGCTCTAATACTTTTGATATCGTGCTATCTTGATTTTTAGTTATTAACTCTTCTTGAATAATATATTTTTCTACATGCAAATGACTTATAGCCATTGCTGCAACTAGTGGTTGATGAGTAACACATAGAACCTGATGATTAGTACTTAAATTATAAAGTTTTTCAGCAATTACTTGTGCTATTCTCCCAGACACGCCAGTATCTATTTCATCAAATATTAATGACTTTGTAGATTCTTCAGATTTCATAAAACAAGCCTTTAATGCTAATGAAAAGCGGCTCATTTCACCACCTGATGCAGTGCGGGATAAAAGTTGTATTTTTTCTCCTTCATTAGGACTAAAGTAAAAATCTACTTGATCATTTCCATGAATACTAATAAAAGAAGGACTTACTTTACATATGAAAACTACTTTTTCCATTGACAAAGACTTTAATTCTTCAATTAGCTTTTTTTCTAATTTTTTTGCAGCTTTTTTACGAAGCATGGTTAATTTTTGGCAACTATCTAATAACTGTTTTTTAGAAAGAAGCAGTTCTTTTTCCAAATGTTCTATAGATCTATCATAATTTTCTAAGTTATTTAGTTCTAAAGTAATTTTTTTATGGTGATCAATAAGATCAGTAGAACTTATATTATATTTTCGACAAAACTGTTTCATGAGATGAATTTTATTTTCTAATTCTTCTAAAGCTTGAGGATCAGTATCTAACCTATATCCATATCTATTGATTTCTTCTCCTATATCAATAACTTGAATTGATATAGACCTTAACATTTCTATTAAAGGCTGAACACTTTTATCATACTCCATCATTTTCAAAAATAAAGCTTCTATTATACTCAAACAATCTATAACTGCGGGTATTTCATTCTCGCTTTGATAAAGCAACTTAAAGATCTGATAACTAAGTTTTCTTAGTTCTGCAGAATGGGAATGACGATCATACTCTTTCTGTAGAGATTCCAATTCATCTTTATCAACTAATTGAATTTCTTTTAGTTCTTTAAATTGATTCTTTAATAAAGTTAAATGTTTTAAATATTCTGTTCGGAAAATCTTATTCTTATTGAGTTTTTTTTCTAAAACTTGAACATTTTCATAATTAAATTTTACTAATTCTTTTTCTCGCAATATAAAGTTACGCCCATATAAATCTAGTAACTCTCTTTGTCTAATAGAATCTATTAGCTGTGAAGTTCTATCCTGAGCAGTTATTTCTATTAAAAGATGACGTAATTGCTTGATTAACTGTGATTTAACTAAAGTTCCATTAATACGAAAACGTGATCTAATAGCTTTTCCATATAAAAAAAATTCTCTAGAAAATATTATTTTTTTATCCTTGTAACAATTGATTTTGTGTTCTTGTAATAAGCTCAAAACCAATTTATTAGTTTCAAATGTCGCTTCTATAAAAACATGTTGTGTTTTTATGCGAATTAAACGTTGATTAATCCTTCCTCCCAAAACAATATCAATTGCGTCTAAAATTATAGATTTTCCAGTACCAGTTTCTCCTGTTAAAACATTTAAACCACTGTTGAATGCAACAGTTAAGTTATCAATTAAGGCAAAGTTTTTAATCTGCAATAAAGAAAGCATGAATAAAATTGTATTAAATCATAAAGTCTAGAAGATAATTAAAATATATTAACTATCAATCAAGCTTTAAAGTACATTAAAATTTCTATTTTTATATTAAGAGCTCAATTAATAGAGACATATTACAAATTCATAATATGTCTCTACTAATATCTATAAATAACCTGATACTAGTTTTTAGTTTTACACTAAACTAAGGACTTTTAAAAGGAATAATGATTTCTTTTGTTAGAAGCAATTTTTTCATTACACAGAATATTATATGAAATAAGCAAGAGTATCATATTGAGAAAACGTTATAGAGTTATATATTAAGTACTCAATAATTATGATATATGACTTGAATATTATAATTTTAATATATATGGTCTATACCTAAATGTAGATACAATTATATTGTGCACATATTTTGACTTTTAACCTCCAGCAATCGCCGAAATAATACTTACCTCGTCTCCATCTTTTAACTTAGTTTTCGTATTATCGAGAAATCGTATATCTTCATTATTCAAGTAAAAATTTAAAAAACGATGAAGTTTACCAGTATCATCAGTTAAATGACTTTTTATTTCGGGAAAATTTGTTTCAATGCTGCTTATTAACTTATCAATTGTATCAACGCTATATTCTAGAGTAGCCTGGTTATTTGTATATCGTTGAAGGGAAGTAGGAATCAATATTTTTACATTCATAAGAAAATAGTCTGGTTGTGTGAATAATTTTCAAAGTACTATTTATTATAAAAAATAGTACTTTGAAAATGGAGAAATGATAGATTGACTTGACATTAATTAATATTTAGAGAGCGTAAAATTATCTGAACTCTTGATAAAAAAAGAAATCTTTAAATGTTGATTATTACTTTTTTTGACTATTTTTTTTACTTAAGTTCAAGTTAGTTTAACTTAATATTCTCTATTGTTTTTTTTGTGAGTATTTATATTAGTAATTTAAATAGTTTATGTAAAAAACGCTAGAAACTATATATCTAATCATAAAAAACTTTAATAGTTTATTGATTCACAGTAATTTTTTCAAAATTAGATATATTATTCTATTGTAATATTTTAATAACTTAATGTCTTATTATAATTAGATCTTTGTAAATTTTTATCTTCATTTTGTTACAATTAAGCAGTTTGAATATATTTAAAATATCTCATGAATTTATTAAGTGACCTGGGAAAGTTTTTAGAAACCCGTCTAGAAGAATTTCTCCAAAGTAACCCTAACTTGGAATTACAGTATCTCTTAGAACAATTACGAGAACAAGAACAAAAAACACTTAAACTAATTACAGAAAAATATGAAGAAAAAAAAGATCTTGAAATTAAAATAATATCTTTAGCTGAAGAAGTTAAAGTATGGCATGGCAGAATATTAAAAGCAAAGCTAGCAAAACGCTTAGACTTATCAAAGGCTGCTCAAGAAAGAGAGATATTGTTAATACAACAAGGAAACCAATTATGGGAAGAGATGGAAAAGGCGAAACAAAAAATTATTCAGGGTAAAGCTTTACTAAATCAAATTATGAAAAGAAGACAAGAAATTCAAGCTAAAACAATAGAATTCAAAGCTAGTGAAGCAAATTCTGACTATTTTATTAATACTGAAAAACAAAACATTAAAGAAAACAACTTTCAAAAAACTTCTGATTCTTTAGAAGCTGATTTTCAACTTTGGGAACTAGATAATGAAATGGAAGAATTAAAAAGGAATATTTAGGCCGTCATCAAAAACAATAAATTAAAGCTAGTATATTAGAAAAGTAATTACTAATTCTTAATAATCAAGACTTTGTAATATGTTCTGAATTGTAGTTAGATACTTACTTAGATCAAACACGATTACAAATTTACAATAAAAATAAACAAGAAAATAGAGATGAACAATAATGACAAACCTTACACATTCTCGCAAAGGGCTAAGTATTTGGTTTGAAAGGTTAATAGCAGCTATTCTTCTAGGGGGACAAGTCTTTTTTCATATCCTAAAAGCTAAAATACATAAGCGCAATACATTAGAGCAAATGAGTGTTGTAGGTCCAGAATCACTTACAATCTCGATGATAACTGCCGCTTTTGTTGGTATGGTCTTTACTATTCAAGTAGCCAGAGAGTTTATCAGTTTTGGAGCAGTATCAACAGTTGGAGGAGTTTTAGCATTAGCATTAACCAGAGAATTAGCTCCTGTTTTAACCGCTGTTGTGGTTGCTGGTCGTGTTGGATCAGCTTTTGCTGCTGAGATAGGAACTATGCGTGTTACGGAACAAGTCGATGCATTATATATGCTAAAAACAGATCCTATCAATTACCTAGTTGTTCCACGAGTTCTAGCTTGCTGCTTAATGTTGCCCATACTTAACATTCTTTCCTTAATAACTGGTATGGCAGGTGGACTACTGATTGCTAATGGTTTATATGATATATCTGTTTATGTTTTTCTTACATCAGTTCGTAATTTTCTCGAATTTTGGGATTTGATGACTTCCATTATTAAAGCTATTACTTTTGGCGGGTTAATTGCTGTTATTGGTTGTAGTTGGGGATTAACTACTAGCGGAGGAGCTAAGGGAGTAGGGCAATCTACTACGACAGCAGTCGTCACATCTTTACTTGCCGTCTTTGTTGTTAACTTTTTTTTATCATGGATAATGTTCCAAGGAAAAGGAACAACATCATTTTAGATAGTTAGAAATTAGACGTAAGAAGATACTTAAAATATAAGGTTTTATGCGATTTAATAAATAACAGGCTTATTAGTTAAATTATCAAATACCTATATCAATGATCACCTTAAAAAATAAATGAAGTAAAGATAAGATTCTTATCGTTAATAGATACTCATTTTAATGATTCATCTTTGTCTCTTTTCGCTTTAATAGTAATATTTTAGAGAAGTTCTATTTTTAGAGTCTTCTATAATTTTGTTCAGGGAAGTTTTGTTTGATATATATTTCTATTTTAAAAAATAGCTTGAATTCCATTTATCTAAAATATCTCCAACTATAATTTCTTTTACTAGTACTGAAATAATTATTGTTAAAGGTGTAGCCAATAAAAATCCTAAGATTCCAAAAAAAGTCGCGAAAAAAACCTGGGACAGTAGTATAAACCCTGGAGGTAAAGATATTCTACTTTTAATTATTAAAGGAGTAATAATTCTATTTTCTATTTGTCTAATAGTTAAATAAAAAAGGATAAAGATCACTAAAACGATTAGAGATTTTAATGGAGTTTCTAATGAAGCGATAGCCATTGGAGGTATAAAGCTCAAGATTGGTCCAATATTAGGAAATAAATTTAATATCATTATTAAAAGTGCCTGAGTGAAACTCAAAGGAATTTTTAATATTGATAATCCAGTAAAAGCCAAGACAAAAATTATTATCATCCTAAACAATAAAGCTAGTAATTCGCCTTTGAGGAAAAGATCACATTTCCTTAGGGCTGAATCTATTCTTGACCTATAAAAGAATGGAAACAATCTAATAAAACCTTGTCGATATGCAGTTGGATTAACTAGCAACATTAAACTTAATATTAATAACAATAAAAAAGTTAAAGGAATTCCCAAAGTTGTATAGAATACAGACAGCCCCTGTCCAGCGATTCTTTGGAATAATGGATGCAGTTGCTCGATAATTCTATCAAGACTTGGAAATGTCTTAGTCAGGTCTGGATCAAGCTGCATCGTGAACTCATGGATAGGAGAAGTTAATCTATCAATCCCTTGAGAAACCAACAGAAAAAGTTCCGGAAATTGTTCAGAAGATGGATAAAAAATATATAGAAAAAATTTTAATAATATTATTAGTGAAAACGTAATTAATAACAGAACTGAATAAAAACGTTTGATACCAAACCTTTGCAAAGTTTGAACTCCGTGATTTAGAAAGTTAGAAATAACAACTGCTGTAAATAATAAGATCAATAATTGTCTAACTTTCCATATAATATAAAAAGAAAATGATAAAACAACAAAACCAGTCCAATAAGCAAAATTCATTATTAATTACAATTTTGATGTTTAAGATAGAAATAAAAAATTATGTAATTTAAAATTTGTATGTTTGAACACAATATTTCCATGCTAGTAGAAGGAAAACCATTAAGGGAAGTACTATGATACCTATCAAAATGTTGGTTTGACTAGGTTCAACAGGGTATAGAGGAGCTAGATGCTTTATAGCAAGAGACAGTAAAAAAGAAAAGATTGTAATTTTAGAGATAAATTTTATTTTACCATTCATATAATAATTATCATTTTATTTATACTCTTAATAATAAATCAAATAATGATTTTATTTATTATTTTTATTATTGTATGTTAACTTATAATTATAAGTAGTAAGCTTAATGAATACTATTTCAATTAAATTAATTGTTGTATGTAAAAAAGAATATGAATTTTTTATTACGCAATTAGGTTGTAAACAATAGAAACATTTCATGATTTTTATCAAATGAATGATTATGAAATTCTTTTAAGAAGAATTTGTGAAGAAGCAGAAAGACAAGAATTTCCCATTGATATTTCTGTATATAAATCTGCAGGGAAAATTCCTACAGAAGCTATACTTTCGTCTGGAAAATTCAATACTCAAATTTGTTTTTTTGGCCGGGATTTGGGTAGAGATGAAGTTATCCAAGGACAACCTTTAATAGGCGCTTCAGGTATGTTAGTTCGTAAAGAGTTTTATCGAACACTATACTCTCGAGAAATTATCACAAAAGATGATGTTCAATCAATTTGTCGACGTGCTCTTTTAACCAACACAGTTCCTTATAAGCCTCCAGGAAATAAAGCATATTCACATAAAGTCAAAGAGAGATTTAGGCCATTTATTGAACAGTTGTTAGTGGTTTATTGGCAAGGGAATCAAATTATTACTTTGGGGACAGAAGCTTTTAAGTGGTTTTCTCCTTATTGCGAAGCTGGAAAAATTGAAGAGTTTTGGAAGCGTCCTGACCGATATGAACTTAAATTCACTGTAATTTTGAAAGCTACAGATTTTCACGGGAAACATTATGAAAGGAAAGTTCATTTATTACCTTTACCTCATCCTTCACCACTTAATAAGCAGTATTATGCTAGATTTCCACAAATGTTACGTAAAAGATTAAATGAATTTGAATTTTAGGATGTACTTTATCTAAAAAAACGTTACAATGTCTTCTATGGGTGTGTAGCTCAATGGATAGAGCAACAGCCTTCTAAGCTGTCGGCTACAGGTTCGAGTCCTGTCACACCCGTCTTCCAACTACTTTTGAGCAAATTTTCAATATTTTTGTTTAAAAAGATTAATTTTTTATCTCAATATGTAATTGTAGATCAAATAATTTAAAGGAAAATTTGCAGATACTTAGCATTTAACCTAATTCTAACAATTTGTGCTTGACATTCCTGAACATCACCTGTAGGTATCCTTTTTTATAAGGATACCTATAGATTTTATACTTTAGATGAATTAATGTTGACTGTACTTATACTAATCGCACCTATTTGTAGAATTTTTATTTAAAGTAGCTTCTCAATATGATTTTAGTATATGAGCAATCTATTCTACTAGATAAAGAAGTTCTACCAAAACTGGGTAAAATCAGGGATAATAAAAATGTGTAGTCTATTTACTATCCAGTGTGAAATCAGCCTGGAGAAATCTTTTTTATCTCTATAGAGTTGGAAAACACAGCTTATGTTTGCGAGAATTCCTGAACGACAAATGCACTATGTGCGATGGGTATTAGCTATTGGCTGGCTAGTTCTCATTCTTTCCTTATTTTGGGACCCAGTTTCCCCTTGGTTTACACAGCCAGAAAATACATGGAGTCCTTTTGCTCTTGACTATACAGTATGTGTAAAACTTCAAGGAAACTGCATAGAAGAAGAACCTTATGCAATGGGAGCTGCCCTGTTTTGGGGCTGGATTGTTCCAACAGGTATAGTGGCCTTATTGGTAGGTGGTCATGAATTGTGGAGAAGAATTTGCCCCTTGTCTTTTCTATCTCAAATTCCTCGTGCTTTAGGATGGCAAAGACATCGTAGAAGAGTAGATGTTATAACAGGAAAGACTCGTGTTGAAGTAGCTAGAGTTGATAAAAACTCTTGGTTAGGTCGTAATCACTTATATCTGCAATTAGTATTATTTTATATAGGAATTACTCTCCGTATTTTATTTGTTAATTCAGATCGTCTTCTCTTAGGACTTTTCCTAGTAGCAACTATTTTATCTGCAATATCAGTAGGATTCTTATTTGGAGGAAAATCTTGGTGTCAGTATTTTTGTCCTATGTCTCCTGTACAGAAAATTTTTGCAGAACCTAGAGGACTTCTTAATAGTACTGCTCATCAAGGCGAAGGAGAACGAAAATTAGTTACACAATCTATGTGTCGTACTACTAATTCAGAGGGTATAGAAACTAGTTCTTGTGTAGCTTGTAAAACTCCTTGTATAGATATTGATGCAGAACGTACATATTGGGAAAATATAACAAAACCTGAACAACAATGGCTCCATTATGGGTATTTTGGTTTAACTGTCGGTTTCTTTGTTTATTTTTATCTTTTTGCAGGTAACTGGGAATATTATTTCGCTGGTGTTTACACTCATGAAGATCAGGTAGCTGATTTATTTAGACCTGGTTTATATATTTTCAATACTCCTATTCCCATCCCTAAATTAGTTGCTGCCCCTCTAGTTATTGCAGCATTTGGCTTAGTAGCTTATTTATTAGGACGTTTTATTGAGAAGCGTTATAAAGCATATCTATTCCGTCATCATAAGTTGGTCAATAATGAAATTGTTCGTCACAGAATGTTTGCATTAGGAACATTTATAATTTACAACTTCTTCTTTGTTTTTGGTGGTCGTACTGCAGTTCGACTATTGCCTGCATCACTAGAATATCTTTTTCCTGTAGTAATGGCAATTGTTAGTTCTTTATGGCTATACAGAACCTGGCCTAGAAACCCATACCTATATCAAAGAGAAAGCTTAGCTGGTCGTCTTCGTAAACAATTAGGAAGATTAAAACTTGATGTTTCTCAATTCTTAGAAGGAAGATCACTAGACGATCTTCATGCTGATGAGGTGTATGTTCTTGCTAAAATACTTCCTGGATTTGATAAAGAAAAGAGATTACAAGCCTATAAAGGAATCGTTAGAGAAACATTAGCTGAAGGTTATGTTAATGCTGCAACAAGCCTTGGAATGTTTGAACAGGTTCGACTAGAGCTTAATATTTCTGATAAGGAACATGATTTAGTGTTAACAGAAATTGAAGTTGAGAATCCTAGTATTCATGAAGTACGAGATGATAAAAATCGTGAAGATTGGTTGAGACAAGAAAGTTATCGTCAATCACTTTTCGACACTATTGTTGAAGCTTCTAAAGATCATCCTCATCAGGCAATTATTTTAAGTCTTTATGACATCATGATTGGTAAAAAGGGATTTGAATCATTTAATGATGTTCTTTCGAAACTGTCAGCCAAAGAGTTGAAAATGGTTGAAGACATACGGGAAGAATATTCCATCACACCTGAGGAAGAACAAGATATTTTAACTAATTCAAATCCTCATCATTTATGGAAAACTATGGCATATACTCTTAGCGCAATTGAGCATATAGATGCTATTGCACAAGGGAAAGAGGGAGTAGCCTGTAATGTTGGTCCAATTGATGAAACACAAATGGTATTCTATCAACAAGCATTCAAAAAATTTGACAAAGATGGGAATAACACCCTATCAATGGCTGAATTACATGCCTTATTAAGAGCAGTAGGTCGTTCTTATTCTTCTGAAAGACTTCAAGAAGTCATGGACATGATGACTGGTCGTCGTGGTAGTGAAGATCTGACTTTTTCTGAATTTACTAGTCTTATGCATTGCAGTTTAACCAACACACAAGAAGAAGCAATGTTGCAACGTTTTCGTTTCTTCGATATGGATGGATCAGGAAATATCAGTCTCGAAGAATTAAGATTATGCTTAAGAGATGTTGATACAGGTCTATCAGATAGTCAAATTGAGCAAATGCTTAAGATAGCAGATACTAGTGGTGATCATGAATTAAGTTATGATGAATTCTGCAAAATCTTTGGACAGTTTAAAACTACAGTTAATCTTTAAGTTAAAGTTAGCTATAGTAATCACTTTGTACAGGTTTTTCGAGAAAGCATAAAATTGATTTCAAAGTAGAGATGTTGATACAACATCTCTACTTTTCTTAAAAGATTGATAATTGTAAGTCTTTATAGTGAGTACAAACTTATTTTTTGTTACGACAACTAGTTCTATCAAATAATCTTTTAAACATCAAAAAGTTGATTATTTTAAATAATCGACTTTACTTATAATTTTTTTTAATTATTCTTCATACCCATATCCAAAATCTGCTAAACGTGTATTGGAGAATCTCCAGTTAGGTTCAACTTTAACAAATAATTTTAAATATACTTCTCCAGCAATAAGTTTTTGGATTTGCATTCGTGATTGAGCACCAATCGACTTGAGCATATTACCCTTATTTCCTATGATAATACCTTTTTGAGAATTTCTCTCTACATTAATAGCAGCAAAAATTTTAGTTACAGTAGATGTTTCTTCTATCTTTTCAATGACTATAGCCACAGAATGAGGAATTTCTTGCCTGGTTAAACATAAAACCTGTTCTCTGATTAACTCTTGAATAATGAATTTTTCCGGTTGATCAGTAACTAAATCAGGATGATAATAATAAGGTCCATAGCCTAAGTTTTTAGTTAGTAAATTCTGCAAGTCTTTTAAGCCTTTTTTTGTAAGAGCTGAGAACTTAACAACTGGCCATTCATATGTTTTTATCAAATTTAGGTAACTTTTATCAAGATCTTCATAATTAAAAGTTTGTTTATCACTCTTATTAAGACCTACTATTACTGGTTTATTGTTGTTTTTTAACAAATCAATAATATAACGGTCACCTCCCCCAGATAAGGTTGAACTGTCAACAACTAATAGAATAATATCTACGGAATTAATTGTAATTTTTGCATTTTTGACAATGATTTTGCCAAGATTATGGTGAGGCTTGTGGATCCCAGGAGTATCAACAAAAATCATCTGTGCTGTATCTGTAGTCAAAATTCCCTTAAGGCGATTGCGAGTAGTTTGAGAAACATTGGAGGTAATTACTATTTTTTGCCCTACTAGCTGATTCATAATAGTTGATTTACCAACATTAGGACGACCAATGATTCCTATAAATCCTGATTTAAATTTTTTAGGTGTAATTGGAATTGTCGAAAACAAAGTAGAATTAACGTTACTGGCCATTATTAACCATAATCTTGATTTTTTAATAATTTTATAATATTTCTATAGACTTTAGTTTAGTTATCTCTTTTTTAAAATTAAATAATACTGTTATCCTTTCAAAATATAGGATTTTAAGATGTAAATCTATATTAATTATTTTCTTCCCTTATTTAATTCACTGTCTATATTGCGATGTTTAGTTTATAAAGATTTTTTAATCTCTACTAGGCGGAAAAACTCACGATTCTTAATATCTTTTATTGAATAAATAAATTTTTCTTCATAGCCTTTAGCTTTTAATGTTTGTCCATCCTGTCCTTTCGGATTATTAGCATTGGGATCACCACTTAGAAGATAAAGACAGCTAGTATTTAAATCTTCAGAAGTCTCCAATTCTTTTATATTCCATCTACCCATATCTAACCGGTTTACCGAAACATCCACATTAAATTTATGATATTCATCAGGAAGTATTTGTGTAAAAAATGGGATGAGTATATATGCATAATTTCCGTAAGCATTATTACTATAAACAATACATTCATAGGAAGTTTGATTAGCATAACTTATTGTTTCTCCTAGGGTAGATAGCCAAACATCAGTATGCCATCCTGGATATTCAATAAAATATCGTTTACAAAAAATTGCTATATTAGAAACAAGAATAGAAATCATTAAACACGTAACAATATATTGATATTTTTTATTAAAAATATCAATTATTTTAAAAATTGTGTAAGCTGAGATAATTGAAAAAAGAGGTGTGACGACTAATGTTCTCACAGCACTATCTGCTGAGATAAAAGCAGCAGGAATTGGATATAATACTAGCCAAAGTAAAATAACTGATTTATAAGGATTAATTTCCCTAGTTAAACTTACTATACCTAGTATCAACAAAGGTAATTGGAATACAAATAATCCAGCCACCTTATTGACCGTGTGACGCGGACTTGGATCACCTTCAAAAAACAAAAATTTAGGATTGAAGTAAGATAAATAATTACGAAATACTATACTTATATCTGTTTTAATTCCTACTGTATTGGCCCTAGCCATACCTTCAGGAGATAATTGGTGGATAAGTTGAGGAAAAAATATTGTAAGAAAAATTATAAAAGATATAATTGTAAGGTTTTTATTGACCCAAAGATGTTTCCAATATACGGTCACCAATCCAATTAAAAATAATGGTATAAAAAGCCTTGCAGAGTTATAAGTATAAATACTTACAGCAAATGTAAAACTAGATACTATCAAATATTTAGGATACTTAAAACTTTTTATAAAAAATAATAAACCTAAACAAAATAAAAATGGAACCAAAATTGCCCGAAAAGTTACACGACTAAAATGAATATGCCAAGGGATTATCGCCAAAAAAAGAGAAGATAATAATCCAACTTTCTGGTTAAAAATTTCTTTAGACAGGTAGTAGGTTACTAAAACTGTTAGAGTGCCAATAATAGATGAAATAATTCTTGCCCCAAGTGGATTTAAGCCAAAAATTTTAATAAAAGGAAACATAATATATATATATAATCCCTCACGATAATCATTTGCTGACTTAAAATACCATGGCAAAAATTTTCCATATTGATCCTTTAAAGTGTGAAGGACCGAATAGGCATCATAAGCATTAGATGCTTCATCTGTAAAAAAACCATTTGGGATTTCATTTAGATATATTACTCTCAATATAAAAGCAAAAATAAGAATAATAGCAAGGTAGATCTTAGAATGTTGTTGAATTTTTAGCATCAGAAAAACTAGTATTTCAAACTTTAGATATTATTGTGTTAATTTTTTAAAATCTTTCTACCTTTACACTCTTCTTCGTTTAAATCTATATTAAACTCGGCTTTTACAGAATATTGATTAGGTAAATGAAAATAAGAACTGTATAGAAAGGTATGAGGCGCTTTATTAACAATACAAACATTATCTCCATTATTAATATTGCGCATTATATCTTGATCTACAATATCCTCTCTTATAATTTGTTTGTCAAAAGATGCAAATTCAGGAATAGTAAAAAAAAATTTAGTTTTAACTATAAAAGCTATTACAAAGATCGTAGAAATTAGAGCAATATTTTTGGGATTAACAGTTTTTTTAGATGATTTTTGTACTAACTGGCAAGTTAAAAAAGAATTTAAACTCACTAGAACTATCATCCAATACATATAGTATCTTAGCTCATATGATTGAGGGAATAGAGGCGTCACTATGGTCATTAAACCCATAGTAGATAAAGCCACCTGCGATTCTAAATTATAATTTTTCCAACAGAGATATATAAATAATAAGAAACTAAAAGTCACATAACCTCCAAAATATCCTCCTAATCCAAATTTTTCTTCATCCCATGATATAAAGTCCATTCCTAATGTCCAAGGCCAAGGTCTACGATCATCAAAAACATCTATTTCCAAGACTGATCTTCCCCATCTTAAATAGGGCGAAAGTTTTTTTATGTTCTCATGCATAAAATCAGGAGGTGTTTCTTTGTTATTTAAAACAAACCCTGCAGCCTCTATCTGTACTGGGTAAAAGGGATTAGAGTATACAATCGTATTTTTGATAGGTGTGAAAAAAATAATTAAGTTTGCCAATAAACATATTATTAAACCTTTGAATAGTTTATTGAAATTATTTTTGTTTTTTAATAAAGTTTTTATTATTTTAAAAAATACAAAACATAAAACTATAAAGACGACAGGAATTAATTGAAATTTTGTATTAGCTGCTATGGTTGATGAAATAAAAATAATTGAAAGAGTTTTTGGATCTAAAGAAGCTCTTTTAATATATAAAGAATAAGTAGTTAAGATAAGGATTGAAACAAAAACATTTCCAGGTAAATCTATATAACTTCTTGCTGCATGCATATGGACCATAGGTATGGCTAAAAGAGATAAAGAAGCCATGTAAAAAGGAATTCTTAAATATAATTTAAGATATGAGATCATGGTCAACAAACTAAAATAGCTGACTAAGTTAGTTGCTTCAGGTTTTTGAAAAAGTTTCCAGAAAAGACCTTGTAACCAATTTGCAAATAATGGAAATCCTAGAAAACGGTGTTCGGTATAGTATTCAAAACTATATTCTTCAGGAGTAATAATATTCCAAATTCTTGCTGCAAATGGTAAATGATACATAAAAGCATCACCACCATAATTTGAATCAAAGAAACTAATTAAAAAAATAGAAAATAATATTCCTAGAGAAAGAATACTTAAAATTAATTTAGTCGAAATTAAGTAAGAAAAAGGATTTAGATACTTCTTGAGATTTTTAACTATGTTAAAACTTTGAAGAAAACCAAAAATTAGAAATAAAAATCCTATTACACTCAATAATATTCTTATAGTTTTTAGTTGGTAGGCAGTTATGTAGCTTAAATAGCCTGCCATTCCAATTATTAAAGCAATAGAAATTAAAACTAATCCTAAAATACAAAAAAAATTATTTTTTACTTGATAAATATTAAAAAAAAAGGATGAAATGATACGAGTCATATACATCCCAAAACATAATTCTAATAATATTAAACCAATAATAAAACCAATAAGTGGAGTTAACATAGTATTGTAATAGTTCTTTGGAAAATCTTAAATGTATAGATTAGTAGATGTATTTTTAAAATCTAGGATTTCCGTTATTGTAGCTCTTTGTATTAATAAGGTATCATCAAATGTCTGGTTAAGAAAATTAAAATATAAATCAATTTCTGAATCATTAGAAAGATGAATTACCCAATCACGATAATGAGATGCAAGCAAATTACTGTATGCATGGTAACGAAAAATTGGCTTTCCAGCTACATTAACACCACAAGTTAAATCATTATCGGTTCCTTCAGCAGTAAACATTACATCTATTAAATACCGACCTTTACTAAGACTTAATGGTTTTTGAAGATTTATGGAACCATTTTTTTCTTTCTTGAAATGATTAGATTCTAAAGTAGTAATTTTTTTAAAGTTAAAAGGTGGATTATAAGAAGTTTCTGATAACCTATCCCGATGAATGTATAAATTATTCCTTATCCCTACTCCTGACGGATAATCTTCAGGAGTTTTTATAATCTTATAGGTATTTAAGTCAATTGAAATATAACCAAGTGCAGATAAAAAGTCTAAGCATCTACTATCTTCAGCTTGAGTTTCTAAAATTAAATGAGGCTTGATAGATCTAATGGTTTTTTCCATTCCTTGTATTGCATCAAATTC
Organism: cyanobacterium endosymbiont of Braarudosphaera bigelowii; assembly: GCF_020885515.1. NCBI lineage: Bacteria > Bacillati > Cyanobacteriota > Cyanophyceae > Chroococcales > Aphanothecaceae > Candidatus Atelocyanobacterium > Candidatus Atelocyanobacterium thalassae. The sequence continues at coordinate 148,092 of NZ_AP024987.1, read as the reverse complement.
TGCCCCTTCAATGTCCATTTTAACAAGATTGGGTTTTAAGTTTGTGTGTTCGACAAAATCATCTAGAGCAATAGTGGAAATTTCATAGGCAGCTTCTCCAACAGAATAGTCTTTATAGATGCTATCATTAAGATGCGTACCTAGATAAAGAGGAACTTTTTCATAAGATTTTGAGTAAACAGCTGAATGAAATAACTGTGTATTACTACAACCATTATTCACAATATTTCGTTGACATTTATCAACAATCCGAGGACTAGCTTCAAAAGAACAGACTGTTCCTTTAGGACCAACCATTCGAGACATGATAGTTGTTAGACCAGCAAAATTTGCCCCTACATCAAAAACTGTGTCTCCAGGAAGACATAGATCTCTTAAAACCAGTTGTACAGTAGGTTCCCAAAGATTTTCTTTGTACCATGGCGCTGTTCCATATAGCCCTACTTCTTCAAGTTTTTGATTGATTGCTAATCGTTGATCAATTTCTGGTACTAAAACGTTAACAAGTTTATTTTTTAACCATTTTTTAAGCTGTCTCATAGTTATATTTTCCAATTAAAATTAAATATGTTTTTAGTTAGTTTCTAAGATAAAGTTAAAAATAAAAGATATTTGAGCTTATTAGTAATCTTGTAAGATAATATTGCATTTTAAAAAAATTAATTTAGACGTCAATGTTTAATTTTAATTGGTATTGAATATTTTCAAAATAAACTTAATTCTTTAATTTTGTAAAATAATGCTTGCTTGGTTTCAGACGATTTTCTTTAAGCAAAGTTCCATTATTTATATGGCTTTAAATCATATCTTTAAGTATTTACACTTATGATGACATTCTATATATTTAAATTGTCATAGAATAATTTTGAGATATGGTTCTTATAATGATTTAACTAAGAGTAGGTCAAATCCCAAATATTTAATTAAAATTTCAAAATTGAATAGTAGGGTTTTACAACATTTTGGTAACAGATAATTGACTCTATTACTTGTGATCAGTGTAATATATTCACTCTAAGTAGTAAAAGAAATTATTATGTCTAATATCAACTTAACTATTTGTCGTTTAGGTAATTAACAAAAATTTGAAGATAATACTCTTGAGGTATCAGCAACATTAAACTGTTAATAAATAGGAGTAGGAAGTTTAAACTTCCTACTCCTATTTATTAACAGTTTAATGTTGCTGATACCTAAAAGCGTCCACGCCCTCTACCACCACCATTGAAGGAACCACGAGGCTCACGTTCTTTAGCTTTATTTACTTTTAGAGTACGTCCCATCCATTCTGCTCCATCTAGAGTGGAAATGGCCTGCTCTTCTTGATCATCAGAATTCATCTCTACAAAAGCGAAGCCACGCATACGTCCAGTGTCACGATCTGTTGGAATATGAACACGCTTAACCTCACCATAGTCTGTAAAAACTTCATTAAGGTCTTCTTTAGTTACATCATAGGATAGATTTCCTACATAAATAGACATTCAGATTATCTCCGTAATTTGCAAATGTGTAGAGATTGAGTGATCGGAGAGAATCGTACAAAGGCTGAAAGGGGTATACCCGTCAATGCTGATAACAAAATCTACTACCGAATACTTAGGTTTCTCGAGCTTGAGTATAACACATATATTTAATTTTGTATCATAATTTTTAAAATACATTGAATATTATGCTTTTACCATAAAATTATTTTACTGGAGGCTCATTAACATAAGTCAGGCTATAAATCTATAAACTTGAATATTAAGACTCCCCAGGTAGGATTCGAACCTACGACCAATCGGTTAACAGCCGACCGCTCTACCACTGAGCTACTGAGGATTAAGATCACCCAATAATGGTAGCAATAAACTGACATTTTTGGCAAGCTTTTTTGTAAAAAAATTAAATCTTAATAAAGTTAGGGTAGAAAAAATCTTAACCCAGTGGCGATAGACATCCTACTTTTAAAGGATAAAAAACTATAACCCTAATAATTTTACAGCAACTATCTCCCTTAATTTTTGCTTTAGCTGCTTCTCTCGTCTTTCAATCAATCTTTATTCAATAATATTGAAATTATGATAAGAATAAAGGTCAATTTACAATATGCTTTTAAGTCCCAAAAGCTCTTTCTTCAACATTTCCTAGTCCAGGAATAATATTTCCACTATCATCAACTTTTTCGTCAATAGTAGCAGTATAAATATTTAAAACAGGATACTTAAGATTTAACTTCTGTAATGCCTTAGGAGTAACAACCACAGAAATAATACGCACTAAGTTTAAATCTGCTCCACGCTGAACAATTTCTGATAAGGTTGTCATGATTCGTTCCCCTGTACCAAGAACAGGCTCTAGAATAACTATTTGAGTTGATTTTGTAAATTGTTGAGGTAGCTTATTTAAGTAACAAGTTATTTTTGAGTCGTTACTATCCTCTTCAAGTCCAAAATGATAGATTTTAGCCAAAGGAAGTAAAGTTTGCGCTCCTTCTAATAAAACTAGTCCTGTGCGAAGAACAGGAATGACAGCAATAGGCACTTTAGAATTAATTAGTACTATTGAAGAGGTACTTAAAGGTCCTTGTACAGTTGCTTCTATCATAGGGAGCCAATACCTGGTTGCTTCATAAGTTAACCAACGGCCAAGCTCTACTATAGCTGTTTTAAACAAAATGTCTGGAGTATTAATATCTCGAGCTATTCCTAGCCAATGCTTAATTAGAGGATGATCGGGGACATATACACGTAGTTGAGAGTCCATAAAAAATGAGGGGATAATAAAAATTCTAATCTGTTAATTGAGAATTATGCTTAAGTATCATACAATTTTTGAAGTCGCTTCAAAACTGGCTTAAGATCAGGAACTATTTTTAAAGCTTCTTTATAGCTATCTGTTGCTTTAGAGATTTGTTTCATGGATTCTAAACATCTGCCTCTATTATACCAAATCTTGTAATTAGAAGGTTCAAAATTTAGAATTTGCTCCCATACCTTAATAGATTCAGACCAATTTTGTAAATCATATAAAAGTTGAGCTTTAGCATTTAAAAAATCAATATTTTTAGGATTAAGAGCCAAGGCATTATCAAAACTTGAAATTGCCTGGTCATTTTCTCCTAAACATACTAAAGCTTTACCTCGGTTGTACCATGCAATAGAAAAAGAAGGATTAATTGCTAAAGCCTTATCCCATAAAAAAATAGCTTTTTCCCAATCTCTCAACTTAAACCTTTCCATTCCTCTTTCAAAATATTCTTTAGATAGTGCAGAGATATCTGCAGCCGAACTTTTAGAATTTATTGAACTAGAACTTAATTCATCAGATAAATAAACTATAGGATCTTCATTATTCCGTGAACTGTATTCTAGATCTTCAACTATTAAAGATTCTTTTTTAAGTGATATGGAAGGGAAAATTTGCTCTGTTAAAATATTGTTTTTAATATCTGAAGTGTCAATGTCAATATATTCCCAAATTTCGTTTTCTGTTTTCTTATTAAAAAGTTCTTGACCAATATCATAGGAAATTTTTCCAACAGGTTCAATGGATGGGAAAGATTGGGCTAATTCGCCAAGCCGCATCATTCTTGATGCAAGTTGTAAATCAGGATTGTCAGATGATAGGACCTTTTCTCTAAATTTGCTTAGCCATGATATCCATAATTTTGCTTTTCCCCTCTCTTCTAAATCTTCAAAATATTTAAGAATTCTTCCTTCATGCCATCCATGGGTAACACCATCTAGTAGTTGGTTAAGTAAAAATTCATAATCTTTATCACTAAGAAGATTTGAGGATGATGACTTTACAATTTTTTTATTTTGTTTTATGTCTAAAAAAGACAGACTATGCAATTTGGTACGAAATTGTTTTATTAATTGATAAAAACGCTCGAACGAACTATACATATTGACTTTGTAATTTTTTATAATTGCAGATGAATCTTTAAACTTATTGTACGTGATTATAATAATTTATTTATTTAGATTTTCATGACTCAAAACTTACAAATATAATTTTTTTTCATGAAGAGAATATTAGTCTGGTAATCATATTATTATTAATAATACATATAAGTTAGTTTATATATTAAAAATAAATTAATTATCAAACTACAAAATCTCAAAAAACATTACAAAAAACTATTTTTTGATTAAAAATTTTAAGAGTATGATTATCATAGATAATACATAAAAATTACTTTGCCCTTTTTTTTTAAATACAAAATTCTTAATGTCTACTCCTATTCTTACGCCTCCCAGTTTTCCAATGACTGCTGTTATTGGAAAACAATCCATTAAATTAGCCTTATTATTAGCAGCAGTAGACTTAAATTTAGGTGGTGTAGTTATCGCCGGCCGCCGAGGAACAGCGAAATCTGTACTTGCAAGAGGAGTTCATTCTCTGTTGCCTCCCATCGAACGAATAAAAAATAATTCTTTTAATTGTAAATATAATGTTCCTGAAGAGTGGGATTCTGATACGAGAGAAAAATATTTACATGTTGAATTAAATTCTATTGCTACGGAAATTATTTCTGTTCCTTTCATTCAATTACCTCTCGGAATAACAGAAGATAGATTATTAGGTTCCATAGATGTAGAAGCATCTGTCAAAGCAGGAGAACCAGTGTTTCAACCTGGATTATTGGCACAAGCCCATCGCGGAGTTTTATATATTGATGAAATTAATTTATTAGATGATCAAGTCTCTAATCAGTTGCTAACTGTTTTAACAGAAGGTTGGAACAAGGTTGAGAGAGAAGGTATTAGTTTTCAACACCCTTGTAAACCTATTGTTATCGCAACTTATAATCCTGAAGAGGGTCCTTTAAGAAAGCACATATTAGATAGAATAGCAATTGCTCTTTCCTCTGACGATACGTTAGAAATCAAACAAAGAGTAGAGGCCGTTAATAAAGTTATTCATTACTTTGATTCTTCAGAATTATTTAGTAAACAGTACGATGAAGAGATAGAAAATATTAAAACTGATATCATATTAGCTCGAGAATGGTTAAAAGAAGTAAAAATAAAAAATAACCAAATTCAGTATTTAGTAGAAGAAGCACTTAGAGGGGGAGTTGAGGGACATAGAGCTGAAATATTTGCTACGCAAGTTGCTAAAGCTTTGGCCGCACTAAATGGTAACGACATAGTAAGTACTGATGATTTAAGGAAAGCAGTAGAATTGGTAATTGTTCCTCGTTCTGGTATGCAACAAGTTCCTGAGGAAAATAATTCTCCACCTCCACCTCCACCTAAAGAACAACAAAGTTCTGATGAACAACAAAATACAGAGGAAAACACAGAAAGTGAGGAAGAAGAGAATAATAATGAAAAAGAAGAACAAGATTCAGAAATACCTCAAGAATTTGTTTTTGATATTGAAGGAACTATTATGGACGCCGATATATTGTCTTTTGCTCAAAAATCTCAAAGTCAAGGAAAGTCGGGAAGTCGTAACTTAATTTTTTCTAATGATAGAGGACGCTATATTAAACCTATGTTACCTAAGGGTAGAGTGAATCGTATCGCTGTTGATGCAACTTTGAGGGTAGCTGCTCCATATCAGAAAAAGCGACGGTTACGTCACCCTGAGCGGAATGTTATTGTTCAGCAGGAAGATATTCGCTCTAAAAGATTAGTTAGAAAAGCAGGCGCACTAATTGTTTTTGTTGTGGATGCCTCTGGTTCTATGGCCCTAAATAGAATGCAATCAGCAAAAGGTGCAGTAATGAGGCTTTTAACAGAAGCATATGAAAATAGAGATCAAATTGCATTGATTCCTTTTAGAGGAGAACAAGCTGATGTTTTATTACCACCAACTCGCTCAATTTCTCTTGCACGAAAAAGATTAGAGACTTTGCCTTGTGGTGGTGGTTCTCCACTAGCTCATGGTTTAACTCAAGCAGTTAAAGTAGGTATGAATGCTAAAATGTCAGGCGATATTGGTCAAGTAGTAGTTGTTGCTATTACTGATGGTCGAGGAAATGTTTCATTATCTCGTTCTTTAGGCGAAGAGGCATCGCAAGAAGATAAACCTAATATTAAAGAAGAATTATTAAATATTGCCGGTAAAATAAGAATGTTAGGTATTAAATTATTAATGATAGATACTGAAAAAAAATTTGTTTCTACAGGATTCGGGAGAGAGCTAGCTGAAGCTGCAGGAGGCAAATATTACCAATTACCTACAGCTACAGATAAGGCAATAGCACAAATGGCTAAAGGAGCAATTGCAGAAATGAGATGAGCTAATTATTAAGTGCAACTACAATTTGCTCACCCAGTATATAGTTCACTCATATCATATTTATATAATAAAGCTTACTTTACAAGCCAATTAACAAGAGTTCGTACTGGAACGCCTGTTGCTCCAAAGTTATTAACTCCATTTTCCTTATCAATCCAAGCTGTTCCAGCTATATCTAAATGTAGCCAAGGAGTTTTTTCAACGAATTGTTTTAAAAATAAGGCTGCTGTAATTGCTCCTGCAGCTCTTGGACCTGTGTTCTTCATATCGGCTATAGGAGATTTTAAACTTTCAAAATATTTATCCTCCATTGGCATTTGCCAAAACTGTTCCCCTGATTTTTCTGATGCAGTTTTTATTTCGTTAATTAGATTATTATCTGTACTCCATAGTCCAGAAATGTTATCTCCTAGAGCTACGACACACGCACCAGTTAGAGTGGCTATGTCTAAAATAACATCTACTTTTAGCTTCTCAGCAAATATTAGAGCATCTGCTAAAGTTAAGCGTCCTTCAGCATCTGTATTATTGACTTCAATAGTCTTACCATTAGATGCAGTTAATATGTCACCAGGATGTATTGCACATCCACTAATCATATTTTCTGTCACAGCACAAATAAAATGTACTTCTACATTAGGTTTAAGTTGAGCAATAGCCTTAGCAACACCTAGAGTAGCTGCGCCACCACCCATATCCATTTTCATTACCTCAATTCCACTACTAGAACCTTTTAAATTAAGTCCTCCTGAGTCAAAAGTTAAGCTTTTACCTACAATAGCTATTTTGCGCTCAGGTATACTTTCTGGCTTATATGTCAAGTGAATAAATTTAGGTGGCAGATCTGATGCTTGTGCAACTCCTAAGAAAGCTCCCATCCCAAGCTTAACGCATTCGTCTCGTTCTAAAATTTCAATTTCTAAATTATATTCATTTGCTAATTCCTCGGCGACTTTAGCAAAAGTTATAGGATTTATATAATTAGCAGGAGCATTTACCAACTCTCGTGCCATAATTACTCCGGAACAAACTATTTGAGCACGATTAATAGCTTCTACCTGTTCTCCAACTCCTAAAATATTAATAGTTTGTAATTCTAAAATTTTATCTTCTGAATTAGATTTGAATCGATTATCTTGATGTAATGACAATAATAATCCTTCAACAATTATCTCTGTAGTTAGGCTAGAGTTATTATCAAAAATAGGAAATTGTAAGCATAAAGTTTTAATATGTTCTTTTTTCCAAAAACGGGTAATAGAAGCGATATTCGAGCGTAAACTATTTAATGTAAATTCTTCAGATTTTCCTAAACCAATTAAAAGAATCTTGCGAATGGGAGCACTACTTCCAACACGAGTCGCTACAATACAACCTAATTTTCCTTCAAATCTGGTTTCATCTATTAATTCTTGTAAGGTTCCCTCTGTTCTTCTATTTAACTGATCTAGTTCTCCTACTAAATTTATTTCGTTTTCAAATAAGCCAATAGCAATTGCATCCCCCGCACAATCTAATAAAGAGGTATTACTTCCATGAATTTTCATGTATATTCTCAATTACTCATTATGATTTTTCATTTTCATTTTACCTCGAGAAGGCTACAGATATCCGAGCTTGAAAACAAGTATTAATTTTCTTATTTAAGAAATTTAAAAATAATATTTCTTAAATAAGAAAATTTTTTAAATAAATCTCTGCCTTAGCTAAGCCTAGAAGTAATTTAATTTTATGGAAACTATTTACAGGAAGTCTTTAATGGCTATAAAAACTTTGAAAGTGGTGAAATTCAGTTAATTAATTTTTTCTAAATTAATTAAAACGTTTATGAAAGGATACATTAAAGCATTAAATAGCTAAAAAATTGAACGTAACTTTGCTGTCTTTAGACTCCTGTACAACAATTTTCTTATATCTCTTACTCGTAACAATTCTGTAGATAAATCTATTATGAAAAAGTTTACTACCTGTTATTTTTCCAACAGGTAGTAAGAACTCTTGTATTTTTAATATTAAAATAAACTTCAAAGTCTTTGCAGAAGAATTATTTAGTGAAAATTTATTAATGTAAGACAAACCTAAATTGCTCCAAATTATCTATGAGATAATTCTTTTTTTACAAAAATATAGAAGGAAAAATCATATATATAAATAGTTTTGGAAAACTATTTATATATATATATTCTAAAATAATTATATTAACCAAAATTAAATTTTAAATTAAACTTTTTCAGGAAGCGTCTATATTAATGGTACTGCAATGAAGATTAATATTTCTGGTTTACTCTTTGGTAGTGTAAGTGATAGCTTTCAAATCTTTTCTCATCGACAAAGTATTAAAAAAAAGGCTTATAGCCAAATCTGAGGTGGTGATACGCTCCATATGCAGTTAATAAACTTAATTAGATGAAAGTAATGATTAATTATAAATAAGTTTTAAACTTGGTCAAAATATATCAAATTTTATTTAATAAATATTATTAATGAAGAAAATCATTATAAATAATTAGTAGTTATTGATAAAATCATTGATAATAGATAAATAGTAAGAGGATACAAAAGTCCAAAACATTAGAGGAGCTATGGTGCGATTATCTAAGGGTATTGAAGTCGAAATATATACAGGCACATCCCAAGGAAAAATTGTAGGATTATCTGATCGTATTACTAAGGAGCTTAACGGATTCGTGAAAGAGCCCGATAGTCGTAATGTTGAGTATATTACTGTACCTTTACTATATTACGATGATTTATTATATGCTCTGATTAATCCTCGAAAACATTTGAGAAAATATTTGCGAGATATTGGTGACTATACTGTAGTACCAGGTAGTACTCTGTCTTTAGGAGATAACGTTAATCGATTCTACCGTTCTGATCCTAATAACTCTTACCATAGTTATATTGAAAATACTTATGGAACAGATGTTGTAACAGCAAGTGTTCATATCAATATAGGAATTGATAATCCAGAAATGTTAATGCATGCTCATAGCTTAATTAGAGTTGAAGCCCCTCTCTTTTTAGCTTTAAGTGCATCTTCTCCTTTTCTTGATGGAAAAGTTACAGGTTTTCATTCAACTCGTTGGCATATGTTTCCACAAACGCCTCAGAAAGTTCCTTTTTTTATGAATCATGCTCATTTTATTGATTGGACAGAAAAACAATTAGCTCTCCAAAATATGCAAAATGTTCGTCATTTTTGGACTTCAGTACGTCCAAATGGCGATAAGCGTCCTTATCATTTAAACCGTTTAGAACTAAGAATTTGTGATTTAATTATTGATCCAGTTTCTTTGCTATCTGTTGTTGCTTTGTTAGAAGCACGTCTTTTGCAATTGATGGAAAATACTGAATCTCTAAACCCTCTTTTAAAAAGCCAATTGTCTACAGAAGCATTACTTTACATTACTCAGCAAAATGAATTAGAAGTGGCAAAACGTAGCTTAAATGCTAACTTATATAATTGGGAGGATGGTAGTAAGATTGAGGCAAAAAAATGGATTGAAAAAATTTATCAGGAAGTTTTTCCTATTGCTAAGCAGAATGGATTCAGCTGTTTTCTAAATCCTATAAAAAAAATTTTACAAGATGGAAATCTTGCTCAACAATGGTTACATAAATATAAACTAGGCAATAGTATTACTTCGATTGTTAGTAGAGAAATAGAGGCCATTGCATACCAGGAGAAAACTCTGGAAGAAAAACTGTTTACTTTTTAATTAATAAGTTAGAAATATTTAATAATACACTATTTGTTTATTGAACAACATAATAGATATATACTATAATTAATACAAAGCTTGAGCTAGCTAAGTTTTCAAGATTATAGTTAAAAAACCATTGTTTTAGAAAAGCTGATTTAGATTATTGACTTTATACTAGTCGGTATTTTTATTTTACTATATAAGAAAAGTCTTGTCGCAAAAAATTTATTTTTGAAAAATATAACTGATTAATTTTTGACAAAGAAACAAGTGGACTTCCTCTTTCTTTTTTTAATGTCTGCAATGAGAATACTAATATCACTTTTTAATAGCTAATTTTAGCATAACAAGTTTTAATTTATTAATTAGTATAGCTATGAATTTGTATAATTTATTAGAACAATTAAATTAGCTTTCTGTCGTTTTTTTATTGAAGACCTGGATATAATATTAATTACTATTCGTTATTTCTTAATTATCTATTGCTCTAGAAAGTCATGAAATATTAACGAAACATTTTATATATTTCATCGTCACTTCATATTAAGCAAGTTATGAATTTCTAATAAAAATTAACAATAAATCAAGAACTAGAAAGTAGTTTATAATCAACGGGTAAAAACTTTCTGAATAAACTATAATTAACTACTACTTACTAAAAAATAGAATAAGTTGATTTTTTATGGTAAATCTGCTGGGTATATTTGTTAAATTAGTAAATTCAAACTATTTTTTGGTAGTAGATATACTTATTAAAAAGCTATTCTAGTAAACTTTCAATAGTCTAAATTGCTCGTTCACTGCTAGGAGGTTATTCTTGAAAGATAAATCCGATAAAGTAATAACAGCGTATTCTCATTTGTTAAAATACGTAAAATCAGAAAATATATTTTTCCCTCAGACATATAAAAATAAATTAATTTCAAATAAAAAAAACAACCTTTGTCATTCTTTAGCCATGCTTAGCTTGGCTACTTGCATCGGCATGTTTACTATTAAAACTGAAATAGCTTTAGCCGTAAATTTTTCAAATATCAAAATAGATATTAATAGCATTAGAACTAAACCTGAATCAGAACCAATTATAAAAATTCCATCTATTAAAAATTTAAATCAAAAAATTATTCCTAAAAGCTCTACAGGTATTAACTCTAAAATAAAGATTATTGACTACAAACCAGTTAATAATTTTCATAAAATAAATAAAGTTGTTTCTAATAATTTTTTCAAATCAAACAATAATCAAATAATTGAAAATACTATTACGCCATTTAGGTACATAACAAAAATAATACAACCAAAAATTTCAGAGAATATTGAAAACGTATATACTCATGAGATTATTCCTAAAGTCGCTTTAATTGGAGATTTTAATTCAGTACTTTCACAATCTTCAATTAGAATGGATAAAAAAAGCTATAGAGTTCGTGTAGGAGATACTCTTAATAGTATTGCTCGTTCTCATGGTATTTCAACATCAGAATTAATAAGTGCAAACCACATCACTAATGTTGATTTCATAAAGGTTAATCAAACATTAATAATTCCACAACAAGATTCAATAAACAATATAACAAATAGAGGCAAAAAATCTAAAAATTCAACTATTGATAGTTTTCCTACAAAAGAAAATCAATTTTCAAGAAGTTTTATCATAACTAGCGAATTTGAAGCAACACAATCAACAACTTCTGGCCGTAAAAAACTGTATCAAGATTCAAAGAAAATTACAGATCAAAGAAACCTAAACAAAAATGTAACGCAATTTAACGTTCAAAAATCTAAATTAATAGGTGTAGTTCCTAATTATATAGACGTTTACAATAATACTTTTCAAATTCCTTTAGAAACAAATATTAAGCCTAATCTTCCGAGTGTGTCTAACCCTGATAAATATCTCCCTAGTGCTCCTGCAAAATATCCTGGACATATATGGCCAAGTAAGGGGGTAATTACTTCAGGTTTTGGGCGTCGCTGGGGAAGAATGCATAAAGGCATAGATATTGCAGCTCCTACAGGTACTCCCATTATGGCTTCAGCTTCTGGAGAAGTGATCAGTGCTGGATGGAGCTCAGGAGGATATGGAAATTTACTTAGAATTCGTCATCCTGATGGTAGTATTAGTTTGTATGCTCATAATAGTCGCCTCTTAGTAAGACGAGGACAAAAGGTGAAACAAGGTCAAAAGATTGCTGAAATGGGTAGTACTGGTTTTAGTACAGGACCGCATCTTCACTATGAAATTCATCTCAGAGGAAGGGGAGCACAAAATCCAATGGCCTTTTTACCTAAAACCAGATAATAGTAATTATTTTTCTTATATATTACAGAAATTAGATATTATACTTAACTAAAAAAATTTTAATTTTTTTTAAAATTAGATATACTATCGCTCGTATTGTGTTATACTATAGTTGTGCGTTATTGGCTCAGTAGCTCAGTTGGTTAGAGCAGGGGACTCATAAGCCCAAGGTCGGGTGTTCAAATCACCCTTGAGCCATATTCTATGGCCTTATTACGAATATACTAAGCCCTGGAAAATATGGGAATTGATTGAATCAACTCCCATATTTTTATAATAATAGTTATTTAGATTTAGTTAAATTAGTAAGTAATTCATTTGATCTTTGCATAAAGGATTTCATATTTTTACCATCAATCCCTTTTTGTGTAATTAGTGCAAGATCGTAAATATGACGACACAACATTTTAGCCATTTGACCTGATGGAGATTCATTTTCTAGCTGAATAATATTTCCTTGACTTAGCTGAAGAATATTTTCAACTAAAGGATGATTCGTATTAACAACAAAAATATGTTCATCAGGAAAATCCATTGTTTGTTGTTGAGATGCAGCCATCATTTCTTTAAAACGTCTTGCTGCTTCAGGCAGTAAAATAACTCCTGGAGGGGCGTCTTGAGAGAGATCTGATTTTAATGATTGTGTTTTTATGTTAATTTTAGCATTGTCTAAAGATGCCTCAAATAACTCCTTAATTTTATCATTGCGAGTTTTTTGAGAATTAGGATCTACAATTTCATTAACTTTATCATTTTGAAGTAAAGTATCATCTAATTCAGAGTCTACACGAGAAAATTTTACTTCAGAATATTCTTTTTCTAAAAAAGGAATAAAATAATTGGTATCAATGAAAGAATCCATATACAAAATTTCTAAGCCTTGATTTTCATATAACTGTATATGAGTGGCTTGAACATCAGGATCTGTACAATAAAAAATCCGATTTTCATGACGCTTTTTATTACGACTCAAGTAAGCAGACAATGTCGTATATCCTGTTTTTTCATAAGATAATTCATTTTTTTCATTTGTAACATCTTTCCAAGCATCCCCTTCTTCTTCAACCTGAACTTGTGGAACGTCAGATTTATTAACTTTATAAGTTGTTTTATAAACAAGAATATCTTCAACATGTTTTTTAAATTTTTCATCCTTAAGGGAACCATACTTAACAAAGGTTCCTACATCTTGCCAACATTTAATATATTCTTCAGGACTATTCTCATAAATTTCTTTAAGCCGATCTGCAATTTTTTTGGCAATATGATTTGCAATACTACGAACAGTACGATGATTAGTTAGTGCACTCCTCGAAACATTTAATGGAATATCAGGACTGTCAATAACTCCTCTAAGAGGCATTAAAAAATCTGGAATAATTTCTTCGCAGTGATCACTAACAAATACTTGATTACAAAAAAGTTTAATGTGACCTTGTGAGACGTCCACATCAGGTCGTAATTTTGGAAAATATAAAATTCCGTTTAGGAGGTAAGGATAATCAGTGTTTAAGTGTATCCATAGTAAAGGATCTTCTTGATAAGGATAGAGGTAGCGGTAAAACTCTAAATAGTCATTATCATTAAGACCTTGAGTAGATTCTTTCCATAAAGCTTTCTGCTTATTAATAATAGTATTTTCAAATTTAATTGGAATAGGAACAAAATCTGAATAGGTTTTCACCAGTTGACGAATTCTTTCTGGTTCTAAATATTCATGTTCTTCATCCATTAAAGTTAATTTCACAGTCGTTCCTATTTCAGTACGACTAGATTCAGTTAATTCGAATGAAGGAGAACCATCACAAGACCAATGGATTGGTTTAGAATCTTCTTTATAAGATAAAGTATCAATCTCGACCCTCTTAGATATCATAAAAGCTGAGTAAAATCCTAGTCCAAAATGCCCAATTATTTCACTAGCATTCTTTTCATACTTTTTAACAAACTCTTCTGCACTAGAAAAAGCTACTTGATTGATATATTTTTTGATTTCATCTATGTTCATTCCGATTCCATTGTCAGTAATCGAAAGAGATTTATCTGTTTTATCAATAGTAATTACAATTTCTGGTTCAGAAACATCAAAAGATACTTCACCAGCTAAAGAAGCCATCTTAAGTTTAGATAAAGCATCTACAGCATTAGAAATTAATTCTCGTAAAAAAATTTCATGATCTGTATACAATGATTTTTTAATAATTGGAAAAATATTCTCAGTGTGAATACTAATATTACCTTTTTCAAGTACTGTCATACGCTCTATTTAAAACTAATGGTTTTATGTTGATGTTATTGTTACTATATTCTCTCTGATTTTGTAAGAATATTCATTCTGAAATTATTACACTCAATAGATGTGGATCACCGTACATATTTTATATAAAGAAAATCTAATAATAAGAATTCTATGTATAAAAATTTGAGAATGTATTATTTCTTTTAAAACTATTAGAATTTAACTCAAGAATAAGGTTTAAAAAAGAATAAATATGTATTATGTCTCAGTATTGTTTGACAATTCTAGATATTTCTCTTTGGTCCTGACGATTTTTAATTGTTTCTCGCTTATCGTGTAATTTTTTCCCTCTCCCTAAACCAAGACTAATTTTTACTAAACTACCTTTAAAATAAAGCTTTAAAGGTACTAAAGTTAAACCTTTTTGCTCAATTTTTCCAATAAGTTGATTGATTTCTTTACGCCGCATCAATAATTTACGGATACGTCTGGGATCATGATTAAAATATAAACTACTAGCCACATAAGGAGATATATGAACATTGCTTAGCCAAACTTCGGTATTTTTAATAAACGCATAACCATCAGTTATGTTGACTTTTCCTGCACGGATAGATTTTACCTCTGTTCCTACTAATTCAATTCCAGCTTCGTATTTTTCTAGAATCTCGTAGAGGAAAAAAGCTTTACGATTATTGCTAATAACTTTAATAGCTTTATTTTGATTTTCCATAATTATTTGACAATAACGTAATGGGCACCAATATATTAAAAAAATATAGTAGATTTATTAAAAAAATAATTTTAAAGATAGAGCTAAGCTAATAAGCTTTTTATATATTAATTATTTTTATAGTATAAGTATATTTAAGTTATTTAATTAGAAATAGTTCTTATTTCTACAATATTTATTTTAAATATTGTAACTTATCAAATTTTTTATATATTAAATAGTAAACATTTCTATTATTTAACTAAAAATAGAAATGTTTACTATTTAATATATAACCACATAATGAAGTTATTGCTAGATAAACTTAGCAATAACTTCATTACAAAAATACGAAATTAGAAATTGGTTAAGTTCCTTAACTTCTATACAATTGAACAAATTTTAGTTGTGAAGAACTAAATTAATATTTGCTTTGCCTAAATTGCGTTGCTTAACTTCCATTAGTGTCTTATTAATAGCATATTTTTGGTTGATAGAATTAATAAGTTCGGTTTGGTTATGCTTTTTAGCAACACCCCAGAGATCAGCAACTAGGTCATAACTACCATCACTATTAAGAGACCAGCCAAGATCGTATTCACCTTCCAAGACGGCAACAATATCAGAATGAATATTTTGGCCATTATGGCCTCTAACATTAGAATCAATTTTTACAACAATTCCTAAATCTCGTAATGAGGTTTTCAAGATTTCGGCATCTGTGATTTTAGTGCGTAAGGTACTAAAGTGTGACATTTTAATTTCCTCCATTGGAACAAAAGTTAATAATAACTTGAGATTTAAACAAATTGTTTTAAACAAACAATTTACCGGTGTACTGCTAGCTTTTGGCTAGCCTTAACGACTGTTAAAAGAAACAGACGAAAGCTTTTAGAATTCCAGTCGCTGATATTCAGCGATTGAAGTTGACGCAGGTCGCGCTCTTTGCCGCGCCCAGTCGCGAAGAGCTGCGACTTGTTCCGTCATAGTACGAGATAATGGCAGAGTAGACTTAATTGCAGCAATAATATCAAGCTGAGAAAAGTCTCTACCTTCGGCAAAAGCCTCGTACATAGCTGCAATAATGGCTTGCTCAACTTCTGCACCAGAGAATCCATCAGAAATCGTGACCAGCTGCTTAATATCGAAATGAGAAATATTTGAACGACGTTTGTTCAAATGTATATTGAAGATAGCTTCACGTTCCTCAAAAGTTGGTAAATCTACGAAAAAAAGTTCGTCAAATCTCCCTTTTCGTAAAAATTCTCCTGGCAAACGTTCTACACGGTTAGCTGTAGCCATAACAAATACAGGAGAAGTTTTTTCTTGCATCCATGTTAAAAAAGAACCAAAAATACGACTAGAAGTTCCACCATCAGATTCACCTGAGCCGCCAGCCCCTGCAAAAGCCTTATCAAGTTCATCAATAAAAAGTATGGCTGGAGAAATAGACTCTGCAGTTTTTAATGCATTTCTTAAGTTAGCTTCAGAGCGACCTACAGCAGAATCATAAATACGTCCTAAATCCAATCGCAATAAAGGCAATCCCCACAACCGAGAAGTAGTTTTAGCAATTAGGGATTTTCCACATCCTGGGACTCCTAGTATTAACATCCCTTTTGGTTGAGGTAAACCATATTCTCTAGCTCTCTCGGTAAAAGCATCTGAGCGTTGTTTCAACCACTTTTTAAGTTCTTCTAAGCCACCAACAGCTTTAATAGTCTCATCTTGTTCAATATATTCTAAAATTCCATTGCGACGAATCTGCTGTTTCTTTTCGGATAAGATGATATCAACTTCTGCTTCTGTCAGTTTCCCTGCTTGAACATAGGCTTTTCTATAAACTTTTTCAGCTTCATCTTTTGTTAAACCTAATGCTGCATAAAGTAACTTTTCACGAGAACTAGTACTAATTTCACTACTAGTTCTAATTTGATTTAATTGTTTTGATAAAACTTGATCAAGATCTTTTAAATTTGGAAAATTGAAATCTAGAACAACTATATCTTTTTCTAACTCTATTGGAATTTGTTGTACAGGAGAGATTATAATAATAGATTTTTTACATCCCTTAAAGCTTATTATAGCATCTCGCAAAGAACGAACGACACTTGCATCAGAAATGAAAGGATGTAAATCCTTAAAAATAAAAATTCCTGGTTCATTTTTCCTGTTTACCCAATCAATAGCAGATTCAGCATTAATAGTATTATGTTGTGCTTTGTTGCTGGGTTGATTATATTCTTTCATCCCATTGGTAATAGTCCATGAAAAAATACATCGAGGTTCTTTGAGATCTTTAATAATTTTATCAATAGTTTGCTCGGCTCTTTGCTCCTCTGATGTTACTAGATATATCAAAGGATATTGAGCTTCTATTAGTAACTTAAGCTCTTCTTTCATAGAATCAATTAAAGATAATAGTGATTAATAATATCAATTAATAAAAAACAAATGTTTCTTTGTCTGAGATACTTGTATTAAGAGGTTTCTTCTCTCTAGCGTTAAGTGAAAAATTGTCTTGAACAATGTCAGATTGATTTTTTAAAGAAAAAATTTGTCTATCATTTACTACGACAGCAGCTTTACATTCTGGACAAAAATGCACTTGATGAATTTTCCCACAATTTAGATTTTCTAACTTCTTAACTTTAGTGGAATGCTTAAGATAGAAATTAACTGCTTTTTCAACTATGAAAGACATAGACTCTTCGTCAGTAGCGGCTCTAATTTTAAGACGTTTATGAATCTCAGAGGGTATATATATTGTGACTTTTTGTTTGTTTTGCATACTATCTAACTTAAAGCTACCCTTACATATAAATACAACTAATTTTATAAATTGCCAGAAAGCTGTCAATCCATAAAAACGTTATAGAAGAATAGTCACTATATTTATGACTAAAGTTCCCTAAAATAATTTTATAAAAAACTTTATCCGATTATTCTATTAAACAGGTATGCATTTGACTAGATATTTGAATAAAATATAAACTATGACTAGTATTTTATTGATATTGAGAAATGATTTTTTAATCGAGCCTTTTATTTCTTTGCCAAAAATTTACAACCGTTTGTAAGGATTGAGATAAATATTTATCATAGTTGGGATAGATAGGTAGCCGTACTCTCAACTTCCATTTCCCATATTTTAATATTTTGG
The DNA here is from genome assembly GCF_020885515.1 of cyanobacterium endosymbiont of Braarudosphaera bigelowii. Taxonomy (NCBI): domain Bacteria; kingdom Bacillati; phylum Cyanobacteriota; class Cyanophyceae; order Chroococcales; family Aphanothecaceae; genus Candidatus Atelocyanobacterium; species Candidatus Atelocyanobacterium thalassae. The sequence goes on along the minus strand of NZ_AP024987.1, from coordinate 129,729 downwards.
ATAGTTTCTCTTTCGAAAGATGAAAGTAACTTGGATTTATTTCATCTTTAGGACTGATTCCACCAAAATCTTGAATACCTGCTTTAAGACAGCGCAATAAATAATTAGAATCTTGGATTAAATTAGGAGGAAGCTGCAATTTGATAGAAACTGGTAGAATATTTCTAGCTTTACTAATTAATTTAACTAACTGGTACTGATTAGAAATTGATATATTTGACTTTTGTCTTATGTTAGAACTATAAGGTTGCAATATAATTTCTTGTATATGATTCCATTTTTGATGAATTAAGGCAATTTCTTTGAAAGTATCCCAAGAGTTCTCTTCTTTCTCTCCAATATCTAATAACACTCCTGTTGTAAAGGGAACCTGTAGCTTTCCTGCCCAACTTAAGTGTTGTAATCTTAAATATGGAATCTTACTAGGTGCACTATAATGAACAGTATTCAATAATATAGGAGTAAGTTGCTCAATCATTAACCCCATTGAGATACTAACTGTTTTGAGAATTTTCATTTCTGTATAAGTTAAAAGTCCAACATTTATGTGAGGTAAGAAATTCATAGACAATGCAAGTCGACATAAATGATATATGTCTTGTAACCAAATTTTTCTTACTGGAGATTGAGGATGAATTTCCCCGCTAAGAATTAAAATTTCACTGATAGACTTGTTTTGTATTTTCTCCAACAAAAAATTTATTTTTCTTATCCTTGACCAACTGTCTAATTTTGAATTGACTCTAAAGTTACAATATGTACAATAATTAAAACATTCATAAGTTATAACAATTGTATAAGAAGGACTATAAGTTATTTCCTTCATTATTTTATATCCTTTTAAATAAATTTTCGGCTTTAAAATTTAAATATGCTTGATTACAAAGAACTAATAAAATCATAATTATGATCTAATAATAACATCTTAGTAGAAGTAATAACTTATAATCATATTTTATCCTAACTAATCAGTTACAATAGAAATCGTATTAGAAATCATAGTAGTCTTTAATCATATACCTAAAAGTTCTTGTTTTAAATTTCAATGAAAATTAGCGAAAATATTACTAGAATTATCTCCCAAGTGCCATCTTCAGTTCGTTTGATTGCTGTTAGTAAGCAACAATCAGTAGAAAAAATTAAAGAAGCATATAATTCTGGAATTCGTGATTTTGCTGAAAATCGTCTTCAAGAAGCTCTAGAAAAGCAAGAAAAGCTTAAGGAATATAGTGATATATCTTGGCATTTTATCGGCCATCTGCAAACAAACAAAGCTAAGAAAGTTTTAGAAAATTTTTGTTGGATCCATTCTGTTGATAGTCTTAAATTGGCACAGCACTTAAATAAAATAATAGATGATATTTCTGTTTCACCTCATATTTGTTTGCAAGTGAAGATCATGTCAGATCCTAATAAATACGGATGGTCGTCAGAACAACTTTGGAAAGATTTAGATGAACTGGAAAAATGTAAAAACCTTACAATTAATGGATTAATGTCAATTTTACCACTCAATTTATCAAGCAGTGAATCTTTGTATGCTTTTCAGAAAGTACAGAATCTAGCTCAAGATATTACGGAAAAATCTTCATTATTTTTAAAGGAGTTATCCATGGGAATGTCTAATGATTATTTATTAGCAATACGAAAAAAGACAACCATGATACGCTTAGGAAAAGCTATCTTTGAATCAAGATAATTCATGATTACTAAGTTAAGTACTACTATTTAATGGTCAAAATATTATGTTGTATTTATAAAATTAATATTAGTTAATTTTAATATCTTAATATGTAATGTCTTTTCTGAAATCAAGAAAATAATATATAGAACTTTGAGTATTTGCATAGCATTCTTTAATTAAAAAAAATTAAAGATACAAAATTTATCATAGTATTTATTCTAGGATTAGAAGAAATAATATTTTTTAAGTATATGATTAATCTTCAAACTGTATGTCCTATTCCTCTTAAACAATATCCTCAAGTTCTATTAGCTCATGGAGGAGGAGGGAAACTTATGCAGCAATTGCTTGAAAAAATGATATTTTCATCATTTCAGATGAATAAAGAATTTTCGCCTCATGATTCCTCCGTAGTTAATATTCCTAAGAATAAAATTGCATTTACAACTGATTCTTATGTTATACATCCTTTATTTTTTCCTGGTGGAGATATTGGAAGTTTAGCTATCAACGGAACTGTAAATGATCTTGCCATGAGCGGAGCTCGTCCTCTTTATATAAGCTTAGGTTTTATTATAGAAGAGGGATTTGAAATGAAAGACCTGTGGGATATTATTCAATCATTACAGAGAGCGGCAAAGACAGCAGGTATAAAAATTATTACAGGAGATACTAAGGTTGTAGATAAAGGGAAAGGAGATGGGATTTTTATTAACAGTTCAGGGATAGGAGTTATAGAACATGATCAATTTATTATTCCTGAATCAGTTCAAGTAGGAGATAAAATCTTAATTAATGGAGATATAGGTCGCCATGGTATTTCTGTGATGGCTATGAGGGAAGGATTAGAATTAGAAACAACAATTAAAAGTGATTGTCAACCACTCCATCAAGTTATTTTAGAAATGATAAAACAAGGGGTAAAGATTCATTGTTTGAGGGATCTAACAAGAGGTGGTTTAGCTAGTAGTTTAAATGAGATTGCTGACAGTGCAAAAATCAGAGTAAATATTATAGAAAAGGCAATTCCTGTAATGGAAGATGTAAAAGGGGCTTGTGAAATTCTAGGTTTTGATCCTTTATATATTGCCAACGAAGGTAGATTCGTTGCTTTTATACCTGAAGATTCTGTAGATAAAGCGTTAGAAATTATGACATCTTTTTCTGATAGTTCTTGTGTCATTGGTGAGGTTACTGAACGAAATACAGGTCTAGTTACTTTAAAAAACGAAATAGGAACAACCAGGATCATTGATATGTTAAGTGGGGAACAATTGCCAAGAATTTGTTAAAAATTACTTGTAATAACTTTATCTCACAGAAAATATCAACTTCTTGATTTAATGTTTCAAAGCACTTTATATAGCTGTTTTTTTTATTGAAAATTAATTTTCTAAAACTATTTATTAGTAATTTTTTACACTTATAAAGTTCTTTTGCTCTAGAAGATAAAAATCATCTTACCTGAAATAGCGAATACTCTTAATTCTGATTAATTAAAAATAATTTATTTAGCTAATCAGAATTATACTATATTTAATAGTTAATTTAATAACTTATTTCTTTGGTTGTAGCTGAAGTATATAGCTATATAACTAAGCTATTCTAAGACAGTTATTTCTGTATTTGATATAAGCTATTTTGGTTATTTATAGTTAGTAGAATATACTGTGGAGTTAGGGTATAATTATTAGATATTCATTACCTTAAGCTCATCTTACAAATTAATTATGGAGAATGGCGATTAATAAACTATTGTCATTACCATATTTTAACTACTCATTAATCATCTATTTTGACTTATGGACGCTGATGCTTTTACTTGGATCGGTATATGCGCGGGCTCGTTAACAACTATTTCTTTTTATCCTCAATTGGTAAAAACCTGGAAAACTCGCGTAACCAAAGATATTTCTTTAGCTATGTTTCTACTGTTTTGTTGTGGATTACTCCTCTGGATTACCTATGGTATTTTGCAAAAAGATATCCCAATTATCATGACTAATATTGCTACATTTATTCTAGCTTTTCCTATTTTAGTCATGAAACTTAAATATAAGTAATTGAAAAATTTATTTTCCTAAAAATAATTTAGGGAAAATATTTCATTAACTTTTAAGGCCAACAACTACTTTAGGATTTCCTTAAGTAGTTGTTAAATAAATAGTTATTATTTATCAATAAAAGTTATTTTTTTATAAAAAGATTCCTTCGAAACTTTTTATACTTTTATTCACTACTAAATTTTTCAAAATAAAGTTTCTAAAATCAATTTTTTTCGTTGAATATATTGATTTTATAACCATATTTTTTATAAGGTTATCTTATTATAAGTAATTTACTTACAATTCTGAAACAGTTTTATATTTAAAATTATTCTTATTACTTAAGCATAAATTATTATATTTTTTTGGAAAATTTTATTAATCAATACGAGAAAATAACATTTCTCCTTGAACTGCTAATTCTCCATTTACTGTACCTTCACCCTTCATTTTTGCAATCCTGTTTCTCTTTAAAGTTAATAACTCAACTGTAATTATTAATTGATCTCCAGGAATTACGGGACGACGGAAACGAACTTTATCAATACCTGCAAAAGCAAAAAATACTCCTTTCATTCCTGGTAATAGAGTTAGAATAACCCCTCCAACTTGAGCAATAGATTCTAAAATTAGTACTCCCGGCATAATTGGAAGACTTGGAATATGACCAGCAAAAAAAGGTTCATTAATAGTCACATTTTTAATTCCGACTGCTTTTTTAGCAGGTATGTAATCGATAATACGATCAACTAAGGAGAAAGGATATCGATGAGGGAGGAGTTCTTGTATTTCTTGAATAGTATATTGAGTTTTATATTCACTATTCTTAGATAGATCTTCTATAAATTCTTCCATAACATCACTATATTTAGATATAATAGCTTATAGGTTACCAATAAAAATGGTATTTTTCTTTATTTTGTATATTTAAGTATATTCATAAACCATTTCATAATTTTTAACGGTTTACAAATATATATGTTTTAAAAACTCTAAATTAGAAGTTATAAATAGAAAACAGAATGTTATCAAATATAGTACAAAAAACTTGTATTATAATGATGACTTTTTTTAAATTCCTCTTTGCCTTACATAATAATTATCTGATATAGATATTAAGACGATAACAGATCAATCTACAATAGGAAACTTTTAATAAATATTTTAAAATAACTGTTTTAATATTAAATGGCCTACTACTCAATAAATAAAATAACGTAATTATTCATTCTAAAAAAAAATTTAGGACTATTTATAGAGAGTAATCATAAATGCTTATTTCTATAAATATTATCTAATAGTATAGTAGATATAAAACTTTGGATATCAAATAATGAATAGATAAAAATAAAAATTATTCTACCTATCAATTATTAATATAAGCTTAGGATAATCTTATCTGTTAAGATTGATAATCTTCTTAGATCATACTATAAAATATATCTTTAACTTCTTAGAATTAAGTAATTATTTAAAAATAAGAAAATTTTTAAATAATTATGATCTGATGACACTTTATGTAAAGATAGTATGATTATTAACTTTTTATTGAGAAAACTTTTAATAACTGATGAGTATGAAGATTGGAGATCGCATTCGTATTATAGAGTCTGTTATTGTTTATCATCATCCGGAACATAGGCAACAAGCATTTGATTTAAAAGGTATGGAAGGAGAAATTATTAATATCATTAGTGACTGGGAAGGTAGACCACTTAGTGCCAGTTTACCGTTATTAGTTAAAATTAGTGAAAAGTTTAAAGTTCATGTCTGTAATAGTGAAGTAGAAATCCTAAAAAAAACTGAAAGTTATTAAATCAATGAGATTACTCACCTCTTTCTATTTTTATTACTAGTTGTTTTTTGCTTCAGAAATAAAAACATAAATGTATCTATAGAGACTATTATGAAAGTTAATCAGTTAATCAAATTGTTACCAATTAATTTTTTTTTTATTACTCGTTTCTTAGTGTTGGTAATTTTTTGTTTATTGTTAACTTGTTTATTTATCATACAAAGTTCTTCTGCTGAACCTGTAAAAATTACATTAATGATGCAGGCGTTAGAAGCGACTCAATGGGAACCTTTTGTAAAAGAATTTAATGATCAACATTCTGATATAGAATTAGAGGTTATCGAGGGTCCTAATGCTACTAATCAAGTTGAAGATTTATATACTTCTTCTTTCTTATTAGGCAACTCTCCTTATGATTTAGTGTTCATGGATATTGTCTGGGTATCTAAGTTCGCTGCTGCAGGATGGTTAAGAAGTTTATCAGACAGACTATCAAAAGTAGATTTAGCAGCTTTTTTAGAGGGGGATATTAACGGTGGAATGTATCAGGGTGAGTTATATCGTATCCCTATACGTTCTGATGGGGGTATTCTTTATTATCGTAGTGACTTATTAGAAAAAAATGGATATCAACCTCCAAATACTTTTACAGAGCTAATAAATATATCTCATATTTTACAAGAAAAAAAGTTAGCTGAATGGGGTTACTTATGGACTGGTAAACAATATGAAGGATTATCTGCGATGTTTATGGAAGTCTTAAGTGGGTATGGTGCATTTTGGATAAATCCTTATACTTTGGAAGTTGGCCTGGATAGTACAACAGCTATTGAAGCAGTTAACTTTCTACGCAGTACGCTAGATAAAAAAATCTCTCCTATGGGAGTCACTACTTATGCCGAGGAGGAAGTACGGCGCCTTTTCCAAACTGGAAATGCTGTTTTTATGCGTAATTGGCCTTACGCCTTTGGACTATTATCTGATCATAGCTCTCCCATTAAAGGAAAATTTAAGATTAAGCCCATGGTTCACGCTAATAATTACTTTAGTGGTTCCTGTTTAGGAGGTTGGGGATTAGGTATTACAAAAAACAGTCAACATCCTGATGCAGCCTGGGAAGTAATTAAATTTTTTAGCAGTGAAGAAGTGCAACGTAGATTTGTTCTAGCAACAGGATATGTTCCCAGTCGTCGTTCTTTGTTTAATGATTCTGATATACTAACTAAGTTTTCTTATTATCCTCAGTTATTGAATGTAATAGAAAACTCGATTTTACGTCCACCAATACCTCAGTATGCACAAGCCTCCGATATTTTACAGCGTTATTTAAGCGCAGCTATTACTAATCAATTACGGCCAGAAGTGGCTATGGAGAAAGCCGCCGCTGAAACCAGATATCTTTTGGGAAAACAAAAATCTAATAATGATTAAACCGTCTATATAAATTCAATTTCACGTTAGAATAATATAAAATTGCTACTTTATATTATTCTTTACAAAATTTTAACTTTAAAGATTAGTAGTTAGATAATGCATTGTTGTCTGGCTTATTAAATAAGCTTTTAGTATGATCAAGGTGAAAAAGTTATTGTCTTTAATATATCTTATTTATAGCTTAGAATAAAGACTCTTAAGAGTCTTTATTAATTTTAAAAAAAGGCATAACCTTAATATACTGATATCTTGCCTACTGCAGCAAAATCTTTAATAATAGTGACTAGCTTTTCGTGAGAAATTTTGTGTCGCTAAATAAAAAAAAATCTCGTTCTTTAATTGATGTAGCTGGAATCGTAGCATTTGCAACTTTAATAAGTAAATTATTTGGATTAATTCGAGAACAATCAATTGCAGCAGCATTTGGTGTGGGGCCAGTTATCAATGCTTATTCTTATGCATATGTTGTTCCTGGTTTTTTCCTAATTTTATTAGGAGGAATTAATGGACCATTTCACAGTTCTCTTATAAGTGTTTTATCTAAACGGAAAAAAACTGAAATAGCACCTTTAGTTGAATCAGTTACCACACTAGTAACTATATTATTATTAGTAATTACTATTATTCTCATTTTATTTGCCGATACATTTATTTCAATTTTAGCTCCTGGACTTCAAGGAGAGGTAAAGCTAATTGCTATTGAACAATTGCAAATCATGGCGCCATTAGCATTATTATCAGGATTAATTGGTATAGGATTTGGAACTCTTAACGCTGCGGATCAGTATCTATTGCCTAGTATTAGTCCTTTGTTTTCAAGTGTGGTTATATCCTTTGGAGTATGGGCTTTGATTTGGCATACAGGTCAAAATATAAATGAACAAGAAAATTGGTACTTAGGAGGTATGGTTTTAGCCGGAGGAACTTTACTTGGTGGTTTATTACAGTGGTTAGCTCAGCTTCAAGCTCAATGGAGAAAAGGGATGGGTGGGCTGAGATTACGTTTTCAATTTAATATACCTGGATTAAAAGATATAACAAAAATACTAGTTCCAGCTACCTTTGCTTCAGGTATGTTACATATTAATGTTTATACCGACTTATTTTTTGCATCATTTATTCCTGATGCAGCAGCGGCAATGAGATATGCTAATTTTATCGTTTTAACTCCTTTAGGCATAATTTCTAATATGATTTTAGTCCCATTTATGCCAATTTTTTCACAATTAACTACACCAGAAAATTGGAACGAGCTAAAGTTAAGGATTCGTCAAGGTATTTTTTTAAGTGCTTTAACAATGTTGCCTTTAACAGCAGTTTTTATTGCTCTTGCTCCTAATATTATTCGTGTAATTTATCAACGTGGTGCGTTTGAGGTAAATGATGCAATTATAGTAGCTCCAGTTCTAGTTGCTTATGGAACAGGAATGTTTTTTTACTTAGTAAGAGATGTCTTAGTTAGAGTGTTCTATGCATTAGGCGATGGTGGAACACCTTTTCGCGTTAGTCTGTTTAATATATTTTTGAATGGCTTATTAGATTTTCTCTTGTATCAGTCTTTCGGTACACCTGGATTGGTATTTGCCACTATTCTAGTTAATTTAATTTCTATATTTATATTTTTGGTAATTCTAGACAATCGTCTAAATAAATTACCAGTGAAAAAATGGATTATAGGTATATTAAACCTTGTAGCAATAACTTTCATAGCAGCTTTGGTAGGTTGGATAGTAAACTATTTATTGCACCACATATATAGTGCCGATAATTTAGGATTACAATGTTTACAATTATTTATTTCCAGTAGTTCCATTTTAGGAATATTTTTCATCTTATCTATGCAATTACAATTACCTGAAATTGAGCTATTAAGTAATCAGCTGAAGAGAAAATTAAAGTAACAATTATAGAACTTTTTAAAAAACTGGATATTAGAAAAGGGAATCTTAAAATTCCCACTTTCCATATATTGCTCAAAAACAAATATTTTTAGTTATTAGTGCTAGTATCATCATCATTTGTATCTTCTTGATCACTACGATTGTTAGAATAAGATCTTCCTCTAGAAAAAGAACGAGAAGTCTTCTGACGGAATTGACGAGCATATGCTTGATTTCTTTCAGCTTTTTCCTTTTTTAAGTTTCGACGTTTAGCCATAATATATCCTCTATGTAAGTAATAAACAGTTTTCCAATAGAAATAAACAAAAAGTTTCTAGGGTAGTCAGTTAGAGTCTACAATTTTAATTGATTTTGTTGAATTAATATCTAGAAGTCTATTCACGGGGTTTTGCTTTATTAACTTTTAATATTCTCCCCATCCATTCTGTTCCGTTCAGCTCATCAATCGCAGTAGCTTCTTGGTTTTCTGTCTCCATATCTACAAAACCGAAACCTCGCATTTTTCCAGTCTCTCGATCAGAAGGAAGATAGACTTTTTTAACTTCACCATATTCTTTAAAGACATTAGTAACATCTGCTTCTGTTGCCTTGAAGGAAAGATTGCCAACATAAATTGACATGGGGATGTTCTCCTTAATCTTAGAATTGTAGAGAGACAAAACTTCGGAGAGCAGTTGGCCAATATTAACTTCGGACAAGCATCTACCCGATACTGACAACAAACTTGACTACCGATCCTCACCCTCGATTATCATGGATTATCTTAACACTTTATTTTGAGCAAGAGCAATTTTCCAAAATTAACTAATAAACAAAATTTTAGCAATTCATAAATAAGGTTATATTTTCATATCAGAAATAAATATTTTATTTAAAATATATAATAGCTACAGGCTACCTACTCTATATTGTAAAGATAATAAGGTGATTATTATATTCTAAAATACTCAAGATTTATTAGTTATTACTATTTATTTACATATATCTATACAAGTTATTTAGATGATTAAATATATAAGACTAATTAGCACATATCATGTAACTGTAGAAGATATTGAAAATACTTTTATTACCTAACAAATACTAGAATTTGGTTGTTCTCTACTACTAACTAGTACCTATAAAGATATTAATCAAGTAATTTGTATTTATATAAAAAAAGGTTGTCAATAACAATTGATGATAACCAAGTATGAAGCTATGGAAATGCTTAATGGTAATTAGTGGATATATTCGCTAGTACCAAAACCTAGTTGGGTTAATTCTTATGACAACCTAAGAGCAAAATTGTTTAAATGAAGTTAATGCATTGATTATTTAAGACAAATAATAATTGTTGGGTTTATTTTGTTTAATCAACATTTCTATTTAATCTAAGTTTAACTCCTTTTAAATCTTCTCCATTTAGTTCTTCAATTGTGTCTTCTTCTTGTTCTTTATCGCCCATATCTATTAGGCCATATCCTATTCTTTCTCCAGTTTTTGGATCAAGAGGGAAACGAACTTGTTTAACTTCTCCGTGTTTTTTAAAAACATCGGTAACTTCGGCCTCTGTAATACCAGTAGGAATTTGTCGCATATAAATTGTCATTGAAGTGCTTTCCTTAATCCTAGGTGTTTAAGAGATAAAATCTTGCTAGTAGTTAGCCAATATTAGTCTTGAATGAAATCATACAATATTGATAACAAACTAAGCTAATGATTATTATTCTCGTTCTTCGAACAATACTAACATTTTCTTCTAAATCAAATCAATTTTATATGCAAAATAAAAGGTTAAATTAAAATTGTGATAGTTTATTAAGGAAGGATCTTTACATAAGTTTTTATGCGTTATTATGTCCAAAATAAAGCCTGATTAATAAATTAGCTTTCAAAATATTTTATTTTTAGTTTTATTCTCTATATTTTATTAAGAAGCACCATTCTTTATACAATTTTTTATAGTTTAATGGTTAAAAATACGCAAAAATAGAGTTATGTTAAATTAAATAGACTCTCTAATAAATTTAGATTATATGAATATTACTAATAAATTGGAAGATAACATTATTAAAGAAAAGCTGCTAGAATCAATAGTTTCAGAAGTTTATCATTATATAAATAACATCAGTTGCAACAATATCAATTTTTCACTGCATGTAAAGAAAATGGATATTTTAGCTAATCATATAAAAATAATTAATAACACTATAGAGCAAGAATTAAAACTCCATATTATGAACCGCTCTATTAATAGTAAGAATACAGAAAATCAGATTATAGATAATACTTATAAATATTCTTTATTTAATACTCTAGCTAATTTCCAAAATTCTTTGACTTCTATAAAAAAAATAACTGTATATCTAACCATCGTAATTATATTATTTACTGTAGTAGTATTTTTACTTATTAAGAATAAAAATATTGAATCTACGCGTGTAGAAACTATTAATCATCCAAACTTAATTAAAACTATTGAGCCAAAAAATAATGAAGTATTCGTTTCAGAGTTATTAACACCAGAAGAAAATCTTATTGTTAATATTCAGGATAAGATAGACAATTTAATAGCTGGTTATTATGAAACGCTTATAAATAAGGTTGAAATCGATTACTCTAAAAATAGCTTAATATTATTTGTCAATACAGAATGGTATGATTTACCAGTAAAAGAACAAGATAGTTGGGCTGGAGAAATTTTCGTACATGTACAAAAGCTAAATTTTTCAAAGTTAATTATTAAAAATTTAGACAATATAGTTATTGCAAGAAGTCCGGTAGTAGGTAAGCAAGTTGTTATATTTGAAAGACATCTCTAATCAAATTATTTTTTAAATACCATGTCAGACTCAATTATGCATCAGCAAGATGGTTTTATTGTTCTTGAACCAAATAAACAAGAATTTTTAACCTATGAAGAATTATTAGAAAAACTTAAAAATATTTTGTCTGATCGTCAAGATGATTTACCTCGAGAGTTGCAAAATATTAAATTTTTAGAATCTCAAGCTAAATATTTAATGGAGAATTTTTGTGATCTAGAGATGGGCCCTGATACTTACCTACAGTGGTATGTAGTACGTTTAGAAAAATAAGCTTTTTTCTTATTTAATTATATGTTAGTTTAACTTATATGGATTTTTTGTTAGATAATTCTAATTAATATTATGGTCACTAACACATCAGAGTTTATTAAGTTTTGGTCACAATTCAGTCATCCTATAATAATGTTAGCTACATTATTGTTACTCTTTTATGTCTTGTATTTAGGGCTTCAGCTACGATATATTCGTACTTCTGATAAACAAATTAGAAAAGAATTGATAGAAAAAAAAAATAATAACAGACATTATCAATTAGGAGCACTACTTCTGAACATAATAGTCTTAGGTAATCTTGGTGGTATGGCCATAACCTATGTTAATAATGATAAATTATTTTTTAGTCCCCATTTACTAGTTGGCTTAACCATAACGGGTCTAGTTACGACTTCTACATCTTTAGTACCTTTTATGCAAAAAGGAAATGATTTAGCTCGTCATACACATATGATTTTAAATTTTTGTGTTGTTATTTTATTTTCTTGGCAGGTTATTAGTGGTATAGAGATAGTTCAGAAAATCATTGAAAATATATCTATAACACAAGGATAAAAACATAGAGAAAGCGTAAGGTTTATTGCTACTTTTCCTTCATCACTTTACAAGATGAATTTAAATAGTTTCTTTTTAAAATACATAGTTCATATCACTGTACTGCTTTAATTCTTATTAAATAATATTTCTTCAATTAAGATACCATGCAACGTCTAGCTTTAAAGTTAGTCATGTACTCATATACAAACTAATAAAATGTTTAATTTTTGCAAAAATATATAGTTCAATATTTTTTATTAGACTGTTATGTAAAGACGTATATTAAATATTGCACTCAGTGAAATAATACTTGTAAAAGAAGTTGATTGAAAAAAGTCTAAAAGAGATTTTTTTTATGTTAAGGTTAGAATAAGTTTTTGGATAATAAAAATGACTAAAGAAACAATTCAGGAACAAGTAAAATTGATCAAAGACAAACGAGAATTTTTAGTAGGACTGTTAGAAAAACCAGATCTAGGCATTCTGAGAATTGATGTGAAACAAGCTCTTGAAGAATTAGATGAACTTATTACAAATTTTGAACAAGTTTTTCCTGAAAATTTATAGTTGTTGAAAGGTAGTAATTTTTTTTAAACTTTATATTAATAATTGAAAAGCAACAAGAAATACAATAATTTCTTGTTGCTTTTCAATTATTAATATAAATAACTAGTTAACTTAGATAATTATAATCAGTAATATTCTAACTCTTAATAGAAATGTAGAGAAGATACAAACTAAACTGATCATATATTTTAAAGTTGTCCAAGACTTTTCTAGAGTAGAATCTATGTTCTGTAATATATTTAATGAGGATTCAAAAGTGACTAAATTTATGTGGTATCTTCTTAAACTTATATCTATTCTTCTATTACTAGAGTTACCTCTTAATACTTTAGTTCATAGAGTAGGAAACGCTAAAAACATATCTTCCTATAATAATTTTTTTTCATTTTCTAGTTTTGAAGACATTACCAATAAGAGAATACATAATATTAATTATTCATTCCATAATTCTTTACTCTTATCCAATGAGAATAAAGAATTATCAGAATTTAAAATTAACCTATTGCACACTAATATTTTTAATAACTTCACTTTTTCTAAAATCAAGCATGACAGTGTCTACACTCTTACTAAAACAATTCTTCCTAAAGAGATTATCTGGGTTCCAGGTGTTATTTGGCGACAACAGTTTATAACAGTTCAAAATAAGAAAGGTTATAGTATTTTCCCTGTAAATCTTTTAGAAATTAACAATAAATCATTAAAAGTTATTTTAAAGCCAATTACTAGTAATTTTAATGGTCAAGTTGGAACTTCTTCCTTAGAAAAAATTGCAAAAGAATGGCAAGTTATAGCTGCAATTAATGGAGGTTTTTTTAATAGAAATAATAAGCTTCCTTTAGGAGCTATCCGTCAAAATAATAATTGGTTGTCAAGTCCTATTTTAGAACGTGGGGCTGTTGGCTGGAACGAAAATGGACAATTTTTTATTGATAACTTAAGCCTAGAAGAAACTCTAATTATGAGTAATGGTAAACAGATTACTATTCAATGCTTGAATAGTGGATATATTCAAGCTGGAATATCTCGCTATACTTCTGAGTGGGGGAAAGACTATATGAGTTTCAGCAACAACGAAATTATTGTTTCTGTTCAAAATGATAAAGTAATAGGAAAACAAAAATCAAAGAACATAAAACAGTCCTACAATATTCCTGATAACGGGTACTTATTAGTAATTCGTAAAAAGATTTTTAAATCTAATTTATTTTCTATAGGAAATAAGTTGAAAATAAGAAGTGATACCGTTCCTAAAAAATTTAATAAACTTTCTCATATCTTAGGCGCAGGACCTTTATTGATAAATAATGGCTTTATTTCTTTAAATACACAAGACGAAAAATTTACTAAAAGTTTTCAGAAACAAAAAGCATCTCGAAGTGCCATAGGTATAACTAGTAAAGAAAAAATCATATTAGTAACAGTTCATAATAGTACAAACAGTAAAGGGGTTAATTTAAATGAAATGGCACAAATTATGCAAAAGTTAGGATCTATTAGTGCCTTGAATTTAGATGGGGGAGGTTCTACTAGTTTAGTCTTAGGAGGTTATTTAGTTGATCGTTTTCCACCTACTGCGGCAAAAGTCCATAATGGGATTGGAGTATTTATTTCTCAATAAATTTTATTCAATTATCCTCAAGGATAAAAAATTGTGATCGTTGAGTAGGTCTTTCATCTAGTGTAGAAGTTCCTTAAGAAGAAATTTGTCCTCCAATTCAATCTTTAAGTTCTGTTAAACAGACAGTCCTTCCAGCTAATAGACTCTCATAAACAGCAACAGTACTAGCAATTCCTCCACCAACTATTAATATTTCGCATTCTATTTCCTTGTTAGGAAGCAGCTAGAATAGAGGAACTAAGAAATTGTAAAATTACTAAAGTAAATGAAGAAATAATAAAAAGTAATTAATTTTCTTGCACATAATGAATAAAGAAATGTTTCTTAATTTGATTAATTCATACTCAATTCGTAGAGAACTTAAATTTGAAACAATCTCATGAAAATACGTAATATGATTTGCTTGATCTTCCCAATGTTAAATATATTTCAAAGCGATTATTTTTGTAAAAATTTAATTAAGTACGATTATTACAGATACAGCTAAATATAATTTTAAAAAATGATTGAGTCATCTAAAGATATAACCTTAGTACCAGGATAATAAAAATGAAGAATTTGATTTTCGCTCCATCCCAAATTAGCTAAGTTGTAAGATCCATACTGGCTAAGCCCTACCCCATGTCCAAATCCACCACCAATAAAACTATAACCCGTAATTTTATTTTGCTTATTATACACAGGATCGAGATAGAAAAGGGTACTTTTAGAAGGGCCAAATGCACTACGAACTTGATTCTTTTTTAGTTCAATAATTCCAATATCTGTATCCACAATAGCTTTTAAAATTCTTCCAGATGCTGAACGCTCAGTTATTTTTATTGAATTAATAATTTTGAAATTTGACAAAGGGTGCTTTTGTATTACCAAAAATTTTTGTAGATTTCTAGCTAATTCAACTTTAGTAACTTTATATTTCCAACGAAAAGCACTTCTTCCAGTCTCATTAAAACCTTTTGTTAACTTAATAAAGTTACGAAAATCTTTTTCTTGTTTTAGAGATCTTGAAGAAAAATTCCATATATTGTGTTGAGGAGAGTCAACAATTGTTTTCAAATAAGGTCTTTCTTCTCCATTCCAAATATCAGTAAAGTTAGCTGTAACTCCTCCCGTAGTTGAAGAATAAAGAGCATCTACTAATTTATTCTGATAGGTTAATACTAAGCCTTTAGTATCATTAATTGCTTTATTAATCTTCAAATTAATCCCACTAAGCCCATAATACACTTGACAATGTGTATCAGCACAAAGCTCATAATCATCCGCCTTAAACCTCCTCAAATTGCGCAGGGCATATGTACGAGCAATAATCGTTTGAGCTTTTATTGCGTTGATTGGAGCATTATGTCCAATTTCATGAGGAACAACACCTCTTAAGTATGATTCTAGTGGAACATAATTAACCAGAGTATAAGTGCCATATGCATTAGGCTGTAGTTTTAAATTACCAGAATAAGCTCTTTTTTTTTGTTCCAAATTAATCAGATAAATAGGGTGATTGTCTGGAATAATTTCAATATAATCACTGTAATACTGCTCTCCATTGACAGCGAATGTTGCTTGAGACTTATTCGCTAAGATAGTAGACTCCATGTATGGTCTAGTGTAACCTTTTGTTTTAAGAGCATTTAACAACCAACGTCTTAACAAGGGTGTTTCATAAACCTCTCTTTTCGCCCAAACCTGCCATTGTCCTGGTTGCATAATTTCGGTTTGAATACCTCTTTCCTGCCATTTTTTAGAATTATCTTCAGCAGTTTCGAAGTTAGTATGATCACTAAGAACGATATATTCTTTTAAGAGAGACTTAGATAGTGGTCTATCTAAAATGTTGAGACTAATTTCATTTGTAATTAAAGTCTGAAAATGACCCTGAGAATTTTGAAATTTAATAGTCAGTTTATTCTGATTTCCAGTAGTGATAAAAAGTTTATCTTCCTTTCTTTCCCCAAATCTTTGTACTATACCAATATTAAGGTTGAGATCTTTTGCAAAAGCTTTTGAAAAAAAGATATTTCCTAGTGGAAGTATAAGAGAAAAAATAACAAACAGTATTTTTTTTTTACTTATTAACATATTTATCACATTATTATGTTTTCGTATTATGAATATCTCAAATAAGAAATAATGACTCTACCATGATATAGAATTTATACTTTTAAAGTTATCTTTTGTTATAGTTCTCAAAATATGACTTTAGATAATATAGATTATATACAGTATAGTTATAAGGTTAATAAATAGTGATGAAGTTTTTTGTCTTTTTGCTATATATAAGATTTCTTAACTATAATTAAATACCCAATTCTTAAAAGAAAATAATAATTATGATGTCTAATTTACGCTACTACCATATTGTTACTTTTGGTTGTCAGATGAATAAAGCTGATTCAGAACGTATGGCAGGTATTTTAGAAGATATGGGTTTCGAATGGTCAGATGACCCCGATCAAGCAAATTTAATTTTGTATAATACTTGTACGATTAGGGATAACGCTGAACAAAAAGTCTATTCTTACCTAGGAAAACAAGCTAAGCGTAAGCATAAAGATCCCAACTTACTTCTTGCTGTTGCGGGCTGTGTTGCTCAACAAGAAGGAGAAAAGATACTTAGGAGAATTCCTGAGCTCGATCTGGTTATGGGACCACAACATGTTAATTGTCTTGGAGACTTACTAGAACAAGTACTTAAAGGTAATCAAGTTGTCGCGACTGAACCTATTCATATTATTGAAGATATTACAAAACCCCGTAGAACTAGTAAAATAACAGCATGGGTAAATATTATATATGGTTGTAATGAGAGATGTAGCTATTGTGTTGTTCCTAATGTTAGAGGAATAGAACAGTCTCGTACTCCTGAGGATATTTGTTCTGAAATTAAATTACTAGAACAACAAGGATATAAAGAGATTACCCTATTAGGCCAGAATATTGATGCTTACGGGAGAGATTTACCTGGAACAACTGAGACAGGAAGACATCAACATACTTTTACAGATTTGCTATATAAAGTTCATGAAGTCTCTAATATTAAAAGGATTAGATTTGCGACAAGTCATCCTCGATATTTTACAGAAAGATTAATTCGTGCATGTTACGAGTTACCAAAAATTTGCGAGCATTTTCACATACCTTTTCAATCAGGTGATAATGATATTTTAAAAGAAATGAAGAGAGGGTATACACATCAAAGATACAGGCAGTTGGTCAATACAATCAGATCTTATATGCCTAATGCTTCTATCACTGCTGATGCAATAGTAGGATTTCCCGGAGAAACAGAACAACAATTTCAGAATACCTTACAACTAGTAGAGGATATTGGATTTGATCAATTGAATACTGCAGCATATTCTCCTCGTCCTGGTACCCCTGCTGCTAAATGGAATGAACAAATAGACGATAATACTAAAAGTGATCGACTACAAAGACTTAACCATCTAGTAGGACAAAAAGCAGCCCAGAATTCTCAAAAATATCTGGGAAAAATAGAAGAAATTTTAGTAGAACAAGAAAATCCTAAAGAAAATAATCAAGTAATGGGAAGAACAAGAAAAAATAGGCTGACTTTTTTTCAGGGAAATATTAATAGTCTCAGGGGTCAATTGGTAAATGTCAAAATAACGGAATCCCGCCCCTTTAGCTTAACCGGAGAAATATCAAATTAATATTTTATGACTTAGAGGGTAGCATGAGTATGAGAATGTTGTTTAACATTATCTTCTACCGTAACTGAATGTATTGTATTCAACACTCTCTTCTTTTCTAAAGAAAAATTTAGATCTTTCTTAATACTTCCTAAAGAAAACTGAGAACAAATATGAGAATTCCTTTTATATGTCCTTACAGCAGCAGCAGTACGTTCAATAAATAGATCACAAAATTTTGCCTTTTCAGGAAAATCTACAGTTTTTGTCAATGATTTATCCTTTATAATGCTTCCAATAGGCATGGCACAAATAAGTTCGTAAGAAGTTGGAATACCTTTAAGAAGTATTTCTAGTGCTGATGACGGAATAGGTTCAATAATCTGAATTTTATCGAATTCTCCATCATTTTTTAAAAAGCAAGTGGCTAATCCAAATACACAATAGTCATTGTCAGTAATATCAGAGGTTTCAGAAATTGAGTTAGTTGTAAACATTCTAAATAGAGGTCCTATTATAAATTATACTTTTAATGTACGTTATTCTCTCATAAAACTTATAACTATAGCTTTTAAGTATCATTAAGAATAAAAATCTATAAACCGTATTAAAAACAAATAAAGTTTATATAGAGTATTGTAAATATACTTTTGTTTTGAAAGACAACATAAGGAAAGATTAATCAGTAGATCAAACAGTTACGTAATTTCATCAATCAGATAATTTTTTCATAGAAATATTAATATTTAACATAATATGTTAAATATTATTGATTATAATAACTTTAAACAAAAATTATTATAATTAAGACATCTAACAGTTAATCTTCATAGTAGTTATTTTTAGATTTTTAATGAACTACATTTCTTTCATATAAAAAACTTGTGTATAAGTTTTTTAGCGAATACTAAGTAGTAGAGGATAATATTATTAATACCTCTACAATATGTATAGTTATAAAAAATTAAACTTCCGACATTATCTCTTCAGTAGTATCTAAGTCATCTTTATTTTTTATCTCTAAACTGCCCGATTCACATAGTTCAATTGTTGATTTTTCTTGTAACCAATTTAAAGTTTTTTCGACCATCAGTTGTTCTTTTACTGTCACATATAATTTGTCAAGGTCAATATTTTGCCCCTTGAGCTTTTCTTTAAACTCATTATTTTTCTTTTCAATTTCTTCCTCTTCTACTGTAATAGCTTCAATGGAAGCTATTTCTTTAAGAATAAGAATTTTTTTAAGTCTTTCTACAGCTTCGGGATGAGCATTTTTTCTCAAGTTAGGTAAATTTTCCTGGTTAAAGACTTCTGCTAAGTCAACTCCCATTTCTTCCATTTTCATTGCTGTTTGCGTTAAAAGCTTAGTAATTTCCTCTTGCACTAAAGTATCAGGGAGATCTACAGTACAGTTTTTATTTAGCTCTTCTGTAATTGCATTATGGATATTACTTTGAGTTTCTGACTTAGCAGATTCGATAAATTGTTTTTCTAGAGATTCTTGTAATTGACTTATGGTTTCAAATTCGCTAACTTCATCAGCAAAGTCATCGTCTAATTCAGGTAATTCTTTGGCTTTTAGTTCTTTTAGCTTGATAGCAAAATTAACAGATTTTTTAGCTAAATCTTCTCTAGGATAGTCATCTGGAAAAACTAATGGTAATTCCTTAGACTCTCCAGGTTTCATTTCTAGTAATCCCTCAACCATTCCCTCAATAAATTTTCCCTTTTCGAGGTCAACGCGAAAATCTTTTCCCTCTACGCCTTCAATTGGTTGTTCTGCTACTATTCCTTCAGAGATTAGAAAACCTTTGTAGTCAACTATAGCTACATCACCCATTTGGGAATGGCGATCCTCAATAGGAACTAAAGTCGCTAGTTTTTCTCGACGTTCTTTCAACCAATTTTCAACTTGTTCTATATCATAATTTTTTTCTTCTGCCTTTATAGATAATTCT
Organism: cyanobacterium endosymbiont of Braarudosphaera bigelowii; assembly: GCF_020885515.1. Lineage (NCBI taxonomy): Bacteria > Bacillati > Cyanobacteriota > Cyanophyceae > Chroococcales > Aphanothecaceae > Candidatus Atelocyanobacterium > Candidatus Atelocyanobacterium thalassae. The sequence continues at coordinate 109,454 of NZ_AP024987.1, read as the reverse complement.
TTATACATTCCTAGTTCAACTGAAGGAGGAACATCTATTCGGGCTGAAAATGTAAAAGGCTGTCCAGGTTGAAATTCATCAATTAACTTATCTAAATTGTCTTGTAGAGTATAGTTACCTATAGCCTTTATAGATTCTTTGTCGATAGCTTTCTTTAAGCTATCTTGTACTAATTCTTCTAAAGTGGTTGCTTTAACGTAGCGATTGCCTAAACGTTGTAAAAGAATAGTACGAGGTACTTTCCCTTTTCGAAACCCAGGAATGTTGGCGGTACGGGCCAAAGTGTCAATCTTGATTTCATAAGCTTTCTTAGCGGTTTCGGCAGGGATTTCAATTTCTAAACCGATTTGACTGTTAGGAAGTTTTTCCTGGGTTATTTTCATAGATATTATAGTTCTGGAAATTTGTCATTACTTCATATTCTATCAATGTTAAATGAAGATAGGCGAAGATATTGAAATTTCTATTTTGGAAAATATGTATATTGTCCATAAATTAAAAATAGAGTATCTTTCTTTCCTGGTTAATATAAAAACAAATATCTTATAGTTAAATTGATTTAAAGAAAATATTAATATGTTTTTATTTTGTTTTTTAGAGTTAAGTGCAAATTATTTTTGAATTCGTTTAAATTATTCTTGTCAAGAATAATTGTTTGTAAGATTTAATAGTCAATTTAGTTCGAAAAATATTATATGTCTTTAATTATTACTAATTCTGTCATAATAGACCGTTGGGTAAATGAACCCTTAAGTAAGTTCTCTATCACTGAAAAACTTAGCTATATTCATGTTTATTTAGATATAGTTTTGCTAGCTAGTGAGTCCTTAATTCCTATTACTGCAGACACAATATTTAGATCTTCTTTGGATCTAGGAATTAATACATACTTATCAAAAGAAATTAAACTGTGGTCTAATCAAGATATTAAAGAATCTCGAGACTTCTTGAAAGGTTGCACTGCGAGACAAACAAGATTGTCAATAATTCTTATATGTTATGTTATTGGGCAACATCAGGAATTAATCCGAAGAGCAGTTACTTTACTTGAACAAATGACCGAGCAAAATAAAGACCCAAAAGAGAGTAAATTACTTGGTAAATACTTTAGTAATTTTAATTACTATTATAATTGTAAGATGAAAGGAACCAAGAAACTATCCATTGAAGAAGAATTTCAATTTGCTTCCAAGCTATTATTAGACTTATTGTTTTACAGTTCAGATAATGGATATATTCGTTTGTGGTTAACCTCATTAAACTATAGCTCGTTAAATTCTATTCAAAACCTTCATGATATTGTTGAGTAATAACCTTTTACAAACCTTTACGCCACCCACCTGTACTTTAAAAATATGGGATAAGCGCTCTTTTCTACGTCGTTTGCAAAAGCCGATATTATTGGACGATATTGAATTTGAGTTACTATTTGATGATCCTAAACTTTTAGTAGAGGACCAGATGAGTATTTCAGGCAATCACTCTCAACTAAGGTCACTATACGATACTGTTCAGTCTTACATAAATAGAAATCTTAACTATACTTCTTCCTTTATAATTTCTGATAATAAGCAAAACAGCTCAATACATTGTTATTCATCAATTAATCCCAATATTAAAGGATCGAGCAAAAACAATTCTAAATTAGATCCTTATCTGTTCTCCGATAATTTATTTACTCATAATCTTGTTTTTGGATATTTAGCAAATAATCACACTTGCTCATTCATTACACTTAATTCTTGTCAATTATTTGATCTTTTATATGCTTTAGAAAAATATATTCATAATATAACTAAATTAACAAGTCGAAAAGAAACTTACTTCAACAGTCAATTTTTTACTTTCAATAAAAAAATAATAATTATATCTATATTTATTGTTTTTTTCGTTACTGGAATTAAGATCAATAGAATATTAAAATCAAAACATGTATATAAAGAGAAACCAGTAAAATCTCAAAAGAATATCCTTTCATTCTTAGACGTTGTTCCTCCTGTTCCTCCACTACCCAAACCTTCCTTGCCTTCTCCATCTTTGCCACCATCATTATCTGAAATATCTACATTATCACCTCCTGAAGAAATTATTGAGTCAATACTGCCGCTAAACAAATTTAATTCTTTGGCAATCCAATCCCCATTGAAAAATTCATCACACTCTTCTTTTCAAGAGAATATGTTACCAATTGATGAAAATATTAATGAAAATAATGCTAATAATTCTAGTAATATTAATCCTTTATCTTATTCTAAGACATCATCACAATACTCTAGATTACCTACTCCACCAATATTAAATAAAGAAACTTTAGTTGCAAGAAGAGTTTTTAAAAAAACAGATAAATCTGATAATTTCTTACATTCAGAAGACAAAAAAATGAATAAACCATCTAATACTGTTGCTCAGCTTGATGAAATTCAAAAATATTTCCAAGAAAGATGGAAGCCTTTAGAAAATTTGGAACAAGCAATAGAATATCGCTTAATTATCGAAAATAACGGCTCTTTGAAAAAAAGTATTCCTCTAGGACATTTAGCAATGGTCTATCGTTCTCAAGTGGAATTTCCAGAGATTGGTTCCCCCTTTGTTTCCCCGTTAAAAACGTTGCATAATCAATCAATTCGTCTTGTATTAATTCCGGATGGTACAGTTAGAACACTCTTGGAATAGATATTAGTTATCTGTTCTTAAAAATTAAGTATGCATATTTTTTTAAGAATTGGTTCTTTTTTTGATTTTACTATGTAACATTAGTAAGAGTATATAAATAATACAAACTAACTGTGGAGATAACCTTTTTAGGAACTAGTTCTGGTGTACCAACCCGATCACGTAATGTCTCAAGCGTAGCTTTGCGCCTTCCTCAAAGAGGAGAAGTTTGGTTGTTTGACTGCGGAGAGGGAACTCAGCATCAATTGTTACGAAGTGATGTCAAAGCTTCTCAAATAACTAAAATTTTTATTACTCACATGCATGGAGACCATATTTATGGCCTGTTGGGATTAATAGCTAGTTGTAATTTAGCAGGCAATCGACAGCCTATTCAAATCTATGGTCCTCAAGAATTAGATAATTATTTAAGATCTTGTGCACAATATTCTCATTTCAAACTGCCATATGGTATTCGTGTTAATGAGATCAGTTCAGGAATTCTTTACGAAGATGACGAATTTACTGTTGATTGCAGACTCTTGAAACATCGCATACCGGCTTTTGGATATTGTGTCGTGGAAAAAGATCGTCCTGGACGTTTCGATATAAAAAAAGCTGTTTCTTTGGGTATTCCTCCTGGACCAATCTATGGTGAGTTAAAACAGGGAAAAATCATTAAATTAGATGATGGTCGCTCAATTAGAGGACAAGATTTATGTGGTAAAACAGAGAAAGGACGCAAACTAATTTATTGTACAGATACAATATTTTGCGAAGAAGCAGTCGAGTTGGCTAAAGATGCTGACATTTTAATTCATGAAGCAACATTTGCTCATCAAGATTCCCAACTTGCGTTTGAACGTCTACATTCTACTTCAACAATGGCTGCACAAGTTGCCTTAGGTGCAAAAGTTAAAAAGTTGATACTTACTCATTTCAGCCCTCGTTATGCGCCAGGAAACAGTTTACAATTAAGTGATTTACTAAGTGAAGCAAAAGCTATTTTTCCGGATACTATTCTTGCCCGTGATTTTATGACATGCAGCATACCAAGACATATTGAACAAAATAAGTCAATAAAATTAAAATCTATTGGTTAAATTTATATGGAAAAAAGAATTAACCATAAATCCATAGTTTTAGAAAGTTATCAAGGCACCTTAGATTTTGGTGAACAATTAGGAAAAATTCTACCTGAAAATAGTACCTTACTATTAACAGGTGATTTAGGAGCAGGAAAAACTACTTTTGTCCAAGGAATAGGCAAAGGATTAGGTATTATTGATCCTATTGTTAGCCCTACTTTTATTCTAATTAACGAATACTATCAAGGCCATTTACCTCTCTATCATCTCGATTTATATCGAACTGAAAAAAATATGGTGGAAGATTTATTTCTGGAACAATATTGGGAAGAACAAGATATCTCACCTGGTATAACTGTTATTGAATGGCCAGAAAGGCTATCTTATCTTCCTCTTAACTACCTAAAAATAGATTTTTTCTATATTAGTGATATAAGTCGTCAAATTATTTTGACGACGGTTGGCAATTTTTCATTTGACTCGATTAAACATTTAAATTAAATATTTGTATTTAAGATGTGTAATTCTAGATTTAACTTAGTAAATAATATTTATTTGACTATGAGGAGCAATAAAATATTATTTAAATTGAATTTCTTCATTATCATTACTTTTCTAATTTTATTTAGTTCATTTAATAAAAAAATTTACGGTCAGGATATTTATCCTAACTCTAATTTAGATCTTAATGATTCGATTAATCAGTCCCTTGGTTTATCTTCAGAAATAGTTAATAGCAGTAAGGTTTTACAACGATGGACTAAAGAAATTCCGAATATTTTAGAGGAAATTAAATATAATCCTAGTTTTAAAACTCGTATTGGACTAGGTTATTCCGAATTTCCGTCTAATCAGCATGATGGTGGCTTTATTGTTAAAGCACAAGATATTTTTTTTGGGAAGAAAGGCCTTAGCATAAGTGGCGATTATCAGACCTCTTTTACGAAAAGGGATGCAGGAGGTATAGATTTACAATATTATTTATTGCCTCTAGGATATTATTTTAATGTTGCTCCACTTTTAGGTTATAGAACTGTTAGCACAAATAATTATAGTGAAGACGGCCTAAATATTGGAGGAAAATTAATTATTGCCTTATCCAGGTCTGGAGCATCTGATATTTCGATAACTCAGACATTTTTATCTCCTGGAAGTACCGATGAAGTAGGGGTTATTAATTTATCTTTTGGTTATGCAGTAACATCAAATATGCGTTTATCAACCGAAATAAAAAAACAAAATTCACGAGTAAAAAAGGATAGTCAAGTAAGTATTTTATTAGAATGGATGCCCTAGTTTTAAAAACATTGGTAATTTTATTTAATACTTAATTACTAAATTTGACATGACATACAGTTAATCTCAACACTTACCACAAATTTTCACTTATATAAGTTGATCTAATTAGTAAAATTCAGATATAAATAATACTACGCTCATATTGCGTTAACAAAGTTTAATGATATGTTAAACCTATAATAAAAATATTGATTATGCTACAAAAACTAGATAGTTCTCAGAAAGATTTTAACAATGAATATTATGTTTTTCAAGAAGCATATAGCAACGCAATAGTGATTGATATGAGTCACTGGGGACTTTTGAAAATTACAGGAGAAGATAGATTAAAATTTCTACACAATCTATCTACCAATAATATTAAAGATCTCAAACCAAAACAATTATGTGAGACTATTTTTATAAATTCTATTGGAAGAACTTTAGATCTTGCTACTGCTTACATAATGGAAAATGAAATATTATTATTAGTTTCTCCTAATCGGCGTTCTCTTCTTCTAGATTGGATGGAACGCTATATTTTCCCAATGGACAAAGTGCAATTAGTAGATATTTCTCATGAAAATGCTGTTTTTAGTCTGGTTGGTCCCCAAGTAGCTCAAAAATTACAAAAATGGAACTGTGATTTTAAGAATATATCTAATTCTCGTCTTGATGTTTATAGTATCTTAAACATAAAGAATAACCGTATAATAGTTGCTTTAAATAATGGCTTAGCTCTTCCTGGATGTACAATAATCACATCTAAAAACTATGCAAAAACAATTTTAAAAGAACTTATAGGGTGTAATTTTTTACCTGCTAGTAACAATGTATGGGAAAAATTAAGAATTCGTCAGGGAAGACCATTTCCTAATAATGAGTTAACTGAGACTTATAATCCTTTAGAGGCAGGTTTATGGTCTAAGATTTCCTTTGAGAAGGGTTGTTATATTGGTCAAGAGACTATAGCGAGACTGAACACTTATCACGGCGTAAAACAATATTTGTGGGGTATAAAATTAAGTCAACTAATTAACGTGCCTAATCCCATATATGTAAATGGAGATAAAGTCGGAGTTTTAACAAGTTGTATTCAGATAAATAAAGATTTTTGGGGTTTAGCTTACATTAAAGCAAAAATAGGAAAAGCTAATTTGCATGTAAGTGTAAATAATACTAGAGGAGAACTTTTCCGAGTACCTTTCTTAACTCATGAATATTATCGAAATAATAAAAACCATAGTTAATAGTTTTTAACTTCTTAGATATATTAGTTTTACTTTTGTAAACTTATTCAAGCCTTTGTTATGATAAGGCATAGTTTTGAGTATTTTTGAAACTTTTAGCAATTAATTTTGAATAATATTTTGTTTTACGTACTTATCTTAATATTTTATTTAATCATGAATTAAATGATGTATATTTCAATTTACTACTTTGGCTTTTTTATCTACTCCAAATTTTAAAAATGAATATTGATTAGTGACTTAAAAAGTGTAGATAATCTGTTACTCTGTCATTGCTGAAGAATCTGCTAGCTCTAGTAAGCGTTCTTGTTGATCTTGGGATATACATGATTCTATTAAAATATCAATATCACCTTCTAAAATTCCTGACAAAGCAAAATTCTGTCCCAATCGGTGATCTGTTACTCTATTGTCTTTATAGTTATAAGTACGAATTTTTTCTGATCTTGAACCTGTTCCTACTTGAGATTTTCTTATTGAACTTATCTCCTCTTGCTGTTCTCTTAGCTTAGTTTCGTATAATTTTGCTCTTAAGATTTGCATAGCTCTTTCTCTATTCTGCAATTGTGATCTCTCTTCAGTACAAAAAATTCTAATACCTGTAGGTTTATGAAATAAATCCACAGCTGTCTCAACCTTATTAACATTTTGTCCTCCGGCACCTCCAGATCGAGCTGTACTCATATCTATATCTTTTGCATCAATTTCTATTTCTACTTCATCTACTTCTGGCATAATAGCTACTGTTGCTGTCGAGGTATGAACTCTTCCACCAGCTTCTGTAACTGGAACCCTTTGGACTCTATGTACTCCTGCTTCAAATTTCAACTTACTGTACACTTTATCCCCAGTTATCTCAAGTATAGTTTCCTTAATACCGCCCATATCAGCGAGAGATTCATTTACTAATTTAACTTGCCACTTTTGAGATTCTGCAAAGCGTGAATACATTCTCGCCAAATCACCAGCCCAAATACCAGCTTCATCTCCTCCAGTACCTGCTCTAATTTCTAACATAATATTTTTATCATCATTCGGATCACGAGGAAGTAAAAGAACTTTCATTAACTCTTCTAAATTATTTAGTTTTATTTCTAATTCCTTAGCTTCCATAGATGCCATTTCTCTCATTTCGTGATCTCCTCCAGCATCTTTTACAATTTGCTTTGTTTCCGAAAGTTCTTTCTCAGTTTGTTTCCATTCTTCATAAGCATGGACTGTTTCTTCTAGAGAAGAACGGGCTTTAGCAACCTTTTGTAATTCACTTGGATCTGTGGCAATACTAGGATCAGCTAACCTACGAGTTAATTCATTAAAAGTTTGTTCAACAGAATATAATTTATTTAATAAATATGATTCAGCCATAGTATTTTTATGATGTACTGTTATTATTTTATAGATAAAGAGAACCCAGCAGTAGACTGCTGGGTTCTAAATTTTATAGTGGCTGCTATTTTTCCGCACTATCTGACTCTGATGCTTCTTTATTAACTTTTTTACCAATCATTGCATACCGTTTTTGGAAGCGATCTACTCTTCCTTCGGTATCAATAATTTTCTGGGTACCCGTATAAAAAGGGTGATTACCCGACCATACTTCAACATTAATTTTAGGGCAAGTTGATCCTACAGTCATCACAACTTCACCGTTACAAATTACTTTTGCTTCAGGATACCAAGTTGGGTGGATATCAGGCTTCGACATTTTTCGTATCTCCTTATAAGGTGTTTTGCATTATTTATGACAATAAAAACTATTCTGATTAACGTTTAGAATACTGAGGAGCTTTACGTGCTTTATGTAAACCATATTTTTTTCGCTCTTTAGCACGAGGATCTCTTGTTAAATATCCTTCTGCTTTTAATGTTGGTCGGTTTTCTGGATTTAATTCACATAATGCTCTTGCTATGCCTAATTTGACTGCATCTGCTTGTCCTGTTAATCCTCCACCATGGGCGTTGACTAGAATATCATATTCTTTATCTAATCCTAGCTTTTCTAGAGGTGCTTTGATGACTTGTATATAGTCAGCAATTTGATTGAAATATAGATTTCCTTCTTTTTTATTGACTTTAATTTCTCCTGTACCTGGAACTAGACGAACTCTCGCAATTGATGATTTGCGGCGACCAGTACCCCAGTAAATAGCTTTATTTTCTTCAGTAGTTGACATTATCGATCTCCATTTGGAATAGTATTCAGAATTAATTGTTCAGGCTTTTGTGCTTGATGAGGATGGTTAGGACCAGCATACACTTTTAATTTTGTAAACAATTGACGTCCTAAAGTGTTTTTAGGTAACATTCCCTTTACAGCTTTTTCAATAATTCTCTCTGGAATTCTCTTGAGTAATTTTTCAAAAGTTTCAACCTTCATCCCTCCGGGCCTACCAGAGTGACGACGATATAATTTTTGATGATTTTTTCGGCCGGTGACTTCAATTTTTTCCGCATTGATTACAATAATAAAGTCTCCGGTATCCATATGAGGAGTATAAGTCGGTTTTTTCTTACCCCTTAAAATTTTTGCAATTTCGCAGGCAAGGCGCCCTAAACGCTGATTTTCAGCATTAATAACATACCACTTCTGCTCAAGTATTGCTGGTGATGGTGTAATTGTTTTGTTCATAAATAATGTTAGATATTAATTAATATTCAGGTTATCTTTCTTAATAGACATTGCTTTTTTCATTAAATATATTGTTAGAAATTCAATCTTCACAAATTATTTGGTTGGTTTCAAATAATGGCTGAGTATCTAAATATAAATTTGATGAAAATGAAACTTCTGGATAACCTACTCCTAATAAACATAGTCCGTTAGCTGGAGCAGAATGCCGTACATGTTTACGCCCTTGGTTACGCCAGATTTGATTAAAATTAGCTAAAGAAAGTTTACCAATTCCTACTTCTACTAGCATCCCTATCAATAATCTTACCATTCCGTATAAAAATCCATTAGCTTGAATCTCTACATGGACAAAAGCTCCTTTACGGTAACATTCTATATCTTGAATCTCTACCCAAGAATGAGTGCGTTGAGAACCTTCTTTTCGAAAAGCCGTCAAATGATGTGTACCCAATAATGATGTTAAGGCGTCTACCATTAATTTTATTTTTAGAGGATAACGATAATAATGCCAACTAAAAGATTTAACAAATAAATTAGAATTTTTGTTGGTATATAATGTATATCGATAACGACGCCACTGAGCTGAGAACCTAGCATGCCAGTTGGTTGACACTTCTTCCGAATTACGAATTAAGATATCTTCTGGTAAATACCGATTAATAACTTTTGCTAACCTTTTTGGCGGAATTGGCCCTACATAATCAAAGTGAGCTACCTGTGCAGTGGCATGAACCCCTGCATCGGTACGTCCAGCACCATGGATAGAAACTTTGTAACCTAGTGATTTAGCAATAGTGTTCTCAATATCTTCTTGAACAGTTCTGTGATAAGGCTGTCTTTGCCAACCATGAAAACGATTCCCTGAATATTGAATTATCAGAGCTATTCTCTTTACTAGTTGTGACTGTTTATTAGAAATGCTCATTCATTATTTGTCATGCTATCTAAAATACTTAAAGATCACATCAATTCAATAATAGCCATTTCAGCATTATCTCCACGACGACGTAAAGTACGAACAATTCTCGTATAACCTCCAGACCGTTCTCCATAACGAGCTAGTGCATCAGCGAATAGAGCATGAACTAATTGTTTGTCAAAAAGATAACCCATTGCTTTACGTCTAGCTGACAATGATCCATCTTTAGCTAAAGTAATCATTCTTTCTACTTCAGATCGTACCGCTTTAGCACGAGTTTTAGTAGTTTTAATTTGTCCGTGACGAATTAATTCTGTCGCAAGTGATCTTAATAACGCTTTCCGTTGATCAGCAGGTTTACCTAGATGTGATACGCGGCATCGATGTCGCATTTTTGTTACGTCTCCTTAATATGATAAAAAAGTAACATCTACAGACTAATAGTCATGATTTATTGTCCATGACTAATTAGGTCTTATTTTTTTCTTGTGCTAAAGTAATTCCTAATCGTTTCTGAAGAGCCTCAATCACCTCTTCAGCAGATTTCTGGCCAAAATTTTTGATTTCCAATAAATCTTCTTGACTATAATCTAATAAATCAGCAACTGTATTTATTTGTGCTCTTTTTAAACAATTATAAGCTCGTACAGATAGCTGTAATTCTTCAATAGGAATTTGGCTTTGAGGGTTTTCTTCGTCTTGATATTCAGGAACAGCGGTTTCAAGCTGGTTGATATTTTTCAGAGGACTAAATAAGTTAACCAAAACTTCAGTTGCTTGAGATAAAGCTTCTTTTGGACTAACACTGCCATTGGTCCAGATTTCAAGCATTAAAGAATCTTTTACTTCACCCTTTTCCCCTCTGATATTTTCTACACTGTAGTTAACTTTTGTAACTGGCATGAAGACAGCGTCAATCTGTAAAAAATCAAGTGCTCCTTGTTTTTCTTTCCCTTTTTCTACTGGCACATACCCCATTCCTTTCTCAATGCGAAACTCCATTTCAAGTTTTGCACCATCTGTTAAGGTCGCAATAGGTTGAGTAGGATTAATAACTTCCACTTCTGAAGGTAAGTCGAACTGCGCTGCTGTTACATGAGCTGCTCCTACTGCAACTAAACGCCCTATTTGGATTTGTTCAGTATGGCTTTTAAGAACGATTTCCTTCATATTTAATATGATTTCTAGGACATCTTCCCTAACCCCTGGTATTGTAGCGAATTCATGATTAACTCCGCCAATTCTTATGGCAGTAACTGCTGTTCCTTCCAAGTTTGCCAATAAGACTCGTCTGAGAGCATTACCCACAGTTGTCCCTTGACCTCTTTCCAATGGCTCAAGAACAAATCTACTGTATTGACTTTGATTTTTTTGAGTCTTAGACTCTACACATTCAATTTGAAATTGTGCCATTGTTTGTCACCTCTTTTCATTGTCAAATACTTCGTCCAAACATATATTTTTATTAGTCACTGATTTACCAAATTACAAGTATCTTAGTTCGGATAAATCAGATATAGATTAGACTCGACGTCGTTTAGGAGGACGACAACCATTGTGAGGAATGGGTGTAACGTCTCTAATTAACGTAATTTCTAATCCTGATCCTTGAAGTGCTCTTATAGCAGTTTCTCTACCAGCACCAGGCCCGCTAACCATAACTTCTATTTGCCGCATTCCATTATCAATAGCACGCCGAGCAGCTGAATCAGCCGCAGTTTGAGCAGCGAAAGGAGTTCCTTTTTTGGCTCCTTTAAAGCCACTAGCGCCAGCAGAAGACCAGGAAATAACATCTCCTTTGGTATCTGAAATTGTTACAATTGTGTTATTAAATGTCGACTTTATGTGAGCAACGCCGTTAGGGACGTTTTTCTTCTGTTTTTTTGGTCCACCTTTTTTAGTTGGTCGTGCCATAGTTTTACTAAGATTTTGTGTAACTTGAATTACAAATAAACGTTAATTATTTCTTAGCAGGAGCTTTTTTCTTACCTGCTACAGTAACTCGTCTTCCACGACGGGTACGTCCATTAGTTCTTGTTCGTTGCCCTCGAACAGGAAGCCCTTGACGATGACGACGACCTCGATAGGTGCCGATATCCGCCAATCGTTTTATATTCATAGCCTCCCAACGTCTCAAATCACCCTCGATTTGAAAATTATCATCAATATAGGCCCTAAGGGAAGTAAGATCTTCATCGCCCAAGTCTCGTACACGAATGTCAGGATTAACACCTGTTTCGGCCAATATTTTTTGGGATCTTGATAGACCAATACCGAATAGGTAAGTTAGTCCAATTTCAATTCTTTTATCCCTTGGTAGATCAACACCAGATATCCTTGCCAATTTTTTTATCCTCTAAGCATTTTGTAGGCACAACAGATCAATAAGCTACTATATTAGCTTTCTAACCTTGACGTTGTTTATGTTTTGGATTGATACAAAGTACCATGACTTTGCCTCGTCGCTTAATCACGCGACATTTCTCGCACATTTTTTTAACAGATGGTCTAACTTTCATAAGTTTTTAACAGCAAGACTGCAAGCCTTTTATTATATCAAGATATCTCTTCTTTTGTCAGCTTATTAAGTAAGATAAATAGTGAAGACTATAGTTACTAATTTTTTACTTTTTACCTTTAAGCCGATAGGTAATCCTACCTTTAGTTAAATCATAGGGTGTCAGTTCAACTTTAACTCTATCCCCTGGTAGAATTTTAATATAATTTCGACGAATCTTTCCAGAAATATGGGCTAATACATTAAACCCATTATCCAAATCTACTCTAAACATCGCATTTGGAAGAGATTCTGTCACTGTCCCTTCCATTTCAATTAAATCTTGTTTTGACACGATTACTATGCCTCAAATAAGTACAACACAAAAAGGTTAATAACTTGTTTCTAAAAAATGATTATTTTACGTGTAATCTAACTTATCTATAATTTTGATATTTAGAAAATTTTAGTCAATCCAGAAGTAAGTGTATTTTTTAATATAATTGTCACTTCATCCGGTTTAAGATTACCATCAATAGAAACAAGTCTTTTATTTTGACGATAATAATCTAATACAAGCTGAGTTTTTTCTCTATAAACTTCTAGACGTCGACGAATAGTCTTTTCACTATCATCTTTTCTTCCTCTAAGTAGTAAACGTTCTACAATTACCTCATCGGGAACTTCCAGATTAACTGCTTGTTCTGAAAATTTACTGAGTCTCTTAAGCAACGTATCTAAAAACTCTGCTTGAAAAATATTACGAGGAAACCCATCTAGAATCCACCCTTTCTGTGCATCCTGTTGGTTTAATCGCTCTTGAATTAAACCTAATAATAATTTATCAGGTACTAATTCTCCTTTATCGACATAAGACTGAGCTTCTTGTCCCAGCTTTGTTTGATTAGTGATAGCCTCTCTTAACATTTCTCCAGTAGAAATATGAGGAATGTTAAATTTTGCTGATAGTTTTTGAGCTTGGGTTCCTTTTCCAGAACCGGGAGGACCTAAAAAAATCAACCCTTTTCCTGTACTCATAATCTTCTTGATAATGTTTTTTGCATATTTATGTGGTTAATCAATAGGTTGAAAAATACTAAGATTCTTTACGATTGCCTATTGTTTGACCATTCCCTCATAACGTTGAGAAATTACATAGGTTTGAATTTGTTTTGCTGTGTCAATAGCAACACCTACTAATATTAATAATGATGTAGCTCCCAAACCTCTGAATGTAGTAACTCCAGTAGCTCCTTCTACCAAAGTTGGGACCGTAGCTACGAAGCTCAAGAAACCAGCACCTAAGAAAGTTAAACGATTTAAAACTCCCTCTAAGTATTCTTTTGTTTTTTCACCAGGTCGTATGCCGGGAATACTAGATCCCATCTTTTTAAGATTTTTTGATATGTCTTCAGGATTAACAATTAAAGAAGCATAGAAATAGCTAAAAAATAGAATTAAAATAGAGTAAACTCCAACATAAGACCAGCTACCTGGTCTTAAAGCATTTGTAACTTTCACTAGAGCTTCACTAAAAGCGCCTCCATTACCAAGAAAACCAATTAAACTTTGAGGTAGGATTAGAACTGCTGATGCAAAGATAATAGGCATCACACCCCCTTGATTGAGTCTCAGAGGTAAGTAACTTGTTCTCTCTCGGTATAGTTTACGACCTACTTGACGGCGGGCCGATATAATAGGAATACGACGTGTTCCTTCTTGGACAAAAACAATTCCTACTATCATGACTAGAAAAACAAGTAATAAAATAATTACTTGTGCAACTGCCTGTCTTCCACCAGTTTGAGCATAGTCAATAGTTTGTCCTAAAGTCCTTGGTAGGCTTGCCACAATATTGACAAAAATCAGTAGAGAAGCGCCATTACCAATCCCTCTTTCTGTAATTAGCTCTGATACCCACATTACAAACATAGAACCTGCCGTTAATGCTAATACAGTTTCTGGCACAAACCAAAATGTACTACTTAAAGCATATTCTTTTAACAGGCCTACAGTAATAGCGGTACTTTGTACTATCGCCCATCCAGCAGCTACATACCGAGTTATTTGCGAAATCTTACGTCTTCCTGCCTCTCCTTCGTTTTTTTGAAGGTCTTCTAAAGATGGAATTGCAGCAGTCAATAACTGCATAATAATAGAAGCATTGATAAAAGGAAGTATTCCTAGAGCAAAAATACCTAAAGTGGAAATACCACCACCTGTAAAGATATCTAAAAAACCCAAAACTGGACTATTACTAATAGCACTAATAAACTTTTCTCTATCAATACCAGGAATAGGAATAAAAATCCCAAAACGAATTAAAGTTAACAGACCAATTGTAATTAATAAACGACTTCGCAATCCAGCTGCTTGAGCCATTTGCAAAAACGTTTCTTGTGCTGTGGGTGTTTTGTCTCGACTGACGACCATGGGTAATAACCTAATTTATCAACGATTATTTATCAGTTGTTATATTTGATATATTTTGGCAGGTTCCACCAGCACTTTCAATTTTTCTTTGAGCAGATTTGGTAAACGCAGCTGCCTTAACGACTAGGGCAACATTTAACTCTCCATTACCTAATATTTTCAATGGACCATCATTACTAGTTACTATTCCTTGTTTCATTAAACTATATAAGTCTATCTCGCTATTAGCTGTCAGACTATTTAGTCTATCAACATTAATGATAGTAAATTTACTAGGATTAACTAAGGGAAAATGCTTTAATTTTGGAACCCTACGGTAAAGAGGCATCTGGCCTCCTTCAAATCCTGCTTTAGTACCTGTTCCTGAACGAGATTTTTGACCTCGCATTCCAAAACCACCACTTGCACCTTGACCAGCAGAAATACCCCTGCCTACACGGCGACGACGTTTTGTTGATCCTTCTTTAGGACTAAGATTATGAATTCTCATAAGATTTATTAAGATTAATAATTACAAAACTAGACTTAAGCATAAAGATGCTCTAAGGGAACGTCCCTTTCTTGTGCAACTTCTGATAATGTTCTTAACCCTTCAAGTGCATCTACAGCAGCCCTTGCGTTATTAAGAGGATTATTGGAGCCTAACTGTTTAGCTAAAATATTTTTAAGTCCAGCTAACTCTAAAACTGTTCTTACAGCACCACCAGCAATTACTCCAGTACCAGGAGCTGCTGGACGTACAATAACTTTCGCTCCGCCAGCGACTCCTTTCGTTATGTGAGTGATAGAGCTAGATTTTGTAATTGAAACATCGACAAGTTGCTTTTTACCGTCTGCGACTCCTTTTCGAACCGCTCCTATAACATCTCCAGCTTTGCCGACCCCAACACCGACTTGTCCTTTTTCATTACCAATAACAACAACTGCACGAAAGCTAAGCTTTTTCCCTCCTTTAACAACTTTACTAACTCTACGAATCTGAATAACTCGCTCTTGCCAGTTAGTCTCTTTAGCTTTATCTCTGTTGTTTTTACGATTTTTTGCCATAGTTTTTACTGCTTAGTGTAAAGATATTAATGCCTTTAGTTAGAATTTCAATCCTGCTTCACGAGCAGCTTCAGCTAAAGCCTTGACTTTGCCGTGGTAAAGATTACCACCTCTGTCAAACACGACTTCTTCGATTCCTTTTGCAATTAATCGTTCAGCAACTAATTTTCCTACTGCTGACGATGCTTCGCAATTGGAGCTTGATGCTAAAACTTCTTTAAGCCCCGGTTCTAGAGTAGAAGCAGCTGCTAATGTATGCTGCTTTACATCATCAATTATTTGGGCATAAATATGTTGATTTGAACGGAAAACAGCTAGACGAGGACAACTTGATGTTCCACTAACCTTTTTCCGGATACGTTGATGACGACGTTTTAAAGATTCTCTTCGTGTAAGCTTCATAATTACTTCTTACCTGATTTACCTGCCTTACGAACGACAAATTCATTAAGATAACGAATGCCTTTACCTTTATATGGTTCTGGAGGTCTTACTGCTCTAATCTTAGCAGCTATATTTCCGACTATTTCTTTATCAATGCCGCTGATAATAACTGATGTATTATTTTCAACAACAACACTGATGCCACTAGGCATAGTTATTTCTACTGGCTTACTATATCCAACATTAAGAGTTAAGTTAGAACCTTTTGCTTGGGCACGATATCCTACCCCTTGGATACTAAGACGTTTTTCAAATCCTGCTGATACCCCATGAACCATATTGGCTACTAAGGTGCGACATAACCCATGACGTTCACGAGAAATACGAGATTCATCTTGTCTTTGAACTAGAAGAGTTTCCCCATCTTTATTGAGCTGTACTTTAGAGGGGAGTTCACGCTCTAAAGAACCTTTAGGACCTTTTACAGTGACGTATTGACCTTTAATATCAATAGTAACTTTATTAGGTAATATAATTGGACGTTTACCAATACGAGACATTTTTTTACGTTTTCAGTAATTATTTATGGGTTAAATATTATTCGAGATAGAGATGGTAACTAACTTTATTACTACCAGATGTAGCATAAAATTTCACCACCAATATTTTGGCGACGCGCCTCTCTATCCGTCATAATTCCTTTGGAAGTGGAAATAATAGCAACGCCAATACCTCCAAGTACGCGAGGCAAATCCTTCCGATTAGAATATACTCTTAGTCCAGGTTTACTAACCCGACGTAGTGTATTAATAATAGGTTGACGACCTCTCGCTTTATATTTAAGAGAAATAACAAGGTGTTTTTGTACACCTTCTCCCACTTCTTCGAAACTCTGTATAAAGCCTTCTTCTTTAAGAACTTGAGCAATACTTCGAGTCATTCTTGTCGTGGGAACTTTTGTTGTTGTATGTCGTACCGCACAAGCGTTGCGAATACGGGTTAACATGTCTGAGATAGTATCGTTAGGTGCCATTATTGCTGATGAGTTTCTCCTGTAGAATAAAGGATTACTAGGTACGGAAGGGCATTCCCATTTCTTTTAATAACGCACGCCCTTCTTCATCAGTTTGGGCAGTGGTAATAATAGAAACATCCATACCTCGAATTTGATCAATGGTGTCATAATCAATTTCTGGGAAAATGAGTTGTTCTCGAACACCAAGACTATAGTTACCTCGTCCATCGAAACTTTTTGGACTAATACCTCTAAAGTCTCTAATCCTGGGTAAAGCTACATTAATTAGTCGATCAAGAAATGCATACATTTTTTCAGAACGCAACGTTACCATAACACCTACCGGCATTCCTTCGCGAATTTTAAAACCTGCAATTGCTTTCTTAGCACGAGTTATAACTGGTTTTTGGCCAGTTATAACTTCCAACTCACGAATAGAAGATTCTAGAGCTTTAGCATTTTGTGATGCCTCTCCTAAACCTCTATTAATGGTAATTTTAAAGAGCTTAGGAACCTGATGAACATTGGTATAGTTAAACTGTTGTTTTAGTTTACCTATAATAGTTTCCTGGTAAATATTTTTTAGTCTAGATTGAACCATAGTATCTTTCTCTATCTCTGGGCTTTGTCAGAGGGAAATAAGTGTTAATCATTAGTTAGGAAGTATCGAACTAATCGATAATTTCACCCGTTTTTTTCAGAATACGTACTTTCTTACCCGCTTCATTAAAAGTGTAATTAATACGACTCGCTACTTGTTTTTTACTGGAATACAACATTACGCTAGAGCTATGGATAGGAGCTTCAAATGTAGTAATCTGGCCAGATTCTCCTTCTTGTTGGGGCTTAACGTGCTTAGTTTTAACGTTAGTTCCTTTTATGAGGACTTGGCTACTTTTGGGAAAAATTTTTATAATTTCTCCGATTTTGCCTTTATCTTTTCCAGAAATTACTTGTATGTTGTCTCCAACTTTAACGTGCATTTTGTAACGCTTCGGTTGAGCTGTTTTACTCATTAGAGTACCTCCGGTGCCAAAGAAACAATTTTTGTATAACTTTTATCTCGTAGTTCTCTTGCTACAGGACCAAAAACACGAGTTCCTTTTGGGTTACCATCCGCATTTATTATTACAGCAGCATTGTCGTCGAAACGTATGCTCATACCGTTCTCACGGTTAATAGCTTGACGAGTTCGTACGATAACTGCTTTTACAATATCAGAACGTTTAACGGGCATATTTGGTATAGCGTCTTTGACGACGGCAACGATTTGATCGCCAATCGCCCCATATCGGCAATTTCCGGTTCCTAAAACACGTAAACACATTAATTTACGAGCTCCGCTATTGTCGGCGACATTAAGATAAGTTTGCTGTTGAATCACGATATTAACTTAGGTGATTTAATGAGAGGTTAAAATTTCAGTCATGACCCACCTTTTTGTCTTACTTAGGGGTCGAGTTTCTTGAATGCGAACTCTATCCCCTTTTTGACATTTATTGTCTTGGTCATGAGCCTTGAATTTTTTGGTTTTTACAATAATTTTTCCGTACTTTGGGTGAGGAGAACGATTTTCTACTTCTACCACAATGGTTTTATCCATTTTAGTACTAACTACTACTCCAACTTTTTCTTTTACTGCCATAATTAAGTTATTCCTCTTTAAATGGAGTTGATTCAGAATTATTTTTACCAAGTTGGCGCTCTTGCTCAACTGTTAATAGTTGAGCTATTCGATGACGAGTATGTTTAAACTCGTGAGTCTTTTCTAGTTGACGAGTAGCTTGCTGAAATCTTAATTCAAAAAGCTTCTTCTTGGCAGCAAGAATCTCTTCTGCTAAATCTTGATTACTAAGACTCCGAGCTTCTGCAATTTTAGGTAGAGACATGATTTAGTTGTACTCCTCCTGACTAGTTATGAACTTTGTTTTAATAGGAAGCTTCTGTGCAGCAAGACGCATAGCTTCACGAGCAATAGATTCAGTTACTCCAGAAAGCTCAAACATAATACGTCCTGGCTTCACTACAGCAACCCAATATTCTGGAGATCCTTTTCCTGAACCCATACGAGTCTCTGCTGCACGCATAGTAACAGGTTTGTCTGGAAAAATTCGAATCCAGATTTTTCCACCTCTACGTATGTAGCGAGTCATAGCACGACGAGCAGCTTCTATTTGACGAGCAGTAATCCAACAAGGTTCAGTAGCTTGAAGAGCATATTCTCCAAAATTGAGGGTACTGCCTCGATAGGCTAGTCCTCTCATTCTGCCTCGTTGTTGTTTCCGAAATTTTGTTCTTTTAGGACTTAACATTTATAGTCAACAATAACTTTTAAATTAATAGCCTTAACTATTCTTCATTGGAACGGTCTTCAAACTGTTTTCGACGATTACGTTTTGGAGTCGGGGCAGTAGAAACTACAGCCTGCTCTTCTTGTCCCGGAATTATCTCTCCTTTGAAGACCCATACTTTGACTCCCAATATGCCGTAAATTGTTTGTGCAGTCCGATATGAGTAGTCGATATCTGCTCTGAGAGTGTGAAGAGGAACACGTCCCTCTCTTACCCATTCAGTTCTTGCAATTTCAGCCCCATTAAGACGTCCTCCGACCTGAATTTTTATACCTTTAACCTCAGCTCTTTGAGCCCTTTGAATAGCTTGTCTAACTACTCGACGGAAGGAAACTCTTCGTTCTAGCTGTTGAGTGATATATTCAGCAATTAATGCAGCATCTGCATCAACTCTGGATACCTCAATAACATTAATCCGGATTTGACGATTTTCCCCTAAGTTTTTTTGGAGCGCAGTTCTTAGCTGCTCAATTCCACTACCACCCCTTCCTACTACGACTCCGGGACGGGCAGTATGAATTGCTAAATCAATTTGATCAGCTTTTCGTTCTATTCGAATATCAGCTATACCAGCATTGCTAAGGTTTTTTTCGACATGTTGTCTAATAGCCAGATCTTCCTGTAGTAATTCTGGATAACGTCTTTTGTCAGCATACCAACGAGATTTATGTTCTTTGGTAATACCTAAACGAAAACCAATTGGATGTATTTTTTGTCCCATATGTTCTCTTGGCTAGTTTTTAGAAATACATATCATTTTGTTCCCACCTCAGATGCAACTGTAATGGTTATATGACATGTAGGTTTACGAATTTGATAGGCACGTCCTTGGGCTCTAGGACGAAACCTTTTTAAACTTGGACCTCCATCAGCATAAGCTTTACTGACAAATAAAGTTGCTGGATCAAGTCCATTATTATGTTCAGCATTAGCAACAGCAGAACGTAAAAGTTTAATAATTGGTTCGCAAGCTCTGTACGGCATAAATTCAAGAATAATGAGAGCTTCGCGATAAGAACGCCCGCGAATCTGGTCTAATACGCGTCTCACCTTGAATGGAGACATTCGTATATATTTAGATATGGCTTTAGCCTCTGTTGTCATGTCAAGTGCCATGATTGTTAGTTTTGTAAATAACTTTTACTGTATTTTATCGGCGACCCGATTTTTTATCACTTTTAGCGTGTCCTCTAAAAGTACGTGTAGGAGAGAATTCTCCTAATTTATGGCCAACCATTTGTTCTGAAATAAAAACAGGAATATGTTGTTTTCCATTGTGTACAGCAACTGTATGGCCAATCATAACGGGAACTATCGTTGAAGCTCTTGACCAGGTTTTAATAACCTGTTTATCTCCTTTCTCATTGAGCTTTTCGATTTTAGTCAAGAGACTATCTGCAATAAATGGACCTTTTTTTAGAGAACGACTCATAAGTAAGAATTTAACAAAGTGGATATTTTAACGGCGGCGACGTATTATAAGACGTGAACTGGCTTTTTTCTTATTGCGAGTTTTTGCTCCTAGAGCAGGCTTACCCCAAGGAGTCATTGGCCCACTTCTCCCGATAGGAGCACGTCCCTCTCCACCACCGTGTGGATGATCTACCGGGTTCATAACACTTCCTCTAACATGAGGTCTTCGCCCCAAATGCCTTGTTCTTCCAGCTTTACCCAATGTAATATTTCTAGCTTCAATATTACCTACACGACCCATGGTGGCATAGCATTCTTTGCGTACCATACGTACTTCTTTAGAAGGTAATTTTAAAGTTACATAGTTTCCATCTTTGGCTACAAGCTGTGCCACAGCCCCTGCTGAACGAACCATTTGCCCACCTTTTCCAGGTATCAATTCTACATTGTGAATTTCTGAACCTAAAGGAATTTTGTATAGTGGTAGAGCATTACCAATTTCGTAAGGAGAATTTTCCCCGGATACTACAGTTGCGCCTATAGTAATACCTACAGGAGCTAAAATATAGCGTTTTTCTCCATCTTGATAAAATAAAAGGGCAATACGAGCATTACGGTTAGGATCATACTCAATAGCAACAACTTTTGCAGGAATATCGTGTTTATCCCGTCTAAAATCTATAATCCTATAAAGGCGTTTGTGTCCGCCCCCACGATGGCGACTAGTAATAACACCACGATTATTACGCCCTTTTTTGTTGTGCTTATATTTAGTTAATGATTTTTCAGGCTTGCGTTTCGTGATGTCAGCGAAATCTGAAACAGATGCCTGTCTGGTTCCGGGAGTGTACGGACGATAGGAACGAATACCCATTGATTATCTCTCAGGTTTTTTCTTTTAATGAAAGTTCCCTGGCTGTACCAGGTTTATGTATCAGGAAATAAATTAATTGTATTTCCTTCTTCTAAAGTCACAATCGCTCGTTTATACAAGGATTTATGACCAATAAATTTACCAACACGGCGTTTTTTCCGTGGAGGAAGGATAGTATTAACCCCAATTACTTTAACATCAAATAGACTTTCGATTGCAGCCTTGATTTCGGGCTTCGTAGCTTTAGGCAATACATTAAAAACGTATTTATTTTGCTCTAAAAGCGTGGTAGCTTTTTCCGTAATAATAGGCTTGAGTATTAAATCGGCCAGATGACGAGGATCGTATTTATTTTTAGTCATTGTAAACCTCCTGGATTTTTACTAAAGCTTCAGAGGTTATAATAATTTTGTCTGCATTAAGTAAATCATAAATATTTAAACTATCTGCCCGTAAAATTTTTACATATGAAAGATTACGTGCTGATAAATAAACATTATTATCTGTTTCTAAAAGAATTAAAGCTACTTTTTTCCTTGGCTTTACTCCCCATCGGGTTAAAGCTGCAGTGAATTCCTTGGTCTTCGGATCAGGAAGTTGCTCAATAAAATCTTTAACTATAATTAGATCTTCAATTCTACTGCCAATAGCAGTTCTTAAAGCTAATCGTCTTTCTTTACGATTCATTTTTAGGCTAAAGTCTCTTGGCTTAGGACCAAAAATAACTCCACCTCCACGCCATAATGGAGAACGAATGGAACCTGCTCTAGCTCTGCCTGTACCTTTTTGTCGCCAGGGCTTACGACCACCACCTCTTACTTCTGCTCTTGTTTTGCTACAAGCGTTGCCTTGACGAGCATTAGCAAGATGTCGAACTACTGCGCGGTGTAATAAGTGGGCTGAATTTTCTTCTTTTGCTACCTTCAAATTTAAGGTAACCTGCCCTACTAATTCTCCTTGCCAGTTTTTAACGTTACAATCAACCATTGTTTTTGATTTGTTTCTCGTTTAATTAACTGTTCTTGATTACTTACCAACAATTTTAGTTGGTATAATGTTTAGAAGTCCTCCTGGCTTACCAGGAACAGCTCCTTTAATTAATAAAAGATTACATTCAGCATCTACTTGAACAACTTTTAGATGACGAGTAGTAACTTGACTGGCACCATATTGACCAGCCATCTTTTTACCAGGGTAAACTCTTCCAGGAGTTGTTCCTGCACCAGTAGAACCAGGTAATCGATGACTTTTGGAACCATGAGTCATGTTGCCACGTTTAAAATTATGACGCTTCTGATATCCAGCAAAACCTCTCCCCATGGATGTTCCTGTAATATCTACCAAATCGCCTGCATTAAAGAGATCAGCGTTAACTGTTTCTCCTAGCTTATAAGGTTGTGTATCGTCAACGCGATATTCCTTAAGATGACGTAAGGGTAAGGCGCCAGCTTTTTTTAGATGACCTAACTCTGGCTTAGCCAAAGCCTTTTCTTTAACCTCTGAATAGCCGATTTGAACAGCATTATATCCATCGGTATCGGATGTTTTTATTTGGGTAATGGTACAAGGACCTACTTTCATGATAGTCACAGGAATAGCAAGTCCTGTTTCATCATCAAATATTTGGGTCATACCGAGTTTGGTACCGAGAAGACCAATAGCCACGGTTTTTTCCTCTATGAACTAGACAACAAGATTGCCTGAACGGTATTAATCGTTCTAAGCATACACAGGAAATTCCTGCTTGCTTTTAAGGATACACACTCAATGTAAAACTTGGTGGTATCGATCAAAAAAAGTGATGATTATTTATTGCTCATCGCAGGACGGACTGGGCTTTATCACCGTTGCTCTCTAAGACTTAAAGTTTTATGTCTCCAGTATCTTAAAGCGATTCTTTTATCTGCCCTAAAATAAAAACTATTTTATAATTTTTAACCCCGACTCATAATCTTAACTTGAATTAATTACAATGTCAAGAGATTATATTAGTTTTGCTTTGACATAATTCTGAATTAAATAAAACTTTAAAAACATAAAGTAATTTCTATAGATCTTATTTATCTTAAACTGAATATTTAGTTTAAAAAAATACTTAAACCTGCTAATTTAACAGCTTTAATATATCCGGAATATTATGAATTATCGTAGTAAAATTACCTGTTATGAAGAGCAGCGTCCTTAATATGTAGTTTTCTGGAACTTTATATAATTTTGATTAATAACTTTTAACCAAGAAATAGCGAGCATTAAAAAATTTTAAATAAATAAGTCTTGTGATTATTTGTCCTGCCTCAGTTCTCTTTTATCTTATTTTAAAAATAATTGAAAGAAATTTATATGATGTTACAACTCAATTATATTGTTCTATAATCGGGTAAGATTAGTAATAACTATAACACTATATCAAGTTCTCATTATTAGTTAACTTTTCCACAAAACACATGAATAAAGCAAAATTTAAACTGTATATAAACAATTGTTAAAAATAACACTTATTTTTTATATCTTGCTCAAAAAATTACTGTAAGTACATATTATATTTTTAAATTAATTGAAGAATTAGAGAATGTAATTTCTAATCCTGTAATTATTCTATTCACGAATTCTGTGGAATGTCTTGTTATAAAGACAAATTGCCTTCTAGATAATTTTACATATTTTTTAATCAAAAACAGTGGCATTTATACCTCAAAAAGATTCATTTCAGCCTATCCAAATTACCGATGAACTAAATAAACTTCTAGATGTTTTACCACCAAATATTTATCATCACATTAAAAATCATCCAGAATGTAATCATTTAATAGAAGTAGTCATGGACTTAGGAAGACTGCCGGAAGCTCGCTTTTCTGAATATGCTATTTATTTAGGAACGACTTCAATTTCTGCTGCTGATTTAGAATATACTATTCAAAGGATAGGGACTTTTAGCGATGATAATCGCGCAGGAATTGAAAAGACCTTACATCGTATTAGCGCTATACGCAATAGAAAAGGAAGTGTTGTTGGGCTAACTTGCCGTATAGGGAGAGCTGTCTTTGGAAGTATATCTATAATTCGAGACTTAGTAGAAATAGGAAAATCGCTTCTTCTATTAGGTCGGCCAGGTGTAGGAAAAACAACTGCATTACGTGAAATTGCAAGAGTCCTCGCCGATGATTTTCATAAACGAGTCGTTATTATAGATACTTCTAACGAAATTGCCGGAGATAGTGATGTTCCCCATCCCTCAATCGGTAAAGCGAGAAGAATGCAAGTATCTACGCCTGAACTACAGCATAAAGTAATGATTGAAGCAGTTGAAAATCATATGCCAGAGGTCATAGTTATTGATGAAATTGGAACAGAGTTAGAAGCTTTAGCTGCTCGTACTATTGCTGAGAGAGGTGTTCAGTTGGTTGGGACAGCTCATGGAAATGAAATTGAAAACTTAATGAAAAATCCAACTCTTTCTGATTTAGTAGGAGGAATTCAAGCTGTTACACTTGGAGATGAAGAAGCAAAACGAAGAGGTTGCCAAAAAACTGTTCTGGAGCGCAAAGCTCCTCCTACTTTCGAAATTGCAGTTGAGATGTTAGAACGTCAAAAATGGAGTATCCATCAAGATGTAGCGTATACGATAGACACCCTACTTCGTAGTGGAAAGCCTAATACTGAAATACGAACAGTTAATCAAGATGGAGAGATTAACATCGCTCAAGAAACATTTGATGATACTGAACTTTTAAAAACACCTGAGTATCGTCAACAACCTAAAACTGCTACACAACCAAGAGGATGGCGAGCTTCCGGTAAAATGATACCTATTCCTTCCTTAAGAAGTAAAGATGCAAATAAATTAGGTGAAACATTAGAATTTGATAAACTATTAGATGCTTCCTGGTATCAATTCGAGAATAAAGATAACGGAAGTAAAGCAAAAACATTTAATCTAGAAGGAGAAGATCTTCCTATCTATGTTTATCCTTATGGAATAGGTAGATCTCATTTAGAACAAGTTATTAAGATTCTTCAGCTACCAATTATGGTAACAAAGGATCTAGACAGTGCTGATGTAGTTCTTGCATTACGCTCATACTTAAAAAATCAATCAAAACTACGCCAAGTGACCAAAATGAGACAAATTCCTATTCATGGCGTGAAATCTAATACTATTCCTCAAATCACTTGCACTTTACAAAAATTACTAGGAGTTAGTGAAATGCAAGTTTCTAAAACAGCTGATTTACGTCTTTTTACTAGAGGAGATAATGATGACGAATTGGAAGCTTTAGAGGAGGCAAGATTAGCAATTGAGCAAATTGTTTTACCTAAATGTCAACCAGTAGAACTATTACCAAGATCTCCTAAAGTGCGAGGCATGCAACATGAACTAATTGAACATTATCGTTTACAGTCAGATAGCTCTGGAGAAGAACCTAACCGCAGATTAAGAATTTACCCTATATAAAAAACTTATGTTGGTAAAATAGAAGAACCTTGTATAGAAAAGTATAATTTCTAAATGTATTAAAATGGCTCTTGACCAAGTTAATTTTAAGTTTGAAAACTTAGATATGTTTATCGTGTCTATGAGTTCTGGCTGATTTATAAGATTTTAATATTTATTAATGCATAGATAGTAATACTTTTCTATTTATAAATCTATATGCGAATCTAGCTTATATAATAAGATAATATAAAATTTACTTACCGTTTGAGATAAAACACTAATTTATGTAGAGTAATAGAATTATTTTTATATACAAAGGTAATTTATAAAATAACGTTTTACTAAACTTAAATTTGTTATCTTACTTGCTTTCTCTCACAAATGTATTTACAATCTTGTAGTTGAAAACAGTACTGAATTCAAATAATTTGAATTGGATACTATTTTTATTATTTTTGGAATGTTCGTAATAGGATGATAACAGAAAGTGCCTATAACCCAAGTACAGCAAGATTTACAAGGCTAAGATTTAGTTTTAATAAAAACATTTTTTTGAGCTACACAAAAAGTACTAGATAAGAGTCTCAAATATTATAGTCTAATAGGCTTTTATGGCTAGGCTGAAAAAGCCTATTTGTTTACTTTTCTATCCCAATAATTATTAGAGATCTGAATGAGTTTTATCTTAGTTTTTGGTTTGTTAGTGGCTGGAATTGTCCTGTTGATGGTCGGTGCAGAAGTTTTAGTTAGAGGGGCTGCTGATATAACTTCAAGTCTCGGAATTTCCCCTTTAGTTGTAGGACTAACTATTGTTTCTTACGGGACTAGCTCTCCGGAAATGGCAGTAGCTGTTCAGTCAAGTTTAGCCGGTCAAGCAGATCTAGCTCTAGGAAATGTTATTGGCAGTAATATTTTTAATATTTTAGTCATTTTAGGAATATCTTCTTTAGCTATTCCATTGATAGTTGCTCAACAATTAATTCGTTTAGATGTTCCTATTATGATTGGAGTATCAATTTTAACTTTTTTCTTCGGGCTAGATCGTACAATACATCGTTCTGACGGAATCATTTTATTGATTGGTGGTGTTATATACACTACTTTTTTAATTTATAAAGGGGCAAAAGAGTCAAGTAATTCAAACCCTAATGATGATGAAAGTAAGATTTCACCTCTATCCTTTAGTAGATTTATTAAAGACATTATATTTATTTTATTGGGTGTAGGATGCTTGGTATTGGGATCTCAATGGTTAGTTGATAGTGCAACAGAGATTGCCCGTAAAATTGGAGTAAGCGATTTGATTATTGGCTTAACAATTGTAGCTACAGGAACATCTTTGCCTGAGCTGGCAACTTCAGCCGTCGCAGCATTAAAGGGAGAAAGAGATATTGCTGTAGGAAATGTTATCGGTAGCAATATCTTTAATATTTTAACTGTACTAGCTATTTGTGCTATAGCTTCACCGACAGGAGTTCCTGTTTCTGATGCTGCTTTACATTTTGATTTACCAGTAATGATAGCTATCGAAGTGGCATGTCTGCCTATCTTTTTTACAGAAAACATTATCAGACGTTGGGAAGGCTTTTTGTTTCTAAGTTATTATGTTGCTTATACAACATACTTAGTATTATATTCTACAGGACATCACGGATTGCCTATTTTTGGTAGCATTATGTCATTTTTTGTAATTCCTATTACTATATTAACTTTAATGATTTTAATGTTGAATAGCTATAGAAAAAAACAAAACAAGACATTGAATAAAACAGAAACCTGAAGAAATAGAATAGATTCAAAATATCTTTTTGATTAAATAATATTTATAATTTCTGGTTAGAATCTTATTATGTTGTAATAATTTACCTAAGATGAAAAATGAAAATCAAACAGGCTGGCTAATAATGCTTCCAGCCTTACTTTTATTGATTTTTGTATTTATTTATCCAATTGCAAGTGCATTTTTATTAAGTTTATTTACTAAAAATCTTGGTACTCAGCTAGAACCTATTTTCTCAGGATTATCAAATTATTTTCGAATGGCAAGAGATGGACGTTTTTTACAAGCCATTTGGAATACATCTATATTTACTGCGATAAGTGTTACTTTAGAATTAATTTTAGGAATGATTTTGGCCTTAACTTTAAACCAAACCTTTTTCGGTAGAGGTGCTGTTAGAGTTATTTCTATGATTCCTTGGGCGTTACCGACTGCAATAATGGGATTGGCCTGGGCATGGATTTTTAATGATCAGTATGGAGTTGTTAATGATATTTTACAACGTTTGGGCATCATTCATACTGGAATTAATTGGTTAGGTAATCCAACTTTGGCTATGATTGTTTTGATTATTGCAGATGTATGGAAAACAACTCCATTTCTTGGTATTATTTTGCTATCAGGCTTACAATCAATCCCACAAGATTTGTATGAAGCACATGCTATAGATGGAGCAAAACCTTGGCAAAGTTTCTGCCAGATCACCTTGCCACTAATTATGCCACAAGTTCTAATTGCAATATTATTTAGATTTGCACAAGCCTTTGGTGTATTTGATTTAGTTCAAGTCATAACAGGAGGAGGTCCTGCCGGGGCGACAGAAACTGTTTCTATTTATATTTATGCAACAGTTATGAGATACCTAGATTTCGGTTATGGTGCTGCATTGGTTGTAATAACTTTTTTACTATTAATAATAGTTGTTGGAATTGCCGGAATCTTATTAATAAGCTTTAAAAAAGATAGATAAATATCTATAATATCGTTAGGCTAATTGTTCAGAATAAGGGAAATAAGAGAGGAGAATATTAAAATAATGAAATGGGAGAAAAATAGCAACTATGTACTTCTTCGGGTTAGTATTTTTTTTATTACCTCTTTTTTTCTAATTCCAGTTATATGGCAAATTTTAACATCTATAAAGACTAGTGAAGATATTTCTACTATCCCTAATATTTATTTTCCTCAACGTATAACTCTTGAACACTATATAGAGTTATTTAAACGTCGTCCTTTTATTCTCTACATTTTTAATAGTATTATTGTTTCTACAATATCTACAATTATATGTTTAGTAATTGGTTCTCCTGCTGCTTACATACTTGCAAGAATAAATATTCATCATAAAAATCTTATCCTTGTATTAATTTCTATAGTATCTTTGTTTCCCTATGTTTTATTGTTCTTAGGATTATTAGAGACAATACGATTTTTAAATTTAGGAAATAATTATTTAGCCTTAATCATTCCTTATTCTGGTATAAACTTACCATTGACCATTTTGATAATGCGTAGCTTCTTTCAACAACTACCTAGAGAATTAGAAGATGCAGCACGAATAGATGGCTATAAAATTATTCCAATGTTAACCCAGATTTTACTGCCTCTAACTTTTCCTGCTCTAGTTACAACAGGAATCTTAACCTTTATCTTTACTTGGAACGAGTATATTTTTGCTCTTACTTTTATAACCCGTGAAACAATGAAAACTATTCCCGTCGCAACAGCCCAAATTGGTGGTTCAAGCGTGTTTGAAATTCCGTATGGCCCTATCTCAGCTGCTACAGTCCTAGGGACTTTTCCGTTGATTCTACTGGTTTTATTTTTTCAAAAGAGAATTGTAGAAGGGCTAACAGCTGGTGCAGTTAAAGGATAAATAGTATAGAATTTCTTTTTTAAATTTATAAATAAATGTTTTTTAGTTATGTAAAATAAGTGTTTTAGTCAATCTTGTTTTTTTAAGCTATGCAGATTAAATCAGATAAAGAAATTAAGATAATGCGCCATTCTTCTTACATTGTCTCTAAAATTTTAGATGAAATTGAAGGAATTATAAAACCTGGTGTTACGACAAAAGATATAGATAATTATGCTGAATATAGAATAAAAGAAATGAATGCAGAACCTAGCTTTAAAGGTTACTGTGGATATCTTCATTCAATTTGCATAAGTATTAACAATGAAGTAAGCCATGGTATTCCAACTTATCAAAGAATAATCATGTTTGGTGACATTGTTAAAGTAGATATAGGTGTATATTATCAAGGATTTCATGGAGATTCTTGTATTACAATTCCCATAAATAAAGTATCGTTAGAAGCATCCCGATTAATTAAAGCTACTAAAGAAGCTCTATACGCAGGTATTAAAAAAGTTAAAGAGGGTCATTATTTATCAGATATAGCAATTGCTATTGAGAAAGTTATTCATAAATATGACTATACAATAGTCGAAGAATACACAGGTCATGGTATAGGATATAACTTACATGAAGAACCAATAATATTTAATTCTTTATCTAACCAAAATTTTGATATTAAATTAAAAGCTGGAATGATTTTTACAATCGAACCAATAGTAAACCAAAAATCAAAATATACAAAGATATTATCAGATGGTTGGACTGTTGTAACTATTGATCATGGCTTGTCTGCACAATTTGAACATACAGTTCTAGTAACACATAAAGGATATGAAATTTTAACTAACAAAAACTGATGTGATTCACATTTTTGTAACTCATATAACGTCTAAATGTTTTTCAACTATTGCTATTAAATAGTTAGTCCAATATTGAGCAGTATCAAAACATTCTGATTCAATCATGATACGAAGTAATGGCTCTGTGCCTGAAGCTCTTACCAATAGGCGTCCATTGTATTTCATGGCCTGCTCTGCAATTTGAATTCCCTCTTGTAAAGCTGTACAATCTTTCCAATGACTTAGTGAATTTCTATTTTTAAATCTAATATTATATAGAATTTGAGGATAGGCCTTAAAACTATTCTCAACTAACTTAGACAAAGATGTTTCTGACTGTTGAAGTAATGAACATATTTGAAGAGACGTTTGAATACCATCTCCTGACATTCCGTAATTATGGCAAATTATATGTCCAGATTGTTCACCACCTAACTTAGCACCACTTTCTAGCATTTTTGCTTGAACATGACGGTCACCAACTGGTGTACGTATTAAAGTACCTCCTAATTTTTCCCAAGCTTTTTCGAAACCTAGGTTTGCCATTACAGTAGTAACTAATAAATTTTTGGGAAGTTCACCTTTTTGCATAAGATATTTTCCCCACAGAAATAAGATAAAATCTCCATCTATAATTTTACCTGTATTATCAACAGCCATTACTCTATCGGCATCTCCATCAAAAGCAAATCCGAGATCGGCTTTATATTTTTTAACTGCTTGTTGCAATAATTTTAAATTAGTTGAGCCACAATTAACATTAATTAGATCTCCTTTTGGTTCTCCATTTAAAGAAAATACTGTAGCTTCTAGTTGATTAAATATGTCTGGGGCAATATTAACTGAAGCGCCCCAAGCTAAATCTAAAACTATTCTCATTCCTCTGCAGTTAAAGGACGGATGAAGATTCCTCTTTAAAAAATCGTAATAATCATTGATTAAGTTATCTTTATGTAAAATTTTGCCCCATGAGTTTTCTTGACTTATAGATAAAGGAAGTTCTCCTCTTAATCCTTCTTCTATTTTCTGAGATATAGCTGTGGATAGCTTGATCCCCTGAGCATTAAAGAATTTAATCCCATTATCTTCAGGTGGATTATGACTTGCAGAAATCATAATTCCTCCTATTGCCTCGCTTATATTTGTTATGTGAGCTACACAAGGTGTAGGGCATAATCCTAAATACCATACATCTATTCCTGTAGAAGTTAAACCTGAAGCTATTGACATAGCTAGCATATCACTTGAATTACGAGAGTCTTGACCGATAATGATAGGACCTGGAACAGTATTCTCTGATTTTAATACCTGTCCAGCCCAAAAACCTAATTGGACTGCAAATGCTGCTGTTAATAAATCCCCAGCCTTCCCACGGATTCCATCTGTTCCAAACAAAGGTGTATTAAGAGAATAAAAAGATTGATTAGACAAGTTGTTATAGTAAGTAATTTTTATCTTCCTCAAGTAATAAATATTACTTGAGGATAGGAACAAGAAAATAAATACAGCTCATTTCTCAAAGTCTACTTATTCTTATGTCAAATATTTAAGTAAGGTGTAAATGAGAAATTTTGGCAATATTACCTATAAATTCCATAACGTTAAAATATAAATTAAAGTTCCTAATTTAGTACTTTTTTATATATTGTTATTAAAAACAAAGCCCCTATTTATAAGTTATAAACTTAACTAGAGTGACAAAATCTTTTTAATTAGAATAATCATACTAAGAATGATGTTTTAATTCTATAGATTCAGAACGTGGTAATAAACCAAATACTTTTCGTAAAGCGTCATCTATTACTTCATATTCTACTTGTCCTTGGATATCAAGAACCTTTTGTCCGTTATGATCCAGAATAACTATTTGAGGAACAGTATTTTTGTAATAATATCCTAGCTCTTGCTTAATATACTTATCTTTTACAGGAATACTATCGACCATAGTAGGAATAATATTAGCTGCTCGGCCATAAAACTCTTGTATTTTCGAAACAGTCATAGCAAATTGTTTAGAACTAGGACTATCGTCTACATAATAAACAATAATTGTCGGAATTTGGCGTTGAAGAGAGTCACTTAAAGCCATTTTTGCTGGGACTAGGGAACCATTACCGGCATAAACTACAAAAATATTACCATCAAGATTATCATCATACATACTAGCTAATGCTTGATTACAGCTTATTCCTAAAAAGAGTAAGAAAACGAGACAAATTTCTATCAATATTGTTGAAATAAATTTATGATTAAATTTAATTATCGTCATAATAATTTAAAAATCCCTTTAGTAAGTTAAGTATGATATGTATACAAAGAATAATCGCAACAAGCTCAATATTAGTCAACAAGAAATAAAGTATTCCGTGCTTGGAAATAATATTCTTCAGAACCTTTTCCCTAATAGTTATTATGCTGTTCTAGGAATTCATCCATCTACTTCAATACTAGAGATACGTAAAATATATAGAGAGTTAAGCAAACTCTATCATCCTGATACGACAGTTTTATCTCCTTCTTTAGCAAAACTAGAATTTCAACGCCTTAATGAATCGTATCAAATACTTAGCAATCCTCAAAAAAGACTATTTCATGATATAAAAATTGGTTATATTTCCTTAAATACTTCACAAAACTCAATTAAAAATTCATTAAATATTAATGAACATCAATACTCTTCTTCAGCATACTTAGATCCTTATGATCGTTCTTTATCTGGAGGAGAAATTTTTGCTGTTTTGACTTTAGGATTAACTATTTTAGGATGTTTAATCTTGTCTATTATCATCACTATTTTGAGAAAGAATGGGCTAACTTTACATATGATATAGCTTACAGTTGTGATTGAGTAAAATTTGTTTTAGCATGAAATAAAGGTTTCAATAAAATATTCGCCCTTAACCCTCCCACATTTTATATCTCTTTATAAAAACATAATAATTTTTATAGATAAAATTAGTACTAGAAGTTGCTTAAATGCTGAGCGAATATTAATTGTCTTAATGTAAACATATCAAACTCAATTGAAAATAAGCTAACGATTGTATATTACTATAGATGAATAATTAGTTGAAGAATCATAGATTATATTAGATATTTATAATTTTATTGAGTTGTTCAATAGTTATTCTTTAATAAACTTTAAAGTGTTTTAACAATTAAATATTGTTAAATAAAAATGATGTATTTTCTTCATCAATAGTTAAAATTACTATTTACTTTCAAATTTAATTTATTAAATTTGAAGTGCATTAACTGACTAACTAAAGAAATATCTATAGATGTAGTCCATTGTTCCCCTAAGAAGAATACTTACTTTTTATTAGTAATTTTTCTGTTAGCGTTGCTCAGTTTCTATCTGAGTAACGCTATTAAATAAAATTATCTGATAACCAAAAAGTTATAAATATTATCCATCTTCATTAAGTATTCCGACTTGTTTTAGATGTATATGTTTACGCCCCAAAGTAATTTCAAACTCGTCTCCAGACTCTAATCCCATTTTTTTTGTATAAGCTGAACCGATTAGAAGATTACCATTAGATTGAACACTAATTTTATAGCTAGCTGAACGTCCACCTCTTCCTTGACCCTCAGAGCTGCTATCGAGTTCAATACCTTCAGCATCAATTAAGGCATTAAGAAACTTCATCATATTGACACGTTCCACTCCATTTTTTGTTTTAGTATAGTAACCACAAGCTTTTGCTTTTTCTTCTT
This sequence comes from cyanobacterium endosymbiont of Braarudosphaera bigelowii, assembly GCF_020885515.1. NCBI lineage: Bacteria > Bacillati > Cyanobacteriota > Cyanophyceae > Chroococcales > Aphanothecaceae > Candidatus Atelocyanobacterium > Candidatus Atelocyanobacterium thalassae. Next base: position 74,986 of record NZ_AP024987.1, on the reverse strand, counting down.
TACTAAATTTAGCTTCTTTGCTTAATTCTTCAACTTTTTGGAGTAGATCTATGCCGGTTAAGGGTTTATCTTGTTTCATTAATTTGAAAAATAATTATTTAATTAATTAGGTTTACGGAACAATAGTTGACTAAGTTAGTAATGGTAACCAAAAAACTTAAAACTACTAACTATCTATACAATTATCTTACACATAATTTGCAAATTTTATCCACATGTTTCATAAGATTAATAATAATTCATTACCCTTAATGTTTTGTTGTTAATAACAACAAATTTTTATATGTTTAATTTTATTCGTTTTGCTCTAAATAATAGTATTATTAAGTGAATAAAAATAATTAATTCTATTCTTAAAAAAACAAAAAAATAATTAAAATCTAATAAGAAAGTAATCTATTGAAAACAATATCTTAGATATAAAACTTATTATTTTTAATCTTAAAAGCATTACTGATCGGAATATTTTATTTTGAAGATATTGTAAAAATTATCGATTTTTTATAATATCAATCAAATTATCTCGAAAAAGTTTTAAAATTGATTAGATATATAACTATAACGAATTTTCTATAAGATAAGCATTATTAAATAATGCTTATCTTGTAAAAAAATTTATTGAAAATAAGTAATAAAAACTTTTTTGAATTATTCTAGTAGCTTTTAATTCTAAGAGTTCTATCTATAATTTTTTTTACACGATACTATGTATTATTTTTTATTTTAAAATAGTAAATAATACTAATCATAGCTATCTAACTATTTAACATGTTATCAAAGATATAAAAAGAATTCGATATAATTAAGAGTAACTAGCTAAAGGATCAAATATAATCTTGGATACCGATTTTTCTATAATTATTCTAATCATTGCTACTATAATTGACTATCTGATCAGTGATCCATCTAAATATTTACATCCTGTACAAGTTATGGGATGGTTAATCTTTAAAGCCTCTAATCTTATTTTTAAATTTTGTAATGGAAAATTTGTTTGTCGTTGTGCGGGAAGTATATTATGTCTATTATTAGTTCTTGCTAGTGGCTTTTTTGGCTGGACAGTTAGTTTAATTAAGTATCATTTCTTTCCTTTAATCGGGATTACTATAGAGAGTATTTTATTAGCCAGTTGTTTTGCTGGAAGAAGTTTAAGATTAGCAGCTATTGACGTTCTTATTCCCTTAAATACAAATAAAATTGACCTTGCTAGAATAAAACTTAGTCAATATGTAGGTAGGGATACTAGAAATCTTTCCAAAAAAGATATTTGGCGTACTATACTAGAGACTATTTCAGAAAATTCCATAGATGGAGTAATAGCTCCTTTATTTTATGCAATAATTGGTGCACTACTTCCTTATACTAGTAGTCTAACTCTTGCCTTAGCCTATAAAGCTTCCAGCACTCTTGATTCTACTATTGGTTACAAGAAAGAACCTTTTACTGATATTGGCTGGTTTAGTGCAAATTTAGAAGATATTTTAACTTGGATTCCTTGCCGCCTAGGAGTCTTAACTTTAGCAATATTATCGGGAAGACCTTATTATGTTCTTTCAATTTGTAATCGTGATGGAGATAAAGATCTAAGTCCAAATTCAGGATGGAGTGAAAGCATTTATGCTGCTATATTAGGGGTGCAATTAGGAGGAAAAAATATTTATGATGGTACGATTAAAAAAAAACCCTTACTTGGAGAACCAATTAAATCCATTACATTTACTACAATAGAAAAAGCTTTAGTGTTAACACGCGTATGTAGCTTGCTTTGGCTAGGATTAGGAATAATTTTGATTTATATAAAAAATACTAGATAATTATATTTCATTTATATATGAAATGAAAACATTAACTAGTTTAATATATATTCTACTTTTTCATATATTTTAGGAGTTTGACACTCGTTAAACTAATATTAAAAATAATTACTGTATAAATTACATTAAGAATTTATCTAAGAAATATTTAATAATTAACTTATACAATAACTCTTTTATCAATTTCATTTAAACTATTTATGGACTTTTCACATAGAGCTTCATGAAAATATCCATTGCTAGCTATAAAGTTACCCCATTGAGATACATCTCCACGGTTGTAAAATGGAATATCACCATTAAAATAAGTAAATTTTCCTCCTGCTTCAGTGAGAATTAAGTCTGGAGCTGCAAAATCCCAGTCCTTAGGCGCAGACTTACCAGATATAGAGATATAAACATTTGCTTTTTGTTCAAGAATAGTCGTTATTTTTTTTCCCAAACTACCCATATATACTATATCTTTTGTAGAGAAAGCATCGATAAGTGACTGAAAACGTGTATTTCTATGAGACTTGCTAACTACTAAGGATAAATTTTCAATTGTATTTCTATTTGATACTTTAATTTGGGTTATTTTATGATTAAGGTCTTCAACAAATGTTCCATATCCCTTGGTGGCGAAATAAATTGTTTGAGTTTCAGGAATAGCTACTACAGCGACGACAGGACGTCCTTGATATGCCAAAGCGATATGTAAAGCATATTCTCCTGTCTTATTAATAAATTCCTTAGTACCATCTAAAGGATCAATAATCCATACCCAATCTTTTTGAATGCGGCTATGATGGCTATCATATTTGTAGTTTTCTTCACTAAGATAACCAAAAATATCTTTGGGAAAAAATATTTGCAGGTTTTTTAAAATATAATTATTAGATTTGATATCAGCAGTAGTTGTTGGGCCATCTTGTGATGACTCGGTAATTTTAAACTTATTTTTTCCACAATAATAGGAATGTAGAATCTTGGCTGCACCCCAGGCTATGGAGCGAGTAATAGTTTCAATTTCTTTTAGTTTCATAGTTATAAATTTTTTAAAATATATATTATTTAATTATTTACAGTTTGTACATTTGATAGACTGTACCAAAATTTATTTCTGTTATTTATAAATAAAAATAGGGCTAGTAATTAATTACCTGCCCATAATATTATAAATTTTAAAGTTAGAAAATTATTTATAAAAATTGAATGTCAATTTTTAAGATGTTTCTATTTTAGAATTAAAAAAATCGACTAGTAACATGACCAAAAATGAGCTTAGGTTCTATCCATCCAAACGAACGACTATCCGTACTGCATAGAGCATTGTCTCCTCTGACAAAACAAGATCCATCTTTATTCACAGAAATTACTCTTTTAATTAACCGTAAATCTGGGCAACACGGATGTGACATAATGATAATATCTGAAATAAAAGGAGTTGGATGATTACTAGTTTGTCGAGAAACTAGTAATTCATCTCCTGGATTTAGACAAGGAGACATTGACCATCCCTCAACTTTCAAGCGTTGTCGTTGTCCTAATGCCCAAAGTGCAAGATCTATTATGTTATTGTTTCGTATGCAAGACATATATAATAAAGTTTAAAAACTAAATTAATCAGGTAATTTAGTTAGCTCTATACCAAGAAACATCAGTTCTTCCTTTAGTTTGCCAGAAAATACGTTGAATATCTTCTATCGCAGACATTAATTTTTCTGTGTTATCTGAGTTAACTTCTACCTTACAAGCAGAACAAAGTTTCGCAGCATTCCAAAATTTAGTATGTAAATCAGGATATTGTTCAAGATGTACAGGCTTAAAATAATCTGTCCAAAGAACTAAAAGTTCTTTCTTTGCTAGTTGTGCCTGTTCTTCTTTTATAGCAATATATCTAGATAGAGTATTTTGATAAGCAGCTATTCCTTCAATATTGTTTGAAGTTGGAGGCTGTAAATCTAAAATCTTTTTTGTCATTGATACTACCGCTTCAGCTGCAATCCTAGCTGAGGCTGGATCATAAACACCACAAGGCCCATCACAATGAGCATGGACGGTAGGAGCAGGAAACCAATTTTTAACCTGGGTAGCTATTGTTTTTAACAGGCGCATAATCATAATCACCCTTCGTTATGGACTTCTAAATGGTATCATTAAAACACATAATTCGATGCAATTTTAAAAATCTTCTTTAAAGTAAAATTATTCTTCTATTATTCTTTCTGCCTGATGGGTAACATCTCTTAGTTTATCAAGAATTTCCTTGTTAGTATTTATCCACAAGCCTCTTTGATTAGCTTCTAGTAACCTTTCCGCGATATCTCGCAAAGCCCAAGGATTTTTTTCCTCCATAAATTGTTTTACATTTTTATCAAAAATATACTTTTGAGCTATTCCTTCATACATAAAATCTTCTACACAGTGAGCCGTTGCATCATAAGCAAATAAATAATCAACTGTAGCAGCCATTTCAAATCCACCTTTATAGCCATGTCTCATAATACCTTTGATCCATTTAGGATTAATAACACGAGAACGATATACTTTAGATATCTCTTCTTTTAATAATTTCACTTTAGGATTATTAACAATAGAATTGTCTCCAAAATAAGTTTGAGGATTCTTCCCAGTTATACTTCTAATAGCTACAGTTAATCCCCCTTGAAATTGATAATAATCGTCAGAATCTAATAAATCATGTTCTCGATTATCTTGATTATGTAAAACAATTTGCAACTGCTTTAGCCTTTGTTCAAATACTTCGGGAACTTTGTATGCTTTTCCATTTTTATCGTAAGCATAACAACTCCAATTGATATAAGCTCTGGCCAAATCTTTATCATCTTCCCAATTTTGGGCTTCAATTAATCCCTGTAAACCAGCTCCATATGCTCCAGGCTTTGAGCCAAATATCCTATGGCAAGATTTTAAATATGCTTGTTGGTCAGTTAAACCTTGTTCTTGCCAAAATAGTCTTTCCTTTTTAGCTTGAGTAGCTAAAGGATTGGCATCTTTTTCTTTTTCTAATTTTGACAAATCTTCAATTACATTTGACAATAACAACAATAAGTTAGGAAAGCTATCTCTAAAGAAACCTGATATTCTTACTGTCACATCAATACGAGGTCTTCCTAATACTGATAAAGGAATAATTTCATAATCTATTACTCTGGATCTGTCCCAAATAGGTTTAACTCCTAGTAAAGCTAAGACTTGGGCGATATCATCACCACCTGTTCGCATAGTTGAAGTCCCCCAAATTGAGATTGCTAGAGTTTTTGGATACTCTCCATTATCTTGAGTATATTTTTCGACAAGAACCTCAGCTGCCTTCTTCCCCATAGCCCAAGCTGTTTGTGTAGGAATAGCACGGATATCAACTGAATAGAAATTTCTACCTGTAGGAAGAACCTCCACTCTTCCTCTAGTCGGCGTACCTGATGCTCCACTAGGAACATATCTTCCATCTAATCCTTTGAGTAAATTACTAATTTCCTGATCAGTTTCATATAACTTGGGGATTAAAAATTTTTGTATCCAATTAATTTCCTTACAGGTATTTTGAAAGTGAATTATTTCTGGGGTTTCAATTTTATTAATTAAGTTTTCAATTAAAGTTTGTGAATATTTTTCTAAGACTTCTACAACATCACCAATAGAAGAAGATCTTTGAAGCTGTAATAGAAGATTTTGAGGTGTAAAAGTAAGAAAAATAGAATCAGAAAAAGAATCACTAAAATCTGCTGTTAGAGGATTAAAAGTTAATTTTAAATCTTTAGCTAGTGCTGTTGTTAAACCAAGTCGATTAGAACCAGGAGAACGGGAAATCGCTAAAATTAAATCTCTTAGTTGAATATTTTTAGGACATTGCCCTAGTATATGCAATCCGTCTCTAATTTGTGCCTCTTTGAGTTCACATAAATATCCATCTGCTAATTTTAGAAATGTAGATAAAGAATCAAAATCTATTTTTGCTATTCCCAAGTCATTATTAATTTTAGTTTTAATAATTAGTTCTTTAATACTATTAGTAATTATCTTTAGACGCTTAGGATCTAGAGCTTGGGCCTCATAATATTCATCAATAAGAATTTCTAATTGTTCCAAATCACCATATAATTCTGCACGAGTTAAAGGAGGAGTAAGATGATCTATGATAGTTGCATGTGAACGGCGTTTGGCTTGTGCTCCTTCTCCTGGATCATTGACAATAAAAGGATAAAAATTAGGAATACTGCCTAATGCAACTTCAGGATAGCAAGTTGATGATAATGCAAGACTTTTTCCTGGTAACCATTCCAAATTACCATGTTTACCTACGTTAATAATTGCCGAAGCTTTAAATTTATTTTTTATCCAGTAATAATATGCTAAGTAATGAGGTGTTGGCTCTAAATCAGGAGCATGGTAATTTAAGCTTGGATCTAAATCGTAACCTCTAGACGGTTGAATACCTATGAAAACATTATCCAGTTGAATACCAGAGATCGGAAATGCAAGATTTACATCATCAAATATATGTTGCCAACGTTCGTCAACTTCCTTCTTAATCTTTGAAGGCAAACTTTGAAAATATTGTTCATATTCTACATAAGAAACTGATTGATAAACTATACGTAAGTCTTTACTTTCAGGATCATTCGTTACTCCCTTTGTTAAAAGTTTTATTAAGTCATCACCTGATTCAGGTATATTGGCAACACTATAACCTTCTCTTTTTAGAGCTTTAAGAATTTCTATGCAACTTGCCGGAGTATCTAACCCAACACCATTTGCAAGTCTACCATTTCTATTAGGATAGTTGGCCAAAACTATAGCGATTTTTCTTTCAGAAATAGAACTATTCTTAAGATTAATATAATTTTTTGCTAAATCGGCGACAAAGTCAACTCTATCTTTAACAGGTGAATAAATAATAACATTTGTCTCTAAATCTTTATTCCACACTTTAATAGATTTAAAAGAAACTGCACGAGTTATAATTTTTCCATCAATTTCTGGTAAAGCAATATTCATAGCTACATCTCGAGGACTTAATCCTTGAAAACTTTCATGCCATTGCTGTAACGTTGAGCTACTAAAGATTACTTGTAAGACTGGACAATCTAATTTTTGCCACAAGTTACTATTAAAGTTGTAGTCATCATCAATTTTGGCAAGTGAAAAGCTAGTAGTATTAAGCAATAACTGACAAGAATTATTTTCTACACTGTCAAGATAATTAATTAATTCAATTTGGATATTAATATCTCTTAAGGAAGTAATAAATATGGGTAAAGGAAATAAATTTCTATTTAATAAACTTTCACACAAGGAATCTACTGGTAATAAATTACCAGAGAGATAATGCGAACGATAAAAAAGTATGACAACATTTTTTTCAGCAGTATTATTAATTCTGTTGTTTTGATAAATTCCAAAATTAGGTACTATTTCTGGTTCTTCAACATCATATTTAGTTTGAAAATAGTTATTAGAAATATACTTTAATGCATTCGACCAGTTTTTTTGTCCTCCTTCGCTTATGTATTTCCACAGCTTGTTACTCTGATAAAGAGGAACTGTTGAATGGCTCATTAAAATATGATCAGAAACATCATCTCCTGGTAGAACAAAAAGATTTATGTTGTTTAATTCAACAATATATTTAACAACTTCTAATCCATAATTCCAATACGAACTCCCTCCTAATAGCCGTAAAATAATAACTTTAGATTTAGATAATACCTTATCTGAATAATTATCAATACTTAACTGTTGTTGTAAGTACAAAATATTTAAGGCACGTACTTTTTGAAAATTGTTCGGTAAAATTTTTAAAGAATTCGCTAAGCTTTGAATGTCTGTGTCTGCTGCTGTTAAGAATATAATTGGAGCTTGACTTTGTTCTACAAAAATCACTCCATCTCGTTGCATATTCCAATTTCCAGAACTTGAAGCTATTCGATGCATAGTATTCTCTCAATATTTAAACAACATTAAGTTTCAGGATAGAGAAACAGAAAAATTGTATTCTTTTCCTTTAGCCTTGTCTAAGCTGATGAATTTTGGTCAAGAACCCATTTTAAAACGAGTTATATCTATATGTAAATTTGAAAAGCTTTGTTCTCTTTGGGAAAAGCTTTTCACAATTCAAGGTTCTACAGGGATCTTATTAACAAATTCTATGATTGCCTTAGAAATAGAAAACTTATCTACAGTACTAGATTTAAAAACCTTTTATCTTTTTTTGTCACCTGGGTTTAGTATACTACTCCAAGGTGTACTAAATACTTCTTCTTTATCTTATCAAGTCACAATAACTTCAGAAGCAAATTGTATTACTAATTTTGTTCACAAACTATATATACATTTAGACAATACTTCAGTATGGAAGAAACAATTTATCCCTTATTTAAATATTGATAATATCCAGATAACAGATTTACAATCATATTTGAACAGTAATCTAGAGGATATACTAGGATCTAAAAGTACTGATAATTTTTATGCCATTTGTCAAGAGTTGCCAGCTACTTCTCCTCTTAAAAAAGATATTAAAAGTCAATTAAGGCAAGAGAAGCTTTTAACTCAAGTTATTGGTAAAATTCGTCAAACTCTAGATTTACCAACTATTTTAGAAACTGCTGTTAAGGAATTGGGACAACTTTTAAAGGTTGATCGCTTAATAATTTATGAATTTAATAGAAAACAATTAATTACTTCTAAGAAGTATAATTTAATCAAAGGTGATGGATATATTACGTACCAATCACTCAGCACTAAAAATATTCCTTCTTTATTAAATATCTTGATAGAAAGCAAGGTTTTAATAAAAGTGCTAAGATACTCTGAAGAATCAATTGTTTCTCATAACAATATAGATAGTATAAATGAATATTCTTTCTTACACTCATGCTTTCAAAATTTACCAAGTAAATATTCTATACTTTCTGAGATAGGAACTCCTATTATTGTAAATGGCGATTTATGGGGACTTTTAGTTGCCCATCAATGTCTGCAAAAGCGAAAATGGTCGAAAAATGAAAAAGTTACTTTAGAAAAAATTGCAGAGCATCTAGGCGTTGCTATTAACCAAGCACAACTGTATGCTCGAGTTCAAGCAGAAAGACATATATTAAAACAGAAAGTCGTTAAAAGAACACAGGAACTTTGTGATACTTTAGTTGCTTCTCAAGCTGCTAACCATTCTAAAAGTGAGTTTTTGGGTAATATGAGCCATGAGCTACGTACTCCATTAACTTGCATTATTGGTTTATCAGGCACTTTATTGTACTGGTCAAAAGAAAACTCTACACTATCTTTAGAAAAGAGAAAGCATTATTTAGAAACTATTCAAAATAGTGGCGAAAATTTACTTCAAATAATTAATGAGATTTTAGAATATTCAAATCTACAAACAGGAAAATGCTTACTGAATATTCAAGAATTTTCTCTAAGTGATATTGCTAAAAACATTTTACAGAAAGTTTATAAAGAAGAAGTTCACCGACATATTAATTTAAAATTAGATTTAAAGATTAACTCTATAGAAGATACATTTTTAGCCGATCCTATAAGGATGAAGCATATTCTTTATTATCTATTAAATAATGCCTTAAAGTTTACTCCAGAAAATGGAACTGTAATACTAAGAGTTTGGAGAGACGGAGAAGAAGTTATTTGGCAAGTAGAGGACACAGGAATAGGTATTAAAACAGATCAGATTCCTTTATTATTTAAATTATTTCAGAAACTAGAAAACCATAGAAAACGTGTTTATGGGGGCACGGGACTAGGCTTAGCGTTAACCAAACAATTAGTAGAATTACATGGTGGAACTATTCAGGTGGAGTCTTTAGTTAATAAAGGATCCATTTTTACAATTAGAATCCCTAATCAATCTCAGCTTAAAGATAAGTTAAATAGTAAATTATTAAACCAGAAAGAATCACTATTTTCTACTAGAATAATTATTCTGATAGAGAGTAATAAGAAAACTGCAACTCTGCTTGAAGAATTATTGACATCAGCTAATTATTATTTTATTTGGTTAATGAATGATATTAAATTAATAAGGAAAATAGAGTTGATACAACCCATAGCAATTATTTTAGATCAGGACCTTTCCAAAGCTTTGAAAATAAGTAAGCTTTTGAAGAAATCTTCAGAGACTAGATCTATAAAGGTACTCTTTCTAAAGGATACAATTACATCTAAAGAGTGGCTAGAAATTGCTAAAACAGGAATTGATGATTACTTAATAAAACCGATACAGCCTAATTTTTTACTCAAAAGAATAAAGACTTTAACCTCTGAGAATGTAAGTTTTAATACTTAAAAATTATAAAACATTACTTATTTTCATTAATAAAAGATCCCAAACTAATCTTGAGTTTAAATAATTAAGAAGCTGATATTTTGCCAGCTCTAATAACTCTAGTAAGTTTCTATTCCTAAATTTTTCCCAATAAAAATATTGAAGATAATCAATTAGAAATAATTGAGTTGAATTATCTAATTCCATATTTATTTTATTTGATAACTCTAAAGAATTTAAGTCGCCTAGAGGTATCTGTTTTAAAGTGTTTTTAAGTTCAGAAGGAATAAGTTGTAATTTATCCCAATAACTGATTGCCTTGCCGGGGCTTCCTTGACTAAGCTTTATTATCTCTTCTTCATTTATTATATTTTCGTAGTTCAACTTACTTAGAACTTCTTTTAGACTATGTTCTGATAGATTATAAAAAGGAATTATTTGGCAGCGAGATACTAGGGTTGGTAGTAATAAACTTGGATTAGAAGAGATCAAAATTAATGTTGCCAATTTAGCTTCCTCTAAAGTTTTTAGCAATCCATTAGATGCAGCTTCAGTCATTAGCTCTGCTTCTTCTATTATTACAATAGAGCGAATGCTTTCTAAAGGTAAGTGACTTAAAAAATTAGCAATATTCCGAATTTGATCTACACGTATCTGAGGAGGTGAATTTCTTTTTAAACCATATTCTCGAGCTTGCTTTACAGTAAATAATTTCTTTTGATGTTGGTAAGTTGGTTCTATCCAATATAGATCTGGGTGATTACCATTAACAATTCTCTGTTCAAAAGTTAACTGGCTTTCTTGTAATACCTTTGAATGTGAGAATAATGATTTACAGAAACATTCTGCAGCTAGTTTGCGTCCTACACCTATTGGACCCGAAAAAAGGTAAGCAGGAGCAATATGGTTTTTGATAATTATTTGTTTCAATAAAGTGACGCTCTGTGGTTGGCCTATTAGCTGTTGAAAATGATCCATAGGAATAAAATACTCGTATCTGAATAGTAGAAAGATTAGGAATGATTTTATGGCTCGTTATACATGTACTTTTTTTGTTTCAACTACTTTAAAGGAAGTCTCAACATTATTAGATCAAATATTAAGGTCTTGTAATTTTTATATTATCTATGAAGCTAATGATTATTTATTAGCGAAAGAAAACATAGATCAAGTCTTTTTTTCAAAGTTAGTGAGCATCGAAATTTTTATTGAAAGTACTGCGTCAAAAAAAAATTACATACCTATAAACTTTATTGTAAAAAATGACGAGCTACCGTTAAATCCCAACAATCATTGTTACCAAAGATTTCAACAAATACAAACTATTCTTAATAAGAACCAAAAGTTTCATTTAGCTACCTAATTAGTTTAGATTTATTGAATTGATACTTGTTTGAAAATAAACAAATCAAGATGTTTAATTTAGCAAGATTAGTAATGTAAAATAATATTTTTTTTAGTTGATTATTAATATTAAAATAACAGTCAAAATATATTAGTTAGGTTTGTCTTGCTTGCAATACATTTTGAGGGTAATCATTCATATAAATATAATGAACGAAAGTATTTAATCTATTCACGAAACTGATAACGAAGAGATAAAGAATTTATTACTACTATTATAGAACTGGAAGCCATTAAAGCTGCAGCAATTACAGGGTTAATAGTAAAGCCTAAGCTAGGTAATAAGATTCCCCCTGCAAGAGGAATAGATAGAGTGTTATATCCAAAAGCCCATAAAAGATTTTGACGAATTTTTGTAAATGTTGCTAAGCTAAGATTTATAGCTGTCGTAATATCCCAAATACGTCCACTCATCAAGACAATATCAGAACTCTCAAGAGCTATTTGAGTAGATCCTTGCAAAGAAATTCCTATATCTGCCTGAGCTAGAGCTGGTGCATCATTAATACCATCTCCTACCATTGCTATTCTTCCTTTCTTTTGTAGATCCTTAATTATAGTAGCTTTATTATTGGGAGTAATCTGAGCAAAAAACTTACTAATTCCTAATTCAGTTGCAATTGCTGCAGCAACTTTTGGATTGTCTCCAGTTAATAAAATGACCTCTAGTCCTTGCTTTTTTAGTTCTAAAATAGTTTCTTTTGCATCTAATCGTAATGTATCTTTTAAAGTTAAAAAACCTTCTATAGATTTATTTATACCTACATAAATAATAGTTTCCGCTTTTTCAGCTAATGATTCTGCATGGTAAGAGCTTGAATCAAAGTTAAATTCATTATCTACTAACCAGCTTTTATTACCTAACCAAACATCTTTCCCCTGAATTTTAGCAGTAACTCCTGATCCAATTTTTGTATAGAAATCTTCTGCTTTTAATAGGGGCAAATTCTGCTTATCAGCTTCTCCTATAATTGCTAGACCTAGTGGATGATTAGTTCCACTTTCTACCGTAGCAGCTAATTGCAATAAATACTGAGGACTAAGAAGACCAAAAGATTTATAATTAGTCACAACAGGATGACCAGTAGTAAGAGTACCAGTTTTATCAAATACTATTCCATGTAGTTGAGGAACTTTTTCTAGAATATCTCCACTTTTAATCAATATTCCTTTTTTAGCTCCTATGCCTGTTCCTACTAATATAGCCATAGGTGTTGCCAATCCTAAGGCACAAGGACATGCAACAACTAAGACCGAAATTGCTAGTTTTAAACTTAATAAAAATGGAGTACTATGATGACTCGTATTCAACACTTGAGGGTACCAAGCTGTTCCTATATTTAACCAGAATATAAATATTGAAACTGAAAGAAACATTATTCCATATGCAAAATATCCGGCTATAGTATCAGTTAGTTTTTGAATAGGGGCTTTTGATATTTGGGCGTTTTCGACTGAAGAAATTATTTGAGCTAAAGTTGTGTTTTTACCAATGCGAGTTGTTTCAATAATGATTAAACCCGAATGATTTAATGTACCTACGAATACTTCTTCGCCTGTTTTTTTTACTACAGGCATCGATTCTCCAGTGACTAGTGATTCATCAATAGTAGTTTCTCCAGTAATAATCCTTCCATCTACAGGAATCTTATCACCGGGTAATATTTTTATATATTCTCCCAAACGAACTTGCTCAACAGGAATTTCTATACTAGACTGATTTTCTGAAAACGGATCACTACTTAGACGGGCTAATGCGGGTTGTAATTCAATTAAGGACTCTATGGCTGACGAAGCACGGTTTTTGGCCCGCTTTTCTAAAATACGACCTAGTAAAATAAATCCTAATAACATCACTGGCTCATCAAAGAAACATTCCCAACCTAGATCAGGAAATATTAATGCAACACAACTAATTGAGTATGCACTAAAAGTTCCCAATCCAACCAAAGTATTCATATTGGCTATTCCGTTAACTAATCCACGCCAGCCATCAAGAAAAATATCAAATCCTGGAATGACAATTGCTATAGTAGCTAAAACCCAATGAAATCTTAAGTCATTTAATATAAAAAAATCTGGTCCACCTATATATGTTAGATGACCTAGGCTAGAGATGAAAATCAAAATAGTAGCAATAGAAAGATTAATTTTTTGTTGTGTTTCTTCTTTTTGCTGGTGCTGATTACTTTTAAGTTTTCTTTGTTGAATGGTAAGATTTTGTGAAGTACGAACACTAGATGGAAAACCTATTATTGTCAATTTCTCAGTTAAAGATGATGATTGTACAGCTTCAGTATTATATTCAACAACAGCAACTTCAGTAATTAAGTTAACTTGAGCAGAAATTACTCCAGGCTGTTCTAAGAGTTTTTTTTCTACAGCTTTAACACAGCTAGCACATTTCATACCTGCTACATCAAGAGTTATTGTTTTTAAGAGAGATGAAGATATGTTTTCTTTTGATTCTTGAAGAAGAGAGGTCATATTCTATTAACTGATTATAAGCTTGCAAAATTAAGTTGATAATGTTTATTCTAATCTTATTACATTAATAAAAATTAAAAAATGAAAAGTTCTAAAATCTGTATTTTTTTAATTTATCTTTAAACATATTAAAAAAATAAATCGACTGAGAATACCTAGTACATAATCTACAAAATTCTAATATTGTTTCTTATATTTCATCAAAAAAAATAACGCTAACAATCCTATTATTCCCATAATTCCTGCAATCGGATTATTATCGATTCCCGTGAAGATTGAAGAAGCTTTATCAGTATATTTTATGATTTTTCCCACATTCAATATGTAATATCCCCAAACCAAACCTCCATGGATTCCAATGCAAATTCCTAATCTGTTGTTATGTATTGTTTTAGCTTCTACTAAAATAATACCTAACAAAAATAAGGCAGGAAACTGAGGAAAAGTTCTAATAATTTCCTGCAAAGGCTTTAAAAAGTGTAAAGTTGCAAAAATAAGACTATTAGATATCAGGATAGCTCGGTAAGAATAATTGATCCTTAATTCTTCTAATAACCATCCTCTGAAAAACAATTCTTCTGCAAAGGCAATTCCAAAAGCACTTAGTAAACCTTCTAATACCAGTAAAAATAAATTCTGTGATGGTCTAATAAAGACGACCCATCCTAAAATCATTTCTACAATAAATAATCCAAAAGTAAAAAAGATACCAACAGTTAACCCGTTAAATAGCTCTACTACATTTTTTTTTGTAAAGATTAATCCATATAGTTTCCACCAATTATTTACTTTATGAACCTTACTATTCCAAAAAAAAAGGAGAATAATAAAGTTTATATACAATAGACCCATTGTAATTATTGTTCTTAAATTTAAATCATATTTAAATAAAAAAAATGATGGAATTGCAGTAGGTAACCAAAGAAACAACAGTAAGACAATAAAAACTCCCAATCTTAAGGGTGCTGGGTAATTAGAAACTATAGAGTAGTTAAATTTCAATTGTTTATAGTTAGATTCAGGTGTTAAAGGAACTAGATATATCCTAGAAGATATTTAAGCAAATTCTCTTATCTTTTATAGATCTGGTTCTATTGTGCTAATTAAACCATGATTTTTTAAGGTCTCACAATAGAATTCGGCTGGTTCAAAAGCACAAGTAATAACTAGGGCAGTCCCATTCATATGAGCTTCCATCATTATTTCAGCAGCTTGGGGTCGAGTTATTCCAGATATCGTTTGCATTAAGATTTGGACCACATAGTCCATAGGATTAAAATCATCATTATGAAGTAAAACCTTATATCTAGGAACCGGTTTTTGAATAGTGGAAGTATTTAAAGATATTTTCTCTATTACATTTGTTACCATAGATTGCCCCTCTACGATCCTATCATGTAGTATTTGATATAAATTATTCTTAATTTGGTAAATGAATTTAGATTCTAAAAGTCATCTATCAAACCCTAGGTTTTTATATTTTTGAAATAGCAGAATATAAAAAATCACTCCGCTATTATAGCTTACAAAGAAAAAATAAGAATTATTTTTTCTTTGTAAGCTATATTTAAAGTTAAATAGTTAATAGGGTAAATTATACATTCCATACATGTAAAAGCAAAAAAATATTTTTGTATATCTAAAATCATTATCTTAAAGAAAATTACAAATATATTTTATGATTTGTTTATTGTGATACAACTTTGATAAGGCATCTTGTAGCCTCTATGAAAATATACACTGTTTTTCTATACTATTTTCATATAAAAAATACCAAGCGATACTTCAAAAGGATTGATGTACATATAACCAGTATAGTTGTGATAGTTTTACGAGAAGAGAATTATTATAGTTTTGTATAAGTTTTCTAATAAATATGTATTAACTTTTTTATTCAGGAAAAAATAACTGAATCCAATAAAAATATCACTATCTTTTATAGAAGTATTCCACTAAAATTGAAGAATAGATAGATTAAAATAATTTCCATACAAATAATATATATTCTAAAACCAATCTATATTTTTTATATTTCAACTACATACAAACTATACTAAACTAAGTTCAGTAAATTAAATACTACTTTTAGTTTTTAGGCTATTTATGAAGTTTGATGTTGTTACCTTATTCCCTAACTTCTTTATATCTGGATTGCAATCTGGGCTTATTGGAAAAGCACTGAGTAGAAACATTGCAACAGTTAATTTAGTTGATCCTCGTCAATTTACTACTGATAACTATCGTAAAGTTGATGATAAACCCTATGGAGGTGGTGTAGGAATGCTGTTAAAACCTGAACCAATATTTGCAGCAGTTAATTCTTTACAAGTTTTGCCTAGAAGATCTACAATTCTTTTATCTCCTCAGGGTTCTCCATTGACTCAAGATATTTTACAAACTTTAGTAACCAATTATGAACAACTTATTTTGATTTGTGGACATTATGAAGGCTTTGATGAAAGAATTCGTTTTTTGGCCAATCAAGAGATCTCACTGGGTGATTTTGTACTTACTGGTGGAGAAATTCCAGCATTAACGTTAATTAATGGGGTAGTTCGTCTATTACCTGGAACTGTAGGAAAATCAGAATCGTTAAAAACTGAAAGTTTCAATAGTAGCTTATTAGATTATCCTCAATATACTCATCCTCCTGTTTTTAAAAATATGCATGTCCCTGACATATTGAGGTCTGGAAATCATAAGCTTATTACGAAATGGAGAAGAGAACAACAGATACAACGTACTCAAAAACGTCGTCCTGATCTTCTAGAGCAATGGTTAAATTCTGAAAAACACTAGCATTAATTTATCCATATTTTAGCTGGTGTGATGTTTTATAAGGTTGCAAAAAGATTATTGTTTTTTATTTAAAATACTAATTAATTAGTACAAAAAAACAACAGATAGTTATATAGTTTAAAACTAAAATCAGAAGATGATTGTAGTTTTAAAAGATATTAATAAATAGATACTATACTTTGTAAAGTAAATCGTTTATTTTTTATAAAATTATGGCTATTAAAGTATTTGTTACGGGTGGTACCGGCTTTGTAGGCGCAAATCTTGTTAGGCTTTTGATACAAAAAAATTATCAAGTCCGTGTTTTAGCTCGTAATTATAGCAATTTAAATAATTTAAAAAATTTGGATGTTGATATTGTTTTTGGTGACCTTAATGATACCAACTTAGCAGAAAAAATGAGAGGATATAAAATTTTATTCCATGTCGCTGCCTATTATTCTCTTTATCAAATAGATAAGAATCAACTTTACAACAGTAACGTACTTGGAACTCGTTCAATTTTGAAAGCAGCAAAACAAGCTAACGTTGAACGTATTATTTATACTAGTTCTGTTGCTGCTATCGGAGTAAAAGAAACAGGAGAAATTGTAAATGAAAATTATCAAGCTCCTGTAGATAAAATAATTGGACATTACAAAAAATCTAAATATTGGGCAGAACAAGAAGTATATAGAGCTATAAAAGATGGTCAAGATATTGTTCTGCTAAACCCTAGTACTCCAATTGGCCCATTCGATATTAAGCCCACTCCAACTGGAGAAATTATTTTAAGATTTTTACGTCGTAAAATGCCTGCATATGTGAATACAGGTTTAAACTTAATTGATGTTCGAGATGTAGCTCATGGACATATTTTAGCTTTAGAAAAAGGAAAAACAGGGCAAAGGTATATTTTGGGAAATAAAAATCTTAGTTTAAAAGCTTTATTGGATGAATTATCCTTACTTACTGGATTAGAAGCCCCTGAAAGAACATTACCTATATGGTTACCTCTAACATTTGCCTGGATGGAAGAATATGTCTTGTCTCCTCTTGGGAAAAAACCAGGAATTCCTTTAGATGGAGTTAGAATGTCTAAAAAGCCTATGTATTATGATTCTTCTAAAGCTATTAATGAATTAAACATATCTTATAGACCTATTAGGGATTCACTTCAGGATGCTATAGATTGGTTTGTAAATAATGGATATATATAAACTATGCCATAGCTATTGATTTTCTAGTAATAAAAAATATTTCTTAATTTTTCTCTAGTAAAACATTGATATATTTTAACTATATATAGTTTATCTATGAATATATTCTTTAGATATGAAATAGTAACTTTTCGACGCTAACCTTATTAAAAAAATGTAGAATTAACAATATTTATGGATCTTTTTCAAACCCCATCTTTTCTTAAGCCTGGAGATACTGTACAAATTATTGCTCCAAGTGGGCCTTTTATAGAATTATCTAATTTAGAAAAGGGTATAGAAATTTGGCATTCGAAAGGATACAATATGGTCCTCAGTAAAAACTGGAACGCATGTCACGGGTACTTAGCGGGTACAGATAATCAGCGTATTAGTGATTTGTTAGAAGCTTTACAAAATCCAAAATGTAAGGCAATTATTCCACTTCGAGGAGGTTATGGTTCTATTAGATTGTTTGAGCAAAAACAATTAAGTATTCTACTTACAAAATATCCTAAATGGATTATTGGTTTTTCAGACATTACAGTCTTACTATGGAAATTAGCTAGTATAAAGATTCGAAGTATTCATGGTCCTGTGTTAACTACATTATGTGATGAACCTAATTGGTCTATCGAACGATTCTTTAGTTATATTCAAGGTTTTAAATTACCGAGTTTAAAAGGTGAAGGTTGGGGTGGTGGTATCAACCAAGGAATATTATTACCAGCTAATTTGACTGTAGCTACTCATTTATTAGGAACTCCACTACAGCCTTCCCTTAAGGGAACTATTTTAGCATTAGAAGATATTGGAGAGGATCCTTACAAAATTGATAGAATATTAACACAATGGAGACTAATGGGAATATTTCATAAAGTTCATGGAATTGTATTAGGAAGCTTTAATCAATGTAATACTTTTTCTAAAAACCCTTCTTGGACTGTAGAAGAAGTGTTACGAGATCGTTTATCAGATCTTAATATTCCAATTATCTCAAATTTGCCTTTTGGACATGGTAAAGTCAATGCCATTTTGCCAGTAGGAATTAATGTCATTATAAACGGCGACCAAGGATATCTTGATTTTATTACTCACTAATTTAATAAGGTCAAAAAAATCAACTTTATATGATGTTTTAAATATTGCATACATATGAACTATGTACTCTGTAATAATTCAGTGTTGTTTTAAAATTCTATTAAGTTTGAATGATAAAATGAATGTTGTTGTAATGCTAGTTCAGTTCAAAATGGCTTGCAATAGGCATTCTCCATCCAGTACCAAAAGCCTGGTTTGTAATTTTTAATCCTGGGGGAGCCTGTTTCCTCTTAAATTCAGCGCGAATGATTAGCTTTGCTATTTTATATAGTAAATCATAGTCAAAACCCACCTTCTGTATTTCTTCAATAGATTGATGATGATTTATAAATCTATTTAGTAAATCATCCAAAATATTATAAGGAGGTAGGGAATCTTGATCTATCTGGTTAGGTTTTAACTCAGCACTTGGAGGTTTAATAAGGATATTGTTGGGAATAATTTCTTGGAATCTATTAAGCCAATTACAAAGAGAAAAAACCTGGGTTTTCGCAACATCTGCAATAACGCCTATACCACCATTCATGTCTCCATATAGAGTACAGTATCCTATAGATATTTCAGATTTATTACCTGTTGAAAGTAGTAAATGTCCAAATTTGTTGGCAATTGCCATTAATATATTTCCTCTAATTCTCGACTGTAAATTTTCTTCAGCAATTCCAATTTCTACTGTTTTAAATAGTGAGTTTAATGAGAAATCATATGCCAACATAATATTATTAATAGGAATCATATAACTATTAATGCCTAAATTATTAGCCAAATGTCTTGCATCAGTAATTGAGTGCTGTGAACTATGGGGAGAAGGCATTAGTATCCCTAGAACATTTTTTGGACCTAAAGATTCAGCTGCTATTGAAGCAACTAGCGATGAATCGATACCTCCACTTAAACCTAAAACTACTTTAGAAAATCCACACTTTATTGCATAATCTCTCAATCCTAATACTAGTGCTGACCAAATTTCTTCTTCTTTTGTTATGTTGGAATTCTTATTGAAGCTTACTTTAAGGTCTCTGGTTATGTGGCTGTATTCAATAATTTCTGTACGTACCTGAAATCCTTTAGTACATAGAATAATTTCTCCTTTTTTATTAGTGGCACAACTATATCCATCAAAAATTAAATCATCGTTACCCCCAACTTGATTAACATAAACAATAGGTACCTGATATAGTCTTGAACTATGTTTTAACATAGATTCTCTAACTTTTTGCTTACGAATAATGTATGGAGAAGCTGATAAATTAACAATAAAGTCGACTTTATATTTAACTAAATCTTCAATAGGATTATTCTTATAGTTTCGCTGTCCCCAAAAAATTTGATCATTCCATAAATCTTCACATATTGTTACTCCAATTCTAGAAAATTGATTTTCTTGTGAAGAAGATGGTAGTTCAAAAAAGTTACTTGTTTTCCCCGACTCAAAATAACGTTTTTCATCAAATACATCATAATTTGGTAAAAGGCGTTTATGAAAAATTTGTTTAATAGTATTGTTTTGAAGTAAAACAACACTATTAAATAGTGGCTTTTCTCCCTTAATATCTGAGTAATAATTTTTAGTAACAATACCAACTAAAATTGCTAGTTTTTTTGGTATTCTTTTTGCTAATTTCTGTAATTCTAACCATGAATTTTCAATAAAAGTAGAACTTAATACCAAGTCTTTTGGAGGGTAACCACATAGGGAAAGTTCTGGAGTTAATAATAACTGAACTTCTCTTTGTTTTGCTAAAATAGCTGATTTATAAATATTATCAGCATTATATTTTAAGTTACCAACAACAGGGTTTAGCTGAGCGATTAAAATTTTCATAGTTGGTTGATTTAAACGTTAGTCTTATAAATAACTAAATATTTTATATCAAATATAATTCTAATATTATCTTGTTTACTATTAAACGAACTTCACCATTCTATCTTTTAAATATTTGTAATTAAAAATATAGTTTTTTTATAATTTATAAAAGTCATTTATCTATATTTTCTACATATCATATATATAATTGCTCTTGGGCAATGTAATCTTGAATAGATTTAGTTAGTACATTTCGATCTCCATATTTTCGATAAGTAGTAGAAGAGAAACCAGGAGCATTTAAGTCAACAACTTGACATCTTCCTCCTAAACTAACTAATGTTTGTAAATCTAACTTATCAATTACGTAACCAGAGCGAAGAACTATTAAAATAGAGACTTCGGAAAATAATTTTTCGATACGATACCATTGACGAATTTGTTTCACCAGATCTGAACCAATTACTAGAGTATAATCTGCTTGCCTTTCCCAAATATTCTTAGCCCTAGCGATACTTACAAGACTTCTGTGATGACTTAAATTTTTTGAAAGATGAATATTACAACGAGATGGATGCATATTTTCAATTAGCAATCTAAGCATTGTTGTTCGATGAGACAAAGAGGTTTGATGCTTTTTGAAAGGATTATTAGAAGCCCAAATTCCTACTTTATCGTAATGAAATGATAACCATGAAATAATTAACTGATGTCCAGTAGTAGGAGGATCTGCACTTGTTCCAAATAAGGCAATTTTGTTCATATTGTTCAACTTTAAAGCAAAACTAAACATCTAAAAAATTATTCAATAATTTCTATATTTTAAAAATATTTAAATTTCATATAAAAACAATTACTAAAAATAAACTTTATTCTATGAATATTATATTAATTTTAATTGTCATTATTTGTTTAGGGAAGTGATGCGTAGGCTTCAAAAAATTAATATAAAAATATTTTCTCTCAATCTTATTGAAATTTATTTCTTGGTATTAAGGAAACTTTTAAAACTTTTTTATTAAAGTTGAACTGTTATGTCGTAATCTAGATGGATAAACACAATAATTTAGACGTAAACTATGCGAATATTATCTTTAGTTCCTGGCGGAATAAATGAGCAACTTTTATTTTTCCCAACTCTAGAAAGTCTTAAAATTAAATATCCTAATGCACTTATTGACGTTCTAGTAGAACCATCGGCAAAATCTGCTTATCGAATATGTCCCTATATAAATGAGATTCTTGTTTTTGATTACCAAGACCGTCACACATCTGCTGACTATCTCAATTTAATTGGAGTAATTCGTGATAAAGGGTATGACATTGCTATAACTGCTGAAAAAAACTGGATTCTGGAATTATTACTGTGGTCGAATAGTATTCCTTGGCGTATTGGTTACAAGACACAAACGTCATGGTTACTGTCACATTCAATCATTCAAGATAAAGAACAATATGCTGCAAAAACATATCATGATTTACTTTTAAATTTAAATATTCAATCTCCTTGTCCTTCCATAAAAATAGCTGTCCCAACGGATGATATAAGCTGGGCTGAGAAAGAATTACAACGTTTAGAAGTAGCAGAAAACGGTTATATCGTGATACATGGAGGTATTAATAATGTCTATCCAACATCTAGTTGGATAGACATTATTAATACAATTTATGAAAAAGAACCTTCCTTGTCAGTAATTTTATTACAAAGCAGTATAGATGAAGCATGGACAAAGCCTATATTAAACAATTGTAAACATCTTAAAACAATCAATCCTAATAATTTAGGCAAACTTTCTGCAATCATTGCTGGAGCTAACCTTTTAGTTTGTACTGATAGTGTCCCATTACAATTAAGTATAGCTGTAGGAACATACACAATAGCATTATTTGCAGATACTAATCCTAATCAAAAAATTCCTACAAATCATAATCGTTGTATTACAATCGAATCTCCCAGCAATAAATTAGCTGATATTCATTCATCAGTAATATTGGAAAAAATATGGCATGGTTAATTGTTAAAAACTGTTTGGTTAGACATAAGTTTTGGGTAAATACTACTTACTATGTATTTTATTAAGATTAAATATCAACTTTAATAAACCAATATAACAATTTCACGAAATATACTTTTCCTATCTTTTAAGATTGTCACTTTTACTAGGTTGTATTATCTTTCCTCTATAGATAAAAGAGAAAGATAATATGACTTAATTAAATCTTGAAAGAGGCGATTGATAAACTGTAGAACTATTTTTCAACCGGAATGAAATAGTAAATACTAATTAAAACATAACTTTTTTGTAAATATTTACCCTTTCTTTATTGTCTCTATATATTTATATGCTGCTTCTGTAACGACTCTTCCCCTGGGTGTACGGTTTACATAGCCAATTTGTAGTAAATATGGTTCATAAACCTGTTCAATAGTTTTGATATCTTCTCCAGTAGATGCTGCAATGGCTTCTAAACCAACAGGGCCTCCATTAAATTGAAAGATCATAGTTTCTAAGATCAAATGATCAGTCCAATTTAATCCTTTGGAGTCTATTTTATATAGGTCTAAAGCTTCTATAGCTAAATCTTTAGTAATAAGATTCATTCGTTTAACTTGTATATAATCACGAATTCTTCTTAATAATCGGTTAGCAATTCTAGGAGTTCCTCTAGAACGAATAGCAATTTCAATTGCTCCCTCATGAGTAATAGAAGTTTGCAAAACTATGGCACTACGCTTAATAATCAAAATCAACTCATGATACTCATAATATTTTAGACGCTGTACCAGTCCAAAACGATCCCGTAAAGGAAAAGATACATTGCCAATTTTTGTAGTAGCTCCTATTAGTGTAAATTTTGGCAATGAGATACTACTTATCTTGGTTGATTGTCCTTTGCCAATTGTAATATCAAGACGATAATCTTCCATTGCTAGATACAATAATTCTTCAGCTAAATGGTTGAGCCGATGAATTTCGTCAAGAAATAAAACATCTCCAGGCTTCAGTTTTACTAAAAGTCCGATTATATCTTTTGGCTTTTCTAAAGACGGTGCAGAAGTTATCTTGCAATCAACTCCCATTTCTGATGCTAATATCAAAGATATAGTTGTCTTACCCAGTCCAGGCGGTCCATATAAAAGTAAATGATCGATTGGCTCATTTCGTAATTTAGCGGCTTTAATAACAATATCTAATATCTTTTTTAAATCTTTTTGCCCAACATACTCTTTAAAAGAACCTGGGCGAATATCATTTATAAAGTAATCTTTTTCTTTTTTTTGAATGTCTACCGGATCTCTTTTATGTTCTTTCAAAGAAGTATCATCAGGTCTGTTCTGAGACTTTTTGCTACGTTTGATGATCATTAATTTAGCACTTCTAGACTACTATCTATAATACTACTTTTGCATAAAAGCTAAAAAATCCAATATTTTTGACAACATTAATACCTAGCAAATTATATTTTAGGATAAAAATTATTCTTAAAAAAAGATTGAATCTATATTTTAAAAGTTATTTAAAAATATAAGAGTGTTAACATCGCTTTTTTCATATCTAGATGATTTAAAATTTAACCAGTACTAATAATTGGTAATAGAAAATTTTATAATGAGGTCTAAAAAAATACATGTTGATATCTCATATGCATTAGTCTTAGGAAAACAAAAAATAATAAACTCTTATTGATTCAGTTAAAGTTTTATGTATTAAGATGGAAGTATAAATCAATAATTATATTAATATTTAGCTGAATAACTTGAGATTTTTGCCATATAGAAAAATATTGATAATCTACAATAAAATAGGAAAATAAGCTAGTAAGATGTTGGAGATTAAATAGTTTATGGACTTAGTAATCCTAGAAAATTTTTTAGATAATGCATCGTTTTTTGTTTTGTTACTAACAATGCTAATTTACTGGATAGGAACAGCTTTTCCTAGTTTGACATGGTTTCCTACTTTAGGAACTACTGGAGGAATAATAGCAAATTTATTAATAGCAACTTTATTGGGAGCAAGGTGGCTAGAAGGAGGGTATTTCCCCTTGAGTAATTTGTATGAATCACTATTTTTCTTAGCTTGGGGTATTACAACTACTTATTTAATAGTTGAATCAATGGTTGGTATATCTTTAATAGGAGCTGTTACAACACCTATAGCTATGGCAATTACTGCTTTTGCCACAATATCTCTACCTTCAGATATGAGGGTTTCATCTCCTCTCGTCCCTGCTCTTAAGTCGAATTGGTTGATGATGCATGTCAGTGTTATGATGTTGAGTTACTCTGCTTTGATGGTAGGTTCCGTCATGGCTATTGCTTTTTTAATTATTACTAGAGATCAAGATATTAGTCTTCGTGGCAGTTCTGTTGGAACAGGAAGCTACCGAAATAGTTCGTTAAAGGAATTTCCCAAAAATCATGAAAAAGAAATCCTTTTAAATACGAATGATGCATTTATAACAAAAAATAACCTTTCCCCTCAACATCTTAACTTAGCAGATAAATTGGATAATCTTAGCTATCGAATCATCGGTCTAGGTTTTCCACTATTAACTATTGGCATAATTGCTGGAGCTGTATGGGCTAATGAAGCTTGGGGTTCTTATTGGAGTTGGGATCCAAAAGAAACTTGGGCTTTGATCACTTGGCTAGTATTTGCTGCTTATTTACATGCTAGAATCACTAAAGATTGGCAAGGCAGGAGGCCTGCAATTCTTGCAGCGGGAGGATTTATAGCGGTTTGGGTATGCTATCTAGGAGTAAATCTTTTAGGGAATGGTTTACATTCTTATGGTTGGTTTTTATAGGACAAAGTTTTGGCTAAAGAAATGGTGTCATCTTTTTTGTCTAAAAAGCTAATTTTGTATGATTTCTAATATCGAAAATTATTATCGAATAATTTTTATGTTTGTTCTATATATTTATTCAGCAGAGTACAGAACACTTAATGTGGACATTACTTCATACAAAAGTACATAAAACCCTTCAAAACAACTTAATTCTTCCTCCTGGAAAACGTATATTGGTTGCAGTATCAGGAGGACAAGATTCACTCTGCTTGCTTAAAATAATCATGGATCTCCGACTAAAGTGGGACTGGGAAATTGCTATTGCTCATTGTGATCATGGTTGGCCTTCCGATATAGGTATTTCAGATCATGTTAAAAGGATATCTAAAGATTGGAACATTGATTTTTATTTAAAACAGACACGAATATTAAAAATTACTGAATCAGTAGCGAGGGAATGGCGCTATAAAGCATTGCTGGAAATTGCAAAAGAAAATAATTTTAGCGAAATAGTTACAGGTCATACTTCAAGTGATTTAGCTGAAACAGT
Source organism: cyanobacterium endosymbiont of Braarudosphaera bigelowii (assembly GCF_020885515.1). Classification (NCBI taxonomy): domain Bacteria; kingdom Bacillati; phylum Cyanobacteriota; class Cyanophyceae; order Chroococcales; family Aphanothecaceae; genus Candidatus Atelocyanobacterium; species Candidatus Atelocyanobacterium thalassae. The sequence continues at coordinate 48,768 of NZ_AP024987.1, read as the reverse complement.
AATATACAATTTAATTAGAGGTGCAGGAAGTCATGGTTTAAGTGTATTAACATGGACACGTACTTTAGTAGACTCAATTAACTTAGTACGGCCTCTATTAAATATTTCTCGTGCTGAAACACTATTTTTTTGTAAACAATTTAACTTACCGGTTTGGGAAGATGAAGTTAACACCAACTTTAACTATGTGCGTAACAGGATTCGTAAACAACTAGTACCTTATTTAAAGTTAAATTTTAATCCTCAAGTCGAAAAAACTTTGTACCAAACAGCTAAAGTTTTAAAAGCAGAATCTGATTATTTAGAAAAAGAAGCGCAGAAAATTCTAAAATTAGTTACAAATGAAGAAAAAACGCAGCTCAAAAAAAAGTTATTGAAACGGATACCTTTAGCTTTACAAAGAAGAGTTATTCGCATGTTTCTACAATACAACAATTTACGAGCTCCAAATTTTGAGCAAATAGAAGAGGGAATAAAACTAATCAATTCTCCTCATGGTTCACAAACGTCTTCGTTTTCTATTAAATTTGTTTTGGAAGTTCATGGTGATTACATTATCAAAAAATAATCTTAGCCTATAAATAATAATTGGAGCTCTTTTTTATTTTATGTAAATTTAAAAGTTGATATTTAACATAGTTAAATATCAACTTTTAAAAAATATAATGTGAACTTGATTAATTAGTAATGGCGCTATTGATAATATTCAATTTAAATAGATTTGTATATGTAAAAAGAATCAAATTAGTAAATTGCTTGAAATCATAAAAGCTTAGCGATATAGCAACTATAAATAAAAAACTAAATCTAATTTTTTAGAATACTTAGCAGATACATAACAATTTTATAAAGTTTGAAACAACTAAGACAAATATAATAGTTATTATAACAATGATCTAAGCATGAAATTAAAAAATTCACGTTAATTTTTGACTTTATATATATACAGTTCTAAGTTTTTTATAGAGAAAAATTGTTACTATAAATAGCATTATTTATAAATTACATTTTACTATTTATGATAGATTTTTTATTGAATTAATAAAAAAATATTGAACTTCACTATGTTTATATATTTAGACAAGATTTGATAGAAACCTTGTTATTGATTATAATAGAGTTCTAAATATATCAGATGATAGTACTCTTCCTAGTCATCAGTCACTGACTTTTTGTTTTAATAATGTGAAATTTTGACTCAAAAAATTATCTAAAAATATTTATAGTTATATACTACTTTGTGATCAATAACTATTTTATTTTTCTTACTTCTGAGCTCAGAATGTCACTTCTATTGTTAGAATAGTAAACCGGATATATTTATATAGAAAAGTAAATTAACTAATTAATTTTTCTAATTTTCAATAAACTTAGTTTCGAACAAGAGCTATTCTTTATGAAAATAAATTTCTTGTCTGCTTTAGAAACATATTTCTCCAACACAACATCAACAGTTTTCTAAGGCAATTTTATAATCTATAGAAGAAAAAGTGACCTTAATGCTTAAACAGCTATCTCTAGAACTAGAATATGTTTTTAAGCAAAATACTTATTCACTATTAGATTTAATGTTTATCATTTCATTTTTTTAGATTAATTTAGATTCACTTAACATTTTAGAAAGGACTATTATAGATGGAATTTTCAATCGCTACACTTTTATCCTACTTCAGTGATAACAAATTGGTGGCGGCCAAACATTTGGAAAAAAAATTAGGGTGTGAAGATAACAAAAGTATACAACAGCTACAAGCTATACTTGACACCTTAGAACTGATAGGTATTTTAGAAAAAGAACGAGGTAAATATCGTCGTATTTTGGAAGACAATCTTGTTCAAGCTAAATTACGTTGTTCGAGTAAAGGATTTTGTTTTGCAATTCAAGATGATGAAGATGAAGAAGATATCTATGTAAGAGAAGCTCATTTAAGTAACGCTTGGAATGGAGATCGAGTACTAGTAAAGATTATCAAAGAAGGAACTCGTCGGCGCTCACCAGAAGGTGAAGTAAAGCTTATCTTAGAACGTTCTAACCCATCTTTATTAGCTCAAGTTAAAAAAGATAATGAAAACTATCATGCTATTCCCTTGGATGATCGCTTACTATTTGAATTATCACTTGCAGAAGAAGGAAATAACTTAGAAAAAGCAGTAGATCACCTAGTCCATGTTTCTGTAGTTCGTTATCCTATTGGAGAACATCCTCCTGTTGGGAAGGTCACTCGTGTTTTAGGTAGCGATGCGGAAGCAGCAGCAGATACTGATATTGTTTGCTGTAAACATGATTTACCACAAAATTTTACAGAAGATGAATTAAAACTAGCCGAGCAATTACCTAAGAAAATTGCAAACGAAGAGTTAGAAAAACGTTCTGACTGGAGAAATATTACATCTTTTACTTTTACTGAAGATATAATTAGAGATTGCCCTCCTTTTATTGAAACTGCTTTTACTTTAGAGGAAACAGAAGATAATCACTTGCAATTAGGAGTTCATATTGTAGACATAGCTCATTATATTCAACCAGGGTCCTCTCTTGATAAAATAGCTAAGAAACGTGGTACAACATTCTATCTAGGTGAAAAAGTTTTACCTATGTTACCAGAACTCATAATAGAAAATTATTCTCTGAAACTAAATAAAGATTCTCTTACAGTTTCAGTAATTATGACTTTTGATAGAAGTGGTCAACTGTTAGAATTTTCAATTAAACCTACAATTATTAATATTGATCATCAGCTAACATATCAGAAGACACAAGAGCTTTTGGCAGATCCAAATAAAGTTCATGATAAACAAAAAAGTTTAATTGAAAAACTTCAAAACTTATTTTTTACTGTGAGTCCTTTAATTAAAGCCCAAAGACTACAAAGAGGAGGATTTGAGCTGCAGCTAGAGCCTAAATTACCTTACCAAGATGAAAATAGAGTTGGAACTATTATGGCTTCATCTAAAACGCCTATTCGTTCTTTATTAACTGAACTATTAATCTTAACAAATAAAGTTGTAGCTACTCATATTAATGCATTAGGAATACCAGGAATTTATTGCACTCAACCAGAACCTGATTGGGAAGAGTTAGAAGATTTACTAAAGTTGGTTCAAAATCTAGGTATTGAATTTAATCTTCAATATGATGAAGAAATTATTCCACAAGATTACTATAATCTAACTCAATTACTAAACAAATCTTCCCATGTTAATGTTCTTAACTATTTACTCCATGGAACTCTAAAATCTTCCAGATATAATAGTAATCCAGGTCCTCATTTTGGTTTGGCATATAATGACTCTTATAGTCATTGTATATCTCCAGGTAAACGATATGTTGACTTATTAATTCAAAGAATACTAAAGTTGGTCTTTAGTGAGGGTAGAGATCGTAGAACTAAGCAAACAAAAATTGGGGTCGATCTTTATAGTAGTAAGTGTCATGGTAATATTACGTGGAATGTTTTACCTCCAACCATTCAGGAAGAATTAGAAGAAGATTTTCGTTTTCTAGTCAGTCATCTTAATGATCAAGAAAAAACTGCTGAAGATGCAGAAAAAGATCTTGAGGGATTAAAAAAAGCAGAGAAAATGAAAAAACAAACAGGAAAAGTATTTCAGGGACTGATTACAGGTGTTCAATCTTATGGATTCTTTGTTGAAATTGAACATTTATTGGTAGAAGGATTAGTTCATGTTAGTTCTCTCAAAGACGATTGGTACGAATACCGTTCCCGTCATGGATGTCTAGTAGGCCGTAAAAATCATATAGCTTATCGCTTAGGTGATGAGGTTGAAGTCGAAGTAAAAAGTGTTGATTATTATCGACAACAAATTGACTTGGTTACTGTTGGAGGAGGAAGCTCTGCAAATGACAATGATTGGGATGAAGATTAATAATAATCAATACTTTAGGAGGAGTAAATAAATATGAATTCTTGCAATAAAACGCATAAACAGACAGATAAAGTGAAAAACATGAAATCTATATTTTTTTGTCTCATATTTAGTTTATTAATCTTTCTCTCGGGGTGTGTTCATTATGATATTGGAGTTAACTTTTACAGTCAACATCATGGAGAAATTGTTCAACATGTAAGCGTAACAGAACAATTATCTAAGTTTAGCCCAGTTGAGATAAATAAATGGTTAAATAGCTTAGAAGATCGTACAAAGAAATTAAAAGGAAAAGTAAAAAAGCTTTCTGAAAATGAATTATTATTTACTATCCCTTTTTATAGCAGTACTGATCTAGTAGAAAAATTTAATTTATTTTTCAATCCTAGCAGGTCCTTTGTAACTTCTGGTATCGAAAGTGAAGACCTTAATAAGGCTCATTTAGAAACAAAAATGTCAATTCAACAACATAATTTGTTATTAGCAGAATACAATAACCTAAGTATTGAAATTGATTTACGCGACTTAGAAATATTTTCTAAGAAAGGGAATAAATTGATTAGACCAGATTCGTTGTTAGATTTAGAATTTACATTAAGTACTCCTTGGCATATTAAAAATATTCATAAAAATAATAAATTTAACGAAAACTTTGACAAAGAAAAACAACGAATTAGCTGGAAACTTGAAGCAGGAAAAATAAATAGGATTGAGACGGTTTTTTGGACTCCTAATTATCTAGGTCTAGGCTTTGTCTGCATATTTTTGACAATTCTGGTAGGAATCTATATTAAGTATCGAGTCTTATTTAAAGTATAAGGTAACTTAACTTAATATGATTTGTTTGAAAATTAAACTTTATAGTGTTTCTTTATACGTTTCATCGCCTCTTCAACATTTTCCCTACTATTAAAAGCCGAAATACGGAAATAACCCTCTCCTGAGGAGCCAAATCCAGATCCTGGAGTTCCTACAATATTTACTGTTCGTAACAGTTCATCAAAAAACTCCCAGCTAGAGATATTTTCTGGAGTTTTTAACCATATGTAAGGTGAGTTAATACCTCCATAGACTTTGTCTAATTTTGTGGTGTTTAACTGTTTACGTATTATTCTTGCATTTTCAAGATAAAATTTTACTAAATTATTAACTTGTATTTTTCCTTCTTCAGAATAAACAGCTTCTGCTCCTCTTTGAATAATATAAGATACACCATTGAATTTAGTAGATTGACGACGATTCCACATTTTCCAAAGTTCTACTGTAGAACCATTTGCTGTATTGGCGATCAAAGTTTTTGGTACTACAGTAAATGCGCAACGAGTTCCTGTAAAACCAGCATTCTTAGAAAATGAACGAAATTCTATAGCGCAATTTTTAGCCCCTTCTATCTCGTAGATAGAATGTGGAATAGTCTCTTCTGTAATAAAAGCTTCATATGCTGCATCAAAAAGAATGATTGAATTATTAGCTTGTGCATAATCAACCCAAGATTTTAAATATTCTTTATTAGCAACAGCGCCAGTTGGATTATTCGGAAAACAAAGATAAATCAGATCTACCTTAACATCAGGGATATTAGCAACAAAGTTATTCTCTGCTTTAATAGGAAGGTAAATAAGATCATCATATCTATTATTTTCTACATTTATGGGACCTGTATTACCGGCCATTACATTTGTGTCTACATAGACTGGATATACAGGATCTGTAATTGCAATCTTATTATTTTTACCAAATATATCAAGAATATTTCCTGTATCACATTTTGATCCATCTGATATAAATATTTCTGAGGCATCAATATCACAACCTCTTAATTGAAAATCATAGTATGCAATTTTTTCTCTTAGCCATTGATAACCTTGCTCTGGACCGTAACCTTTGAATTTACTATGATCTCCCATATCTTCTACAGCGTTTTTCATAGCTTTTATACAAGCTTCTGGAAGAGGTTCAGTCACATCTCCAATACCAAGCTTAATTAACTCAGTATTAGAATTAGCGACTAAGAAAGTATTGACTCTTTTAGTTATTTCAGGAAAAAGATATCCTGCTTTAAGCTTAAGGTAATTTTCGTTTATGCTAACCATAGTTATGTAATTGAAAATGTTTGAACTGGGATTATTATTTGTAATCAAATATCTTTAAATCTAATGTATATTTCCCGTTAATCACTAAATATTTTTAGATTAATACATTACCTTCAAGTATTTGTCCATTTTCTTCTAAAGCTGGATATTGTCTTCCATTTTTTTTATATAGTTCTGAAATATTTGGATAACTCCATTCGAATAAGATTTTACTATAAGTTTTAGGTGATAGTTGTATTTTAGTGTACATTTTCGCCTCTAATCTTTGGCGTTGAGCTTCAAATAAAATCACTGCAGCAGCAACAGAAACATTCAAAGATTGAACCATGCCTAACATAGGAATGGTTATATGTCCATCAACTAATTGGGATGCTTCTTTGCTTACTCCCCATTTTTCTGCACCTAGTAAAATAGCTATAGGTTCTGTATAGTTTACATTTCTATAATCAATTGCAATATTACTAAAATGAGCTGCATAAATTTTAAATTGTCTATGTTTTAGAGTATTTATCGCATCATTAATATTGTTATACGATGTTATAAATACCCATTTATCACTACCTTGAGAAATTTTACTAAATGTAGGATAGTTTCCGTTTTTATTAACAACATGAATATCTAATATGCCTACTGCATCACAAGTACGAATAATTGCTGATAAATTATGAGGCTTGTGAATATCTTCCATTAAAACGGTTAAATGAGGCTGACGTTTTTTTAAAACTTCTTTTAGACGATTGTGACGTTTATATAGCACAGTATGTTAAATAATTTTAATATTATATTTTAGGAACTAAATGAATGATATAACGTTTTTTAATATTTGAAGTAGTAAAATCAACATTAAACAAAACAAGTAATTATTAATCTATAATTATTATATGTATATGACTGAACATCAGAACACCTATTCTCTTATCTGTTCATATTGATATAAAAAATTTATATGTAACTCTTAGGTAAAACATATACCCTAATATATTAAGTCAACGATAATAATAATTATCTAGATATTTCTTATATTTAGGACGTTCGAAAATTTTGACTAATAATTTTTTCATAGTATATATTGAAAGGAGTATTTATGATTAGTATTGATCTAGCCTTAAAGTACACACCTATTCCAATTTCTGTACACAGAAAAGAAGTTGCAGATGCAGAAATTTTATATCAGGAAATTGTTGCTGCAATGAAATCTTCCCCTCAACTAATCGAACTTACTTGTGAAAAACAAACTGAAAAGAAAGTTGCAGTTATGAGCGATCATGTTGGAGCAGTAATTATTTCTCAAAAAGATAGTAATACTGCAAATGGCAAAGCTCCTGGATTTTTCTCTTTGATAGATACAAAAGATTAGATCAATAATTATTAAGTACGCGATCTACTAAAAAACCTAAATAATATTTTTTCTTATAGATCGCTCTTACATTTGAGCTCTTGTAAAAATAAATCTAGTTATCAAATAAAATATATTTAGTACAAGATAAAGATTTGCTATTTTCACTAGAAAAATTATAAAGGTTATACTACTACCTAATTTAGTAGGAAGTTGTTGAAATGACAATATGACTTATGCTTCATCATATGCTTCAATATCAAGTAAATGTAAATAAGGTTCAGCCAGATCTTGGCGCTGAAAAAGTATTGTTCTTAATACATGCCAGTCTTCGAGAGACTCGAAAGGATTGTTGTAGTCGTCTTGATCTAAACGAGCTACAAGGGCTATTATATCCTGCTCTGTTAAAGCGGAAATATCTTTTTCTGTTAGGTTCATAGTAGTCATTCCGCATTTTCTCCAATGCTGCTTAAAATACAGCCATAATAATTGTAGCTTTATTTTTTTCTCAGGTTTAGTCAATTTATCAAAAATTAATAGTTTTAGGTAAATTAATTTATCTAAAATATATCAAATTCTATATTCAAAATCATTACGATATAATGAATCTCAATTCAAAATAAGTCATATGGGTAATACTTTTGGTAAACTATTTCGTGTTACCACATTTGGAGAATCACATGGAGGAGTAGTTGGGGTAATCATTGATGGTTGTCCTCCATGCTTGGAAATATCTGAAATAGATATTCAAAAAGATTTAAACCGTCGTCGACCAGGTCAAAGTAAAATTACTACTTCTCGCCAAGAAATGGATAATTGTGAAATTGTTTCTGGAATATTTAATGGTTTAACTTTAGGAACTCCTATCACTATTTTGGTTCACAATAAAGATTTTTGTCCGCAAGACTATGATGAGATGAAAAGCAAATTTAGACCATCTCATGCAGATTGGACGTATGAGACAAAATATAAAACTAGGAATTGGCAAGGTGGTGGTAGATCGTCGGCACGGGAAACTATCGGTAGAGTAGCTGCAGGAGCGATCGCAAAGAAAATTCTTAAGCAATTTAACAACGTTGAAATAATTAGTTATGTAAAACAAGTTAAAAACTTAAGAGCAGTAGTAAATCCGAATAAAATTACTTTTGAAGAAATTGAGAATAACTTTATTCGTTGTCCTGATCAAAAGGTTGCTAGACAAATGATTTCTTTAATAGAGGATATTAAGAAAAGCAATGATTCAATAGGAGGAGTTATTGAATGTGTTGTACGTAATTCTCCTCAAGGTTTAGGTGAACCTGTATTTGATAAATTAGAAGCTGACTTGGCTAAAGCTGTAATGTCTTTACCAGCTAGCAAAGGGTTTGAGATAGGCTCAGGATTTAAAGGAACGTTAATGACAGGAAGTCAGCATAATGATGAATTTTATATAGATAGTACTGGAAACATACGTACCAAAACTAATAGATCAGGGGGAATTCAAGGAGGAATTAGTAATGGAGAAAATATTATTATTCGAACTGCATTTAAACCAACGGCAACTATTGGAAAAAAACAAAAAACTGTTACATCTGACAATATAGAGGCAATCTTATCTAGTAAAGGAAGACATGATCCTTGCGTTTTGCCCAGAGCAGTACCTATGGTTGATGCAATGGTAGCTTTGGTTCTATGTGACCATTTATTGCGTTGGCAGGCCCAATGTAAAATATTAAAGTAATATTACTTTGTGTTATTTGTCAAAGTATACTATAACAATTTTTTGTATATGAAAAAAATTACAATCCTAAGACAAGTTTAGCAGTAGAAAAATAAATTAATACCCCTACTACATCAACTATAGTTGTAATAAAAGGAGCCGACATTAAAGCAGGATCTAATCCAAAACTTCTAAAAACAAAGGGTAAGGCTGAACCTGCTATTGAAGCCAAAATTGCAATTATAACTAAACTGATACCTACAGATATAGATACTAGCCAACTTCCTTGAACTCCATAGGCCCAAATTGTAGCTAAAATTCCTAGGATAATTCCTAATAAAGTTCCAGCTGTGAGCTCTCTTAAAATTACTTGTTTAGAGCCAAGATCTCTAATATCGTTCGTATTCAATCCTCTTATCACGACTGTCGAAGATTGAGCCCCAACATTACCTCCAGTGCCTATTAGTAGTGGAATAAAAGCAGTTAAAATTGCCATTTGTTCTATCAAAGCGACTTGAGATTTAATTATCATTCCAGTAACAGTATTTGTAAGTAACAAAATCAATAACCATGCAACCCTCTTCCTTGTAACTGTTAATAAATCTGTTTGAAAATAGTTTTCACCGTCTGATTGAACTCCTCCTAAAGCATAGATATCTTCAGTAGCTTCTTGTTGAATAATATCAATAACATCGTCTACAGTAACTACTCCAACAAGTCTCTGTTCCTTGTCTACAACAGGAACTGCAAATAAGTCATATCTTTGTATTGTTTGTGCAACTTCTTCTTGATCATCGTTAGTGTTAACACAAACAATATCTTTCACCATTATTTTTCCAAGAATGGTATCTGGATGAGATAAAACTAAATCTCTTAAAGAAACAATACCCACAAGATGGCGGAAAGCATCAGTTACATATAGGTAATAAACTATTTCAGAAGAAGTAGCTAAAGTCCTTATATGTTCAAGTGTTCGAGAAACAGTAAAGCTTTGTTTTAAGGAGATATACTCTGGAGTCATAATACGCCCAGCAGTATGTTCCTCATATCCTAGTAATAAAGCTGTTGCTTGCCTTTCTTCAGGACTTAGTTGTTCTAATAAACGTCGAACGATTTTTGCCGGTAGCTCATCAAATAAACGAGCTCGGTCGTCAGGAGACATTCTATCAACTATATCTCTAACTTCCTGTTGCTTAAATTGCTCAAGCAGAGATTGTTGAACTGTAGATTCTAGGTGTTCATAAACAGCAATGGCTTCTTCCTTCGATAATAAGCGAAAAGCAATTACTTGTATTGATTTAGATAAACCTCCAATAGCTTCAGCTATATCTACAGGTTGTACAGATACAAGAATTTTTTTTGCTTCTTGTAAGTTTCCTTGTTTTAATAGTAAAGCTAATTTATTACAGATTAGCTGACGCAACTCTTTACGGGTATTTAATTGCACCATAGTTATAGGTTTATTCAATAGTTATAGATTGAGTCAAAGCCCATTTTGCCTTTTTTTTTACCATGATGACATTAACAAAATTTAACCTTGCCTATAATTTTGTTATCATAATTTTTCATGGAATTCATTAAATCTTTCGATTCATCGTACTATTAACTCTACTATAAATTAACTACATAAATTTTTTACTTAATTATTTAAATTGTTATTAAATATTTGTAAAAACTTTTTATTGAATCTAAACTAAGTATCAATAATAGTAATATTTCGTTATTTAAAGGTCGATTTAAAATCCAACTCATACAACTTATATTTTAGAAACTACAAAAAATATAACAATTAGTTTAAACTAGCCCCACAATAAGGTTATTTTACATTCTGACTGTAGACTTAATATTTTTTACTTATAAAAATTAGGTGGATGAGAAAAAATTAAAATTTTTTCTCATCCACCTAATTACTTTCACTTCTTGCAAACTAAAAGATCAAGTGTCATCTCTTTTTTTAATTGAAGAATTTTATCTTTAAGATATTACTCTATGGGTACATAAGTTGCAGAAAAATCATGAAGAGCTTCAAAACCAACTCTATGACAAAATGTCCCAAAACTTTCATTGTTTTGTTTCTCTTTTTTGAAATAAAAGAACAATGGCTCAATAAAACTTTCTATTTCTTCATCAGGTAATTTATCAATATAAGGTTTAGCTAGTTGAGTTTGATCTGAGTTACCTCCTAGCCAAATTTGATAATTTCCTGGCGCACTACCTACAAATCCTAATTCTGCCATATAGGGCCGTGCACAACCATTTGGGCATCCTGTCATTCTAATAACAATTTTTTCTGAAGATAAATCCAATAAATGTAAGACATTTTGAATACGACTAATTATAGTAGGAAGTATTCTTTCTGATTCTGTTATAGCCAGGCTGCAAGTAGGTAGGGCAGGACAAGCCATAGAATAACGGGTTAAGAAATTTAACTTTTGCGGATCACTGACGATACCATGAGATTTAAGAATCGCTTCAATCTCTACTTTAGAAGTTGAAGCAATATCGTAAAGGATAAGATTATGATTAGCAGTTAAACGTATAGGTAAAAAGTATTTATTATTAATTTCTTTAAGAGCAGTTTTTAAACGAAAATTGTCTTTATCCTGAATTCGACCATTTTCTATAGAGATACCTAAAAATAACTTACCGTCTCCTTGCTCTTGCCAACCAAGATAGTCTTTATATTGCCAATCTGGAAGGGGCTTAAACGGTTCTATTTTTTTGCCTAAGTACTCCTCTATTTTTTTACGAAATGTATTTAAACCCCAGTCTTCAATGAGATATTTCATACGAGCATGACGGCGTTGATTACGATCTCCGTAATCTCGCTGTACAGCTATAATTGACTTCATAAACTCATAAATATCTTGTTTATTTACATAACCAAGAGGATCTGCTAATCGGGGAAAAGTTTCTTCTTTATTATGAGTACGCCCCATTCCTCCGCCTGTAAGAATATTAAAACCAAGTAACTTTTTGTTATTATCTGTAATAACTACCAAACTGACATCATGTGTATATAAATCAATAGAATTATCTCCAGGTACAGTAATACTACATTTAAACTTGCGCGGCATATAGTATTTACCATAAATAGGTTCATCTCCATCATCAAAGAAATTTCCTTGGCTATTCTTTTGACGAGCTTTTACAACTTCAAGAGATTCTTCTGAACTAATAGTTTTTTCACCGTCTAGCCAAATTTCATAATAAGCTGATGTTTGGGGACTTAGTAAGTCAGCTATCTTATCTGCATACTCTCTAGCGTATTCGTATTCTGGATGATTCTTAAAGGGTGCAGGAGGAGACATCACGTTACGATTTAAATCCCCACAGGCACCTAAAGTTGAACCCATATTTTTGACAATTGTTGAAATTGCCAGTTTTAGATTTTTTTTCACAATTCCATGAATCTGGAGTCCTTGACGCGTTGTTATCCTTAAGGTGTGGTTACCATAATTATTACTGAGTTCATCTAAAGCGGCATAAAGCTGAGGAGAAATAAAACCACCTGGGTTACGAGTACGTAACATAAATTGATAGTCTTTTTCTTGCCCTTTTACTCTGTTATCTCTGTTATCTTGCTGGTAAGAACCATGAAATTTAAGAATTTGGACTGCTTCTTCTGTGAAATGAGTACTATTTTCTAATAATTGGGTTGCTAGTGGTTCTCTCAAAAAGTTACTAGTTTCCTTAATTTTTTCTAATTTGGAAACTTTACGGGTGGATGAAACTGGGGTCTTAGCCATTGAAACAAATATTTAAATTCGATAATAATCTAGTTCGTCTCGCTCAGTCAAATTTTAGATGACTCTCTTTATGTTAACTCCTTTATCTCAATTAGTCTTTTAAAAAATGTAATACCACATTATACCTATCAAATTACCTAAACTTAATTATCTATATCTAAGACTTATTTTATAATAAAAACATATATTAGAGATATTATTGTTACTTCTTAAACTAATTAATTTTAAAAGATTCTCTACCTTTCCTAAGATAAAAAAATTAGCTTTTTTAAATGGTTAAGAGTTTAAGGGTTAGTAAAATTTTTATTTTCTATTTTTAAAACCTTAATTAGTTATCATATCCATTAATTAGATATAAAGAAGTATTTTTTTGTATCATTACGTTCTAGTTATACCTTTACTATACTGCTTTACAAAAAAAGGAACTTTATTATTAGTTTATGAAAATACTAAAATTACAACAATTGTTTATTTATCTCGTTCCTTATAAAGCTAGTATATTAATCGGTACACTTTCATTACTAATAGTTAACAGCCTAGGTGTTTATATACCTCTATTAATAAGGGACAACGTCGATAGCTTAAGGTATTCTTTTAATATTTATCAGGTATTTAAAACTGCTATTCTTATTTTCGTATTGGCTTCAATTGCATGGATTATTAGAATGTTGTCTCGATTACTAATTTTTGGAGTAGGACGTGATGTTGAATTTAGTCTAAAGCAAAAGATTTTTCAACATTTATTGACTTTAGAACCAGAATATTTTTCAACACATACATCTGGAGATTTTATTAGTCGTGCAACTAGTGATGTCGATAACATTCGACTTTTGGTAGGTTTTGCCTTACTTAGTTTAATTAATACAATTTTTGTTTATACTCTAACTTTTCCTGTCATGTTGAGTATAAACATCTTACTCAGTATTTGTGCAGTTATTGTTTATCCTTTGATGTTAGTTATAGTAAAGATCTTTAGCAAAAACTTACAGAAACAACAATTAGCTGTACAAAACCAACTATCTATAATTAGCCAATTAATTCAGGAAGATATGAGTAATATATCTTTAATAAAAATTTATGCTCAAGAAAATAGTGAGAAACGAGAGTTTAACTATAGAAACTATCAATTGTTACAAGCTAAATTAAAATTAGCCCAGATTGAAAACTTTTTATTTCCTTTAATTGAAGGATTATCTTATACTAGCTTGCTATTATTGCTAAGCTTTGGAGCATATGAAATTGATCGAAACAATATCAGTATAGGAGATTTTATTGCTTTAATAATTTTAGTTGAACGTTTAGTGTTTCCAACTGCTTTATTAGGATTTACTATTACGGCCTATCAACGAGGAGAAGTTAGTATTGATAGAGTAGAAACTATTTTTAACATAAGACCTAAGGTTAACAATATAGTTAATAATAAATTTTTACCTATTAGCTCTGTTAATGGGACAATAGTAGCAAAAAATCTATCTTACACCTATCCAGGCAAAAAAGATCCAACGATTAGAAATATTAATTTTACTATTAAGCCTGGAGAAATAGTAGCAATTGTAGGCCCTGTTGGTTCTGGTAAAACAACCTTAGCTAATGCGTTGCTTCGCTTGTTAGATATTGAAGCTGGAGAACTTTTCCTAGATAATCATGATTTTACTGAAATTTATTTAAAATCATTAAGAGAAATTATTACCTATGTGCCACAAGATAGTTTCCTATTCAATACTACAATATTAAATAATATTCGTTATGGGGATCCAAGAAAAAATATTTTTGAGGTAATACATACAGCCAAAAAATCTCAAATTCATCAAGAGATTTTAAACTTTCCTCAACAATATGAAACTTTAGTAGGAGAGAGAGGAATTACATTGTCAGGAGGTCAACGTCAACGTGCAGCTCTTGCTCGAGCATTGCTTATGGATTCTCCTATATTAATATTAGATGATGCTCTTTCTAGTGTAGATAATAAAACTGCTACTTGCATTCTTGAAAATCTCTCAAATGAAAAAAAGAAAAGTGTTATCTTTATTTCTCACCAATTATCTGCGGCTGCTCATGCAGATAGAATTTTTGTTATGAATCATGGAGAAATTATACAAATTGGAACTTATAAAACCTTAGTAAATATGCCTGGAATTTTTCAGACTCTATGGCAACAAAATCAACTAATAGAAATTATTGATTAACGATTTTGCTTTTTAAGCAAAAAACAACACTACAAAAACAACTAAAGGTATCTAAGAAATTTGTCATGTCATGTTATCTAGATTTGATATAGAATCGTTAGAGAATATATATTTATAAATGAGGAGAATAATTAAAAATGAACACTGCGATCACTCAGCTGATTTTTCAAACCCTAAATACATTTCTTAATATATACCTTGTATTAATTTTTATCCGTATTTTACTTTCTTGGTTTCAAACTGCAGAGTGGGCATACAATGCCATGTCTTTTTTAAGTCCTATTATTGATCCATACCTTAATATCTTTCGTTCATTTATACCTCCACTAGGTGGTATCGATATTTCTGCAATTTTAGCTATTCTTGCACTACAATTTCTGTCAAGTATTTTAGATAGTTTATCTACATATGGCGCAGTAGGCTTTTGATGAATTTTAAAAATTATTCATATAAAATCTATAAATATTACATTTTTTAACTTTCTAAGGAATTGGTTAATAGGCTAAAAAAAATTATGTTCTAGAATTACTAATTCCTATGATAAGTTTAATTATTAAATTTGTTTATAAGTTATTATCATTGTCGTATTTAATAAATAAAATTCTATCTAGGTATTGTTTTCTAGAGAGATATGCTATGACTATAAGTTATAGGGTTAAAATTTTACTTTCAAGAACTTTAAAAAAATATATAGTTAATCCATTTTTAAAAAATATTTTTTAGAAATCATAAAATAAATAAGGTTGTTAATGTAGTGTATTAAATAAATTACACTACATTAACAACCTTATTTATATCAACTTGATATTAGGCTAATTTAGCCATAGTTAATTGATTATTATTCAGAATTGTTTGTAATTCATCTGAGTCAACTGTTTCTTTTTCTATTAACATTTTTGCTAAGTCATCCAAAACATGACGATTATCTTCCAGTACATTTTTTGCACGCTTATACGCTGTATCTACTAATTGACGAACTTCTTCATCTATGGCAGATGCAGTTTCATTTGAGAAATCTCTATCAGAAGCAATTTCTTTGCCTAAAAATACTCCACCACCATTCTGTCTTCCTAGAGCCACTGGTCCCAATCGATCACTCATACCAAAACGGGTAATCATTTGACGTGCTACTCTTGCTACTTGTTGTAAATCATTAGAGGCACCAGTCGTTACTTCTTCTTCTCCAAAAATAATCTCTTCCGCTACTCTTCCACCTAAGGCAACTGCCATTTGATTTTGTAAATAGGCACGAGAATATAGTCCTGATTCCATTCTTTCCTCACTAGGAGTAAACCAAGTCAGTCCACCTGCTTGACCACGTGGAATAATACTAATTTTTTGTACAGGATCGTAATCAGGCATTAATGCACCTACTAGTGCATGTCCTGCTTCATGGAATGCTACTAATGTTTTTCTTTTTTCACTCATAACCCGATTTTTTTTCTCAGGTCCTGCCAAAACTCTATCAATGGCGTCATTAACCTCATCTGCTGAAATCTCAGTAAGACTACGGCGAGCTGCTAGGATAGCAGCTTCATTTAATAAATTAGAAAGATCAGCTCCTGTAAAACCAGGGGTGCGGCGAGCAATTTTATCTAAATCAACATCTTTAGAAAGAGTTTTTCCTCGAGCATGAACTTGAAGAATCTCTCTTCGACCAGCGTAATCTGGCCTATCGACAACAACTTGACGATCAAAACGACCGGGGCGCAGTAAAGCCGCATCCAAGACATCAGGACGGTTAGTAGCAGCAATTATAATAATTCCTGTGTTGCCTTCAAATCCATCCATTTCTGTCAATAGTTGATTTAAAGTTTGTTCTCTTTCATCATTACCACCACCTAAACCAGCTCCTCTTTGACGACCTACTGCATCTATTTCGTCAATAAAAACAATACAGGGTGCATTAGTTTTGGCTTGCTCAAATAAATCACGAACACGAGAAGCTCCAACTCCAACAAACATCTCCACAAATTCTGAACCAGAAATAGAAAAGAAAGGTACTCCAGCTTCTCCAGCTACTGCTCTTGCTAAAAGAGTTTTACCAGTTCCAGGTGGTCCAACTAAAAGAACTCCTTTAGGAATTTTTGCACCAATAGCAGTAAAACGATCAGCATTTTTGAGAAAATCAACTACTTCAGTTAATTCTAACTTAGCCTGTTCTATACCAGCGACATCACCGAAGGTAACCTGAGTCTGAGGTTCCATTTGGACTCGTGCTTTTGACTTACCAAAATTCATCGCTTGAGAACCAGGTCCATTTTGTGTTCTTCGCAATAGAAAAAAAAGTCCTACCAAAAGCAATATAGGTAAGAAAAGGCTACTAAGAATACGAAACCAGACTCCTTCACTATTTTGCGGTTGAATTATAATATCAACTTTATTTTTAGAAAGAATATTAATCAGTTCTGGATCGTTTGGTAAATTAACCAACGAAGGAGCACCACTACTAGAGCTGGAAACTTTAGCTTGTGTCCTATCTGCGCTTAATATTACCTGTTCAATTTGGTTGTTTTCTACTTGATTAATGAAATCGCTATAGGTAAGATTTTCACGACTCTGAGTATTGCTATTATCTAGAAAAGCAGATACTAATGCTAATATAACAATCAACAAGAGTCCATATAGTCCGGCATTGCGCCATTTTTTGTTATTGTTGTTCACGCTGTCAACCTCTTCTCAAATAGGGTGAAGATAGAATTAAGTAAAATATATCAGGAATAAAAACTTAAGCAGATAATAACGTCTATGACGTAGGAAATCCTTAATAAGAATGCTTGTTAATTTATGTTAACGTTTCTCATGGAAAATTGACTAGCAAATTTTATACTTAAAACAAATATATAGAAAATTTAACTAATTATTTTAGAAAACTATAAGAAAAATTTAACGACTAACGTCTTCGTTTGAAAATTTTTTTCAGTAATTTCGATAAAAAAAATAATGGAACTGCTAATTTACTAAATTACGTTCCATTATTTTATCTATACTTTATGAGATAAAGTAGTTTTTAAAGTAACAATAAGCCAACTAACAAATTTAGTCCAGAATACTTAAAATATACTCGATAGAATCAGAGACAAGTATTATTTTCCCCTATAATTTTTCTAATCAAAATTGAAAGCTAGTTCGTAAAGCTCCAACCCAAATGCTATTGTTTAAGTTGTTGCCATCTGGTTGTAATATTACGTAAAATCCAGGGGTTAAAAGGATATTGTCATTGACTGGATATTTATACTGAGCTTCAATTATGTAAGGAGTATCTTGATCTGGAATAGTCAAGTCTCCTGGAATAGCATCAATCCGCCGAGAGTTAGGTAAAGCACCACCTGCTACTGATAATACAGCTCCATCTTTAAAGAAATCTACTGCAGAAAGAGCAGTCATCCATGACCAGTAATCTGCTCCAAATCCACGACGACTAACTCGTGATGAGTCGTGCCCTTGAGCTCTTGCCAGAGAATATCCAACCCAGGCTGTTAGGTTAAATGTGTTATTAATGCGCCAATTACCATTTGCTCCATAACTATCTCTAATAGTTGGAGCACCTAAAAAGGGATCTCTACCAATACCTCGTCCTATTTTATTTTTAACAGACTTAGAGCGAAAATGATTTTCAACATAACTTCCTGTAGAGGAACTGATGTTAACATCATTAGACTTAAAATAAGAATGAAGGAAATGAAAATTGAATGAAACTGAATCTATTGGCTTAAAGGCTAATTGGCTCCCAGCAGTAAAATTACCATTAAACAAACCGTTGCCAAGAGAAGGTTTATTACCATCTTTGGACAAATAAAGACCTCTAAGTGTGAACATATCATTAATTTTGTATGCAAAACCGCCACCAATTCCTTCTGGTCCTCTCATTGTTAAAGGATCACGACGGATAAATCTTGACAATGCACCTGTACCAGAACTTTTTAAAAAAGGATTACCTTCATCAAAAATATCATTTATTTCTAAATTTTCTGCACCAACCCAAGTCGTAAAATTGCCAGCAGGAAAACGATAGTACAACTTATTAACAACCGCATTACCGTTTTGTTGAGCGTCATGACTTAAACGAGTCATTTCAGTTCCTGTAAACTCTTTAAGGTTTGGAAGACTACCAGCCTGAATACGAGTTCTTAATAGATCCTTCCCCGAAAAAGAAGTACTTAAGAATAACCTTGTTCTATATCCAAAAGTAGCATTATCATCAATACGGCGGCGTTCGGCAGGTAGTGCACCTTGGTTTAATAAATCTTGTTCGCGAAAATCTAGTGCTCTTTCTCCTGCAGCTGAAGAAAGGGTAAATAAAACTTCGCCTTTTAATTTTGTAGTAGTTGAGAATTGGTGGTCTTCAAGAAAAGCAGCTCTTGCTTCAAGGTTACTAATTCTTGCTCCTAAAGCAATTAATTCTTGTTCAAATTCTTGAGATAAACGTTTTAATTTCTCAATATCCTCTCTTAAAACAGCTACATTTTCTTGCAATAATCTTTCGATAGTATTTAGACAAGAATTTAAACCGGCTGCAAATTCATTTCGAGAGGTAGAATGGTTACCTCTAAAAGTGCGATCAGGATAGCCTACTATACAACCATAGCGTTCAACAAGGCTTCTAAGCGCTTCATATGCCCAATCCGTAGGCGAAACGTCTTGTAGCTCAGATATACTAGTTACCTGAGACATATGATTGTTAAAAGTCGTATCTCTAAATTGTTTTATGTTATCCTGGCTGACAGGTATCTTAAGTTGTGGACGATTTTTCAATACGCCTAATGCTTCTTCAGAAGAAACAGTATTTATTTTTGTTTTTTGAGTTTTAAATTCGTTAGTTGTAGCTGTTACCCCTGATGTAACCAAAAGAAAAATTCCTAAAGTTACTGGAATAGTCTTAAAAGATTTAGTCAATAAATTTAACATATATACAATCCTCACACCTAGAAAATGAGTAATTTAACTCAGTGAATACTTAAACTTAAAAGTACCCACTTGTGTATGATAGACTTCTTCAAAAAATCTTACAACGTTCTTAATAATTAGAGCCAATGTTTAAACAAAGTTGCTTTTATAATTTATCAAGGCTAATATTAGCTGCATACTTATCTTAAATTTGGTGCTTATTGTATAGTAAAAATGCCATTAAGTATGGTAAATAGTAGATTTTCTTAATGGCTTATATATACTTTATAGTCGCTTATATATTTTTTCTAGAGTTTACTCACAACATACATGTGAATAAAATGCAATTATATATTGGTTAAAATATATAATTTATTAAAGATATAATATTTTGTTCTTTATGACTAAAATATTTTTTTAGTCATAAAGAACAAAGACATCCTAGTGTGTTTAATTTTCATTTTCATACTTTTTTAAAAAAGTACTTATATTTTTATAATTAAGATACGATAACATTTCAAGTTCTTATATATTTACAAAAAAGTTAATATTGACTTGTTTGCGAGTATCAGTTAATTAAGATAGTAGTTAAGATTACTTAAATAAGTCGTAGAACATAGTAAAAAATTTTCAATACTATTTATAAAATTGGAATGTTCAATAAACTAAAAAATAAGTATCAATCAGTTATTATTTTCAGCATAATATTAGTCGGATTGACTAATACTTTTTTTTTACTTCCTATACTTAAAAAATGGGTAGAGAAGAAGAAATATAATAATATTGAATTACTTTTTCAACAAGATCTTGAAAAAAAATCTATTGTCCTAACCCTAGCAGAAGTTCCTGCAAAGCAAAGAAAAGATATTCTTAAAGAAATTGCTTCTCAAAAAAAGCAATCTATCGAAAGAGCACGTGCACGCTATCTGTTATCTATTGATTTACTTGCGCGATACGAAGGAGGTCTTGCTTTAAGGCAATTAAAAAATCTAGAAAATGAATATCCTATTTTGATGCCTTATATCTTGTTAAAAAGGGCTCGAGGCTATGAGTTAACCAACAACCTTACACAGGCTCAAAAAATTTGGAAAACACTAATTAAAAGATATCCCGTATCTTTTATATCAGCAGAAGCCCATTATCAATTAGGAAAATATGAATCTAAATATTGGGATACAGGAATTATTAAGTTTCCTCAATATCCTAAAATTCAAGAATTAATTTATAAGAGATTGGAAGAAAATCCTAAACAATTTGAATTACTAATATCTCTAGCAAGATATGCCATATATGATAAGAAAGCCAATACTATTCGTAATTATCTAGTTAATAACTACACAAGACATTTACTCCCCAAAGACTGGGAATCTATTGCAAATGGCTACTGGGAAACTCAAGAATACGATAAAGCTTCTTTTGCATATTTGAAAACTAAAAAGAATTCCCACAATCTTTATCGCTTTGCTAGAAGCCAGGAGCTAGAATTTAATGAAAAAAGTCCTGAGAAAATACTGGAAACTTATAAGAAAGTACTCTTAAATTTTCCTGATTCTTTGGAGGCATTACTTTCACTAAAAAGATTAGTAGTATTGTTACCTCCTGAAATTGCTCTTGATTATCTTGATAAAATTATTGCAAAGTCTACTGTATATACTCCAGAAATCCTTTCATACAAAGCAAATCTATTGCAAAAGTTAAACCACACTGATGAAGCAGAAAAAATTTATCAGTTGTTAATTTTTAAATATCCCCATCATAAGTTGGCAGCTATATATCGCTGGAAAATTGTTAAAGAAGCCGTTAATGCAAAGAACGTTATAAAAGCTAAGGCATGGGCAAAATCGATTTTTATTGACAATGTAGATAGTTCGATGGCCCCAAAAGCTGGATTTTGGCTAGGTAAATGGGAAAAGCAATTAGGTAATTTTCAACAGTCTAGACTGGTATTCCAAAGTGTAATTAAAAATTACCCTCACTCTTATTACGCTTGGCGTTCTGCAATTCAATTAGGATGGAATGTAGGAGATTTTAATAACTTACGTCAAATATTTCCTGTAGTTAGTCAACCTATTTCACGGCCAATTCCCCCCTCTGGATCTGAAATATTTAAAACTCTATACCGTTTAGGACAAGATAATGACGCATTACTGCTCTTCAAAACAGAAATCAATCAAAGTTATAATCTTAATACTAAGCAAGGATTTACTGATGCTTTACTAAAACTAACCTACGGGAAAAATCTTCAATCTATTAATCAGATATGGAATCTTCAAAATAAGAATAGTTTTCTTGAAAAACAAGAATGGCAAAATCTTCGAAAAAAAGATCAATATTGGCGAGCTTTATTTCCACTTCATTTTTATAAATCTATAATTCTCTGGTCCAAGCACTATACATTAAATCCTTTATTGATTATGTCTATAATGCGTCAAGAATCTCGATTTGATAATAGTAGCAAATCACCTGTAGGAGCAACAGGAATAATGCAAGTAATGCCAATCACCG
Organism: cyanobacterium endosymbiont of Braarudosphaera bigelowii; assembly: GCF_020885515.1. Lineage (NCBI taxonomy): Bacteria > Bacillati > Cyanobacteriota > Cyanophyceae > Chroococcales > Aphanothecaceae > Candidatus Atelocyanobacterium > Candidatus Atelocyanobacterium thalassae. The sequence goes on along the minus strand of NZ_AP024987.1, from coordinate 26,425 downwards.
GGGAATGGATAGCTAACCAAGTGAATATTAAACATTACCATTTAGAAAATTTGAATGATAATATTTTTCTAGGAATTTGGTATTTAAACTATACTCATAAAAAGTATAATGATAATTCCTTATTGGCTGTTGCAAGCTATAACGCAGGACCAAACAATGTATCAAATTGGGTAAAACAATATAACACTAGGGATCCTGATCTTTTCGTGGAAGAAATTCCATTTCAAGAGACTAAAGAGTATGTTAAATCAGTATTTAGTAACTATTGGAATTACTTACGTATCTATGATCAAGAAACTTATTTACGATTTAAACAATATTAATAAAATATATTTCTCTTCAAAGAATTGACAGGTTAACTTAAATAGATAACGAATAGTTTATCTCGAAGAGGTATTGCTAAAATTAATCATAAACTTTGTAGATATAAAAATTCTCTTCTATGACATGATTAGCTATTTTTTAAATAAATAATTACACCTACTATTCTTTTCTTTATAGGGACATTCCAACAAAATAATATTTTGTTTTCTATCGCTTGCCCTACAATTAACAAATCCATTATGGTTAATATCAACACCATCACAATTAATGGTGTCAAGACTATATCCTCTAGAAAATAATCGTAGTTTTTTTTCAGCAAATTGTCTAATATGACGACTTTGTGAATTTTCTGTAAGATTGGATATTCCAATAATAAAAATGATAATTACGACAAGACTGGTAATTGTGATATTCATCAAATTTACAATGGATTTAATATCATTTTTTAAGTTATTCATTGTAGTGCTTATAAAAACCTCATACGAGAATAATTAATTCTTAGTAAACCTATTATGTATTTTTCTAGAAATATTGTCTTTTCTATAGTGTTTATTTCAAAGAAAAGTTGTTTGAATACAACAAAAACAAATTTCTAAGCTATATATTCTGAAAAGTACTTAATTCTAATTAGTAATAGATACTAAAGCAATAATATTAGTTTATATTTTTTAGTAATTACTGCTACCATAGCGCCTTTGACTAAAAATCAAATTCAAACGTTTTCTATACTAATATATAACTTTTTTAAAGGTCATTATCATACCAAAAATATTTTTTACGTAATCTAAATTACGGTTAAAGAACCCAGTATCTATAGCTTATATATTTATAAATACATACATCAATATTAAAAACATATATTCAAATTAATAATACTTAAGATATTTGCTTTTATTATTAAATCAATATATCTGTACACGATATATTAATTATTTTATCTTACAAACTAATACTACTAAATGTATAGAAAAATATGAACTTTTAATAATAAAGCTTACTTCTCTACATTGTGATAATATTCCTATTATTAAAACAACTAACTTGCTTAGGATGTAAATCTATTATTCTAAAGTATCTATTTTGTAACGACGAGGAAATTTAATAATGGAAAGAGGGCTTATGTGGTTGCCTTTGCTCGTATTTTTTAGTTGGTTAACTTGGAATGGGTGGAATGAATATCAAAAGCTAGAAGCTTATAGTCTATGGTCAAAAGGCTTTGATACAGCTAAATATGATATATATTCTGTTATCGGACTTAAAAATAAACAAGTAACTTGGGGTCAACCGAAAAGAAACATTCCAAATAATTTGCCTAGTTTTTCTTTAAATGATGTTCAATCAGTAACATTATTGATTAATAATAATGTTGCTGATTTAGATAACTTACCTAAAAAAGGGATAGCTCTAATACGGTTTATTTTTAAAAAATCAGATGAACCCACTATTACAATTCCGTTTACTGATATTTCTCTAGCGGCACAATGGACAGGATATCTAGATAATCTTAGACTTAAGGAATAAACTTAATATATTTTACATTTCGGAATATTAGATAACAAGTTAATTTATTATTAAAGCAATTTGTTTTGCATAATAATTTTTTTGTTAGATTTAGATATGGTTCAAGTTAAAGAAATTGGGGGAAGATGATCTACCCAATTTCCCAAATACTTTAATTTACATTCCAGGTAAATTTAGTCCACTAGTAAGAACTTCCATTTTTTCCCTCATTGTTTCCGTTGATTTATTATAGGCGTCTCTCATTGCCATTGTTACAAGTTCAGATAAAGCATTAGGATCTTTGTCCATAGCACTTGGACTAATAATAACTTCACGAGGTTCTTGATTTCCACTAATGATTACTGTAACTAACTTGGTTTCGTCACTATAACCCTCAATGCCCATTTTCTCTAGTTCCTCTTGAAGCTGTTGTGCCCCAGCTTGAACTTGTTGTGCTTTCTTAAAGGCTTCTTGAAGTTCTTTAATTTTTCCTAATCCAAATCCAAAACCTTTTCCTTTTTCTTGTGACATATTTTTTAAATAATATTGAATAGAACTAAATTAATGATCATAATCTCTTCGAGAAAGCTCTTATATTTACTAGTTTCTCAATTATAGAGACTACTTATTCCTGGTTTATCGTAGCATAAAGATATAAATTGATTTTAGAGCAATAGAGTTATTCTTGTTGACTTATTATCACTAAGCTACTGCTTTATACTTGGTGTACTTGCTAGTATTCTTCTCTGCAAGTAATATTCGGAAAAAGCTTTAATTTTCTTATATTTATACTGAAAAATCATTTAAGTAAGTATTGTTTATTTTGAATAATAACAAATACAAATTTACAAGAATATATAAGAATTTATAAATAGCCTTCATAGAATATATTCTGATTAATAAAAAGAACATAAAGTTTCTATATCAATAAAGATAATTTTTTGATTTACTAAAAACAGTATTGAGATCATCGCAGCTGTTCTTAATAAATCAAAAAGTTATATTAGGGCCTAATTTCAGCAAATATTTTTTCTAAAATTTCTGTTGCACCTGCATTACGCAGAGAGACAGACAACTGATATCCTAGATTTTCTGCTTGTTCTATATGACCGGAAACAGTATCTTTTAGCATAGTTTTTCCATCCAGACTTGCTACCATTCCAGTTAAAGTCAATATATTACATTCTATTTTAGTACTAACTCCGATAGGAACTTGACATCCTCCCTCTAATGCTCTTAAGAATGAACGTTCTCCTATACAGCGGTAATGGGTTTCTGAATGTTGTAAAACGTTAAGTAATTCTAAGGTTTTAGAGTCATTTGCTCTACATTCTATACCTAAAGCACCTTGTCCCACAGCATGTAAAGAAATATCTTCCGGAATAATTTGATGAATTCTGCTATCCATATTTAAACGTTTTAATCCTGCTACGGCAAGAACAATAGCGTCATAGTCTCCAGCATCTAGTTTGGCCAGACGGGTATTAACATTACCACGAATATCTTTGAAAATTAAATGGGGATAATGGTAGCGAAGCTGAGCCAAGCGTCTAAGGGATGATGTCCCAATTACTGACCCTTCTGGTAAAGTAGATAAATTGTTGGCTTTGTATTTTTCATTAATTACGAGAGCGTCCGCAGGATTCTCTCTTTCTGTTATACAGCCTAGTATTAAACCTTCTGGCAAATTGGTTGGAAGATCTTTTAGTGAATGAACTGCAAAATCTATTCGATTTTGCAGCATAGCTATTTCCAACTCTTTTGTAAATAGTCCTTTATCTCCAATTTTTGCAAGGGCAACATCTAAAATATTATCTCCTTGTGTACTCATGGTTTCTATTTGAAACTCATAATTAGGATAATACTTTCGTAGTTGCTCTTCTATCCAATAAGTCTGTACCAATGCTAATTGACTTTTTCGAGAACCAATACGAATTAAACGATTAGAAACAACCATAGAAAACAAGGTATTACTTAAATGTAAGTATAAAAATTAGATGAGTACAGGTTATCGCAGTCTTCGTTTGTAGTTAATAGATAAAAGTAACCACATAGAAAAAATTTATATTTCTTTACAAAGAAGAATAAGTAACTTTATAGATACCTGATCTATAAATAATTGTATAAGATATCATTAATTTAACAATCCATAACTTCTGGTTCTAAATACAAAATCAACAGATGCAGTATAGTTATTCGTTAATTTTTAAAGTAATAAATTTACGAAATCTTAATAAGGTATGAGATGTCATTTTTTTCAACTTCTCACCATAGTTGAGAGTAATTCTTGAAATAAATTGCAAGAAAAGAATGCTAAGTTTATCTTTTTCGATGAGACTATACAATAAAAGCTTCATTGTATCTACTCCATGTAGCTTTTGTTTAGGACCTGATTTTTATAAAGTCTTATCAAAAATCAGTAAAAGTCAAATGTATATATATAAATTCTACTAATATGAATTTCAGAAATCTTTATATAAAAATGAAAATATATTCGGTAATTAATAATTGAAGATATTATAATTAATAACTTAAATGATCAGTTGAAAAATAATTACTAAAAAATATTACTTGCCATCAAATTCAGAAAAATTGAAAATCATTTAGAACTTTTTTTATTTTTTTTGAATTATTTGGCGAATCGTCTATACAATCTGTAATAATCTAGAAAAGTAGTATCTGTTTTATCTACATTTGTTAGTAAATGAAATGAAATCAGATTTTGGTAATCTATTTGGATATATTAACTTTACTAAAGGAAAATTAGTTTTGAAGAGAACAGGTCCACATAACAAAATCAAGTCTTATTAATAGCATGAAAGATTATGAAGAAACTATTTTCCTAATCTGCTTAAGGCTGAAATATATAACTCTTAAAATGAGAGTTAACTAAAAATTTTATCAACTCAATTACTGGAGGTACATCCTAAAATGTCTATTCGCTTATATGTAGGTAATTTACCTAAAGAAAATATTGAACGCCAAACTCTGGAAGAACTATTTGTCGATGCTGGTGACACCATATCGATCAAAGTTATTAAAGAACGTAAAACAGGAAAATGTCGAGGCTTTGCGTTCGTCACTGTTCTTACAGATGAATTAGCTGATGCGTTTATTGAAAAATATAATGGTCAATCTTTTATGGAAAACCCACTTAAGATCGAAAAAGCTCTTCCTAGGGCTAAAGGAAAAGAGTCTTCAGATGAAAGTACTGATAGTAAGCCTATGCCTAACAAAGCTAAAAAAAGTACCAATAAAAAGCGTGATAATCGAACTCAATCATCAAATGGAAATTCTGGAAATGAAGGTTTTCAGCCTGATCCTCGTTGGGCAGAACAATTAACTCAACTGAAACAAATGTTAGCAACATCTTCCAAAAGTTAGAGAGTAATAGATAAATGATAAATAAGGGATGGATTTATGAGCTAAAGGCTGCCTCATCCCCTATCGTTTATTGAATTTAAGAAATTCAATAGTAGAATTTAATCAACTTCAAAGGAGTTAATAGATGACTGATCCAATAGTAATTATGAAACAGCAAGTAGGGAAAGCTGCTGCTGAATATATTGAGTCTAATTCCATTATAGGTTTAGGTACAGGATCTACGACTGCTTATGCCATAGAGCATATTGGGAAACGTTTGCAATCTGGCAGTTTGAAAAACATTATAGGTATTACGACATCATTTCAAGCAGAAGTTTTAGCTAAAAAATATAATATTCCCCTCAGTACTTTAGATATGGTAGACCATATCGATATTGCTATTGATGGTGCAGACGAGGTTGATCCGAGGAAAAATCTTATTAAGGGTGGTGGTGCTGCCCACACTCAAGAAAAAATTGTTGATAGTCTTGCCAAAAAGTTTATTGTAGTAGTTGATGGTAACAAAATAGTAGATTCGCTAGGTTCTACTGTTCCAGTACCGGTTGAAGTAATCCCCAAGGCTCTTACCCCAGTAATGGAGAAACTGAAAGAACTTGGAGGTAACCCTGATTTACGAATGGGTATTAGAAAAGCTGGACCAATCGTTACAGATCAAGGTAATTTAATCATCGATACTAAATTTGACTATATCGATGATCCAAAGAGTTTAGAAACAATAATTAATAATATTCCAGGTGTTCTAGACAATGGCCTATTCGTTGGTGTGGCAAATTTAATTTTAATAGGTGAAATTGTTGACAATATTCCTGTAGTAAGAGAATTTTAAAAGTATAATCTCGCGATCCCATTGAAAAACTTAATTCCGAGCTCACTTTTATGACGACTATTGCGCTCAATCTAATTTGTTTAATACAATAATTACTTGTTAGGAGGAAATTAAGAAGAGAGCTTGGTGATAGTTAAGCAAAATAGGCATGGGGGTACTTTAAGTTTTTAAGAAAGATAAAACTTAAATATATTTACTTTACTATTATCTGAATAGGATAATTTTGAATCCAGGGTGCAGGAGTTGAACCTGCCTTGCACGAATTATGAGTTCGTTGCCTCAACCGCTCGGCCAACCCTGGAATTAGCTTGAATCTATTTCAAGTTAGTACATTATAGCGCAATAATGAATAGATAGAAATATTTGCGTCAGTATTCCACTAAATTATTATAATCAAGAAAAATTTTGTATTATGTAATCAACACGATGAAAACAAATTCAACTGTGAAGCTTACAGTATTATTATCACTGCTTATGTTAGGTACCGGTATAGTAGGGGCTTATTTCTCTTATGAAGCAGGTTCTCAAGCTCTTAAAGGAGTAAATCAATTAAGTACTAATCCCAGTAAAAAACTGATAGATACTTCTAATACATTTACTAAACCTACTAAGTTTAAGCCTATGGATGAAAAAACTGTATTAAGTAAAGTCTACGACTATACTAATCAAAAGAAAGAATTAGTAAGTTTTCAGAAAAATAAATTTCAAAAAGATAATATTCAGAATATTTATAATAAAACTTCACAAAGTTTACCTTTGCAGGTTGTAGATCAAGAGGTGATTTTAGAAATAAAAGAAGCTTTAAATGATGGAGAAACAATGCTTTTAAAAATTAATTTACAGAATAGAGGAGCTGATGAGATTAAATTTCTTTATAGCTCTTTAGAAATTCATGATGATCAGAGGTATTCTCTTGGAGCAATCATAAGAGGCCTTCCAGATGTTTTACCACCTAAGAGTAATGTTTTTAGTGGAGAAATAAGAATTCCGAACTTCTCTGTTAAGGGAAGTACAACTCTATCTTTAAAATTAACCAATTATCCTGATAGAAAGCTCAAGTTCAATATAAATAATATTCCTGTGATCTGATAATTGTTATTAATTATCACATTTGAGATATGTCAACTTCAGATATTTTAATAAGGGTTTTATCAGTTTTCTTGCTTATAGTTATCAATGCATTTTTTGTTACAGCAGAATTTTCAATGGTTTCGGTTAGGAGATCAAGAATTAGTCAATTAGTTAAAGCTGGAGATATTCAAGCACAAACAGTTCAATCTTTACAGCGTAGCCTTGATCGTTTGCTATCGACAACACAACTAGGTATAACACTTTCTAGCTTAGCCTTAGGATGGGTTGGAGAAAGTGTTATGGCTCAGTTAATAATAGAAGTGTTAACAAAATTGCCATTTCCCAGATTTATAAGTATAAGTTTGTCTCATAGTATTGCTATACCTTTTGCTTTTCTATTTTTAGCTTACTTGCAAATTATTTTGGGAGAATTATGCCCTAAGTCACTATCCTTATTATATTCTGAACAGTTAGCTAGATTTTTAGGACCTTCAATTAGAGTTATATCTCAGATCTTTAATCCTTTTATTTGGATTTTAAATCAATCAACACGCTTTTTATTACGTAGTATAGGAATTAGATATACAGGAGAGGAAAGATATAGTCAGGTTACTCCTGAAGAATTGCAACTCATCATATCTACAGAAGGAGAATCAACAGGCTTAGAGGCTCAGGAGAGAGCTTTACTTAAAAATATTTTTGAATTTGGTACAGTTACAACAATGGAGGTGATGGTTCCTCGTACTCAATTAATTGCTGTTTCTGAAACCACTACTTTTGAGGAATTATTAGAAGAAGTAACTACAACTGGACATTCTCGTTATCCAATCAAAGGTGATTCTCTTGATGATATTTTAGGCATTATAGATTTTAAAGACTTGGCTGAGCCTTTAGCAAAAGGAGAATTAAGTTCAAATTCTTTTCTTTGTGACTGGGCCAAACCAGTGAAATTTGTTTCAGAATCAATGCCTCTTGATGAGTTATTATCTTTGATGCAAAGGTCACAGCTGAAAATGGTAATCATAGTAGATGAATTTGGAGGAACGTCTGGACTAATTACAATACAAGATGTAATTGAAGAAATTTTAGGTAACGATTCAGAAGATATAACTGAGAAAAAAGAGATATTGAAAATAATTGATGAAAATAATTTTTTAATAGAGGCTCAATTAAATTTAGAAGAACTCAATAATGTGTTAGGGCTTAACTTACCTTTGATAGATGAATATCAGACTTTAGGAGGATTTTTATCATATCAGTGGCAAAAAATTCCTATACAAGGAGAAACATTAAAGTATGATAATTTGTTGTTTACTGTCGTTAAGTCTGAAGGTCCACGACTAAGACAAATTCATATTCAAAGACAATCTTCTATTAATTACGATCTTTTAGCTAAAAATGTAAGCAGTTCAGAAAATTGTGATGATCTAGAGATACAAAGCAGTTATGATGGAGAATAGGAGATTCGAACTCCTGGCCTCTGCGGTGCGATCGCAGCACTCTACCAACTGAGCTAATTCCCCATTTTATTTTGAAAAAATACATTAGTAAAAAGCATTAATACATATGCTTTTTGGGTACTTCTTGTAACGGGACTGACGGGATTCGAACCCGCAACTTCCGCCGTGACAGGGCGGTGCTCTAACCAGTTGAACTACAGTCCCAATTTTTATCCATAAACTAATATACTTGTTTTTGTATGTATTGTCAAGCTAAAATAGAAAAAATTCTAATATATAGAAAAATATTAGAATTTCTGAGTTTATTAGTAAAAATTAAAACTAGTTATTAAACTAAAACCATCAGTGAAAGCAGGCACAAAATAGAATACCAATATATAAATAAATTATATACTTAATTTTTCTTATGTTTCACTGATTGAGGTAATTAACAATTGTTTAGCATGATATATTCAAATTGTGATTAGTTAAATATTTATTAGAAATAAAATATTTAATTTATTAAATAACTTAATGTACCTATTGCTTTAGAATTTTATTATGAGTATAAGTCATAGTTGGACAATATATAAAGAGTTTCGTTTTGAAGCAGCACACATATTACCTCATCATAAAGGTAAATGCTCTCGTCTTCATGGACATAGCTGGGTAGGAAGAGTTTATATCACTAAAGATAGTTTGTATAGAACAGGTTCACAACAAGGCATGGTTATGGATTTCAATGATATTAATAACTATATTAATCCTATTCTGGAAAATTTTTTAGATCACTACTATCTTAATGAAACTACAGGCCTCGAAAACCCAACAAGTGAAGCTGTTGCAAAATGGATTTTTGAAAAACTTGAAAAGGAAGGACTTCCTGGATTAGAAATGGTAGAAGTCAGGGAGACGTGTACATCTGGTGCTAGATACACTAAAAGTATTAACCAATGAGAACTTGATATGGTGATATTTTAAAAAGCTTTTAGAAATTAATTTATTTACTCACCATAAAAATAATAATAAAATTAATTTCTAATACCTATCCAATAAATTTAATTTTTTAAACGTTGTTTATTACAATATGGCAGGCAAAGTATTTTTTGTAGGCTCAGGAGTATTTAATATATCTTACTTGACTCTTAGAGGATATTACTTACTATCTCATGCAGAAGTGGTAGTATATGATACTTTAATTGATTCAAGTTTACTAGAATTATTACCAATTAACTGTCTAAAAATTTATGTTGGGAAACGTGGAGGGAAACTAAGTACCCATCAAAAATATATTAATAATCTATTAGTAAATCATTGTTTATCAGGAAAACAAATAGTAAGACTAAAAGGCGGTGACCCTTCGGTTTTTGGACGTCTTGCCGAAGAAATACATGCTTTAATACAAACTGATTGTAAGTATGAAGTAATTCCTGGTATTTCTTCCGCATTAGCAGCTCCTATATTAGCTGGAATTCCAATTACTAATAAAAAACTTAGTCAATGTTTTACTATTTTGACAGGACATAATTTAGGTGTATTGAATTGGGAAACATTGGCTAAAAACGACACATTAATAATTCTCATGGGAATGAAAAATCTTAGTAAAATTATTAATAATTTAATAATTAATAATAGGCCTTCAAATGAATCCATCGCAATCATTTATAATTGTGGAAGTTCGAGGCAAATGACAATTACAGGCACATTAAGAACCATAGTCAATCAAATTCCAGATAATTATTCATCTCCAGCTGTTATTGTAATTGGAGAAGTCGTAAAAGCAAGAAATATGTCATCATCCTTCAACCTTCCTCTGGCAGATAAAACAGTAGTAATTACTCGTTCTCATGAGTCTTCTGGTCAATTCAAATTCCAGTTGCAAGAAGCAGGAGCGAATATTATTACACTTCCTGTCTTAGAGATTGTGCCACCTTCTTCTTGGAATAAGTTAGATATGGCAATTCAACAACTATCATCTTTCGACTGGTTAATTTTAACTTCAGCAAACGGAGTAAAGTTTTTTATTGAAAGATTACAGGAATTAGGAAAAGATATTCGTATTCTAAACAATATTAAAATTGCTGTTGTTGGTAGGAAAACATCTGATTACTTAAAAAATTTTTATTTGAAACCTGATTTTATACCTCCTAATTTCATTGCTGATTCATTAATTGAAAATTTTCCAGAGAATATAGATGGTAAGAAATTTTTATTTCCTCGAGTAGAGACAGGAGGAAGAGATATTTTATTAAAAGAGTTTATTAAAAGGGGAGCTAGTATTACTGAAGTTGCTGCTTATCAATCAATATGTCCTAAAAATATTAATAGTGAAATATGGGAAATATTAGAGAATAAACAAGCTGATGTAATTACTTTTACTAGTTCTAAAACCGTTAGACATTTTCATGACTTATTAAAAAAGATATCTCTTAATAATGAAGAAAAAAATATTCTATCTAAATTAGACAATGTTTACTTAGCATCTATTGGGCCTCAAACTTCAAAAACTTGTAATGATTTATTTGGTAGAGTTGATATTGAAGCAAAAGAATATACATTAGAAGGTTTAACCCATCAATTAATTGATTATTTCTCTTAATAAAGATTGTATAATTTTACCCAAAACATAAGAATATTAATTGATCTATGTTTTTATATCTTTTTATATTTACTACAATTCTAGTTTTCAATAAGTGCTTTCTTTTTATAGTAACTTCTCTTTGAATCTTAGTTTAAAATTAAATTATATTTTTTTCATATAATCTGATCTAATTTTTGCAAAGTTGAAATTTCTATCTAAATCATATTACTTTTTTATGTTATCTAAGATGATAAATACCTTATTCCACTTTAGACTGAATAAAAAATTAAAAAAGGTATTACTACTGCACTAATAAGTTACCTTTGTTTTTTATACAGCGATTGAATATTTAACTCTTTAATGATTTTATCTTAAATGTTGAGATTAATTTAAACTCAAAATAATAATTGAACTTTTAATGTTTATCCTGAGCATTAAATTCATATTCAAAAATATAAATTTTAATGGGATATTTTAGACTTTTAACAAGTTTTTTTTAGATAAGATATAGAATTTATTTTCTGTTAAATTACAATTTCATAGTTAATAGATAACAGCTTAATTAAATAAGCTTAATATTATTAATATTAGAGAAGTAAAGATTATGAAATCAATCCATATTGCAATTCCTTTTTGAGAGATTTTTTATATAAGTTATATGAAAAAAAATCCATGCAAATAAAAACATATTTCCACAACTAAATATAATTAGATATAGTATGGTCCATTCTTGAGTGGCCATAACGGCTATTAAACCGGCAATATTCAAAATAAGGCCTGGTACAAAAAGAAACTGAAAGATAGTTTTGTTTTTCGTTATTTGTTGCATTTAAGTTGTTTTCATATAAGTTATGTATGACTAGTTGGTATTTTTCAAATTTAGTAAAACAGATATGTTCAACAAATCGTGCAGTTAGAAAAATACCTAAAAAGCAAAGTTAGCCTGAATTTTAAGATTGCAAAACTCCATAGCGAATTTAATCTTAGAATAAAAATTGCTTCTATACATTTCTAAAAGATTTTTGTGAATATCATAACCGGCGACTATAACATTTTCTTTTGAATAGTAAATATAGTTACTTAATATTTTCTATCAAAGCGGGTTTTCGTGCATCGTTAAAATTTAAAAAAACTTTTTTTTGACAAGAAAATTTATATTCTGAATAGCAATTATAGATTCATGAAATTTACTAACATATTCTACTTTAATCATGTACGATATATCGAAATGATTTCTACTTCCGTAAATTAGAAAATTAGACATGAATTTTTAGTTATAAATAAAATATTAAGCCGAGTATTCCTGATTTTAAAAGTTTAGGAATATTCGGCTTGTAAAAAACTTGAAGCTTAAATTAAAACTTAGTTTACTTTAAAACAATCCTAGAGTTAAAGATTTATCGATAGGAAAGGTTGCACCTATACCTAACCATAATGCTATAGCTGTTCCAAAAAGGAATACAGTAGAAGCTACAGGACGTCGGAAAGGATTTTGAAACTTATTTACGCTTTCAATAAAAGGAATGAGCATTAAACCTAAAGGAATAGCTGCTTGACAAGCAATTCCTAATAGTTTGCTAGGAAGGATCCTTAAAATCTGAAAAACAGGATATAAATACCATTCAGGTAGTATTTCTAAAGGTGTAGCAAACGGGTTGGCTGGTTCTCCAACTAAAGCTGGATCAAGAACGGCTAAACCGCTTATCAAACCAATAGTTCCGAAGATTACTACTGGAAAAATATAAAGTAAATCATTTGGCCAAGCTGGCTCTCCGTAATAATTATGTCCCATTCCTTGGGCTAGCTTAGCACGCAATTTAGGATTGCTTAAATCTGGCTTTTTCTCGATGGCCATTTAATTAATTCTCCTTATTAGTATGAATAATGGATTAATGGATTAGTAATACTTTCTTCTGAATATTAACAATCAGAATTAAATCATCTAAAACTTCTTGGTAGTTAATTGTTTCTAATTAACATTTTTAGACTTAGAATTACAAAGGACCAGAAATTCCTTGTTTACGAATCATTAAAAAGTGAGCTAACATAAATACTGCAATCAACCAAGGGAAAACAAAGGTGTGTAAACTATAGAAACGAGTAAGTGTTGCTTGTCCTACACTCTGTCCTCCTCTTAATAGTTCTACCAATGAGTCTCCTACTACTGGAATAGCTGCTGGTACACCAGAAACAATTTTCACTGCCCAGTAACCAACTTGATCCCAAGGTAAAGAATAACCTGTTACTCCAAAAGAAACTGTAAGTACAGCCATAGTAACTCCTGTTATCCAAGTTAATTCACGAGGTTTTTTAAATCCACCTGTGAGATATACTCTGAAAACATGCAATATCATCATTAAAACCATCATACTGGCTGACCAACGATGGATAGAACGGATCAACCATCCAAAGTTAACCTCATTCATGATGTATTGGACTGAGTTAAATGCTTCAGCAACACTAGGCTTATAGTAGAAGGTCATTGCAAAACCAGTAGCAAACTGGATGATGAAGCAAACTAAAGTAATTCCACCAAGACAATAAAAAATATTAACGTGGGGTGGAACATATTTGGTAGTAATATCATCAGAAATAGCTTGTATTTCTAAACGATCATTAAACCATTGATAAATTTTAGAATCTGTAACTTGTTTAGAGAACATTGAAACTATAATCCGTTATCAAATAGAAGATAGATAATTGGCGTTTGAGTGATTCACTGTGCTGTCTCTTAAGTATTCTAGCTAAGATTTAAACTTTAGCAGACACAATGTCTTATTAAGAAATTTAACATAATCATTGCCTTCACTCCAATATAATTTACATTATTGTTAAAGAATTTTTAGTTTGTCAAAGCTGAAAACCTAATATATATAGTGTTAATCTTTTTATAAAGTTAAATATATAAATTAAATATATAAATTCTATAGTTGTTATTTAATATAATTTACTACCGTAGACAAAAAACTAACTTGAAGATATTTTGTTAGTTTTATGAAATTTTTTAGAAAACAGCGTTGAGTTAGATAACCTTTATATCAGTTAATTTTTTCAGTATTTAGAGAAAAAAATTAATTTCATTTTGAAAATTCTATCCTATAAGAGTCAGAATATGATAATAATTTCATATCAAGATTGAAGACTAAATACTCTCCTTAAGTCATGATATTTTACTAATAGCTTATTACATCTCAGGAAATATTGAAGTTATTTGCAGAATAATTATGATGAATCCTCCGAATTCTTATAATCGGAGGGATTCGAAAAATTATGAAGCTATAGCAACGATTAAACTATATATTGTTACCAAAAACTTGATTTTTTACTGCTTCGAATTCGGAAAGTAACTCTTTCCTATTAGATGATTTCCAAAGATAACGCCAAGTAAACCAAAGTGTATAGCCTAATCCAATTATTTGTAATAAAGGAGCTAATAAAGGAACATCATCAATAGCCCCTAAAACAGCAATCATAATCTTGATACTAATGAAAGATAGAATCAATAAACCAAGGGTAGTTAGTGGCTGTTTGTACTCGCTAAAGAAATGCCCAACATATTCGGGGACCTTAGCAAAAATATCTATCATAGGAGTTAACCATTCCTGCCAGGGTTGATTACCTAGTGAAAAGGATGGGGTAAGACTCCCTGTTGTTTCAGTATTTAAGTCTTTTGGGTCTGTTTGCTCTTGAACATTGAATTCCATATCTGCTTTATCCTTTTCAAAATCTAAGAAGTGAATATTGTAAATGCCAAAAGACATCACACTATAAAATAGATTGCCTGACTGTGCTTATGTTGTAAGACACCTCTAATGGGTAGGTCTTTTTAAGTACAGACAAGACAATAATAAACATTTTTATTGGATTTTAAAACCTTACAAAATAATTTAGACAAATATCTATTAACTCTCTAGTGTTTAGTGAGATAATGTTACATTAATTAACGAAATATAGTTAATTTTTGTTCCTCTTCAATTTCAATCTATAGTGTCTCGATTAGTTAGGAACAGTAAATTTCACAGGAATTATTTGGACTTTCAGTTAACTTAACCTTATGTAGTACAACTCCTAAATTTTTAATTGGTTCTTTTAGCAATTGAGCAATATAAAGAGCAATATTTTCAGCTGTAGGAATAGTTTGAACAAAATACGGAACGTCTTTATTAAGAAAAGTATGGTCAAATGGTTCTACAATATAATCATTAACTATATTCTGTAAATCTTCTAGATCAACAATCATTCCAGTACGTTCATCGATATTACCAGTTACGGATACATCAAGAAAGTAATTGTGTCCATGTCCATGAACACGAGCACATTTCCCGTAGATTTTTATATTTTCTTCTAAACTAAGGTTAGGAAGAGCTAAGCGGTGTGCTGCACTAAAATGAACTTGGGTAGTTAATGTTGCTTGCATATTATTTCCTCGATATTCAGCCCATAATCTGGGATGCTCAAACAACTTAATATTGATAATTGGCAGATGTGGATATAAACGTTCCCAGATTATCCTAGCAATATTTTCGGTGGTTGGTAAAGCATCACCAAATTCTTGGCATATATTATTTAAATAAGAATAGTTAAATTGATCGGTAATTTGCTGTTTAATTATTTTTTTAATCAAAGAAAGATTTTCTATCATTCCATATTCATTTATTCCTCCTTCAAGTGAAACAAACAAAACGTAATTATGCCCATGACCTGGGAAAAAGCTATTAGCTCCAAATTGTTCTTCATTTTTAGTCATACTCCATTCTGGTAGATAGTATCGATGACTAGCACTAAATTCAGCACGACGGTTGATAACACATTTCATGGTAAATGTTAGAAAAATTTAGTAAACTTTCTCATATCTAGTATAAATCGTTTTAACTTGTTTCTTAGGATATAAACTAGATATGATTTGAAATATATTATTTTTGTAACTTAATAGAAAATAATAATTCTGACATAATTATCAAAAAAGGTTATAACATTACGGTGTCTAATTTTTAAAGATTATCTTAGTATTCTGATTATTCAAGCTTAAATTTTCTTGCTATTAACTTAGCAAAAAAAAATTACAATTTTAATAGCTTAAATAAAGTATAAAAATGTTTATTATACTTAAATTTTTTTATGACTTATTAGCGTAGCAAATAGTCATAAACTAGTACAATTATCAATATTACTAATATTTTTGGTACACATAATGCCTAACGTAGAAATATATACATGGAGTTCTTGCCCTTTTTGTATTCGGGCTAAGGCTCTACTAGATCAAAAGAAAGTAGAATTTATTGAGTACTGTATTGACGGGGATGAAACTGCTAGGGCTCAAATGACTAAAAGAACTCAAGGAAAAAGTAGCTTACCTCAAATTTTTATTAATGATAAGTTTATTGGAGGTTGTGATGATTTATATTCTATGGAGTTAACGGGAGATCTAGATAAGTTATTAGCAGAGTAGGTAAACTAATGAAGTTAGCATTTATTATTGATCCTATTTCAAAACTTGAACCAAATCATGATAGTACTGTCGCCATGATAGAGGCATCTCAAGATTTAGGACATGAGGTATGGATTACCGAAATTAATAAACTTAGTATTATTAAAGGGAAAGCTTGGGCAAAGATGTCCCAAATAAAGGTTAATCCAACGTTTTTTAGAGAAAAACAAAAACTTAAAAATTATTCTTGGTATGAGATATCCTCAATAGAATTAATATGTTTAGATACTATGAATGTAGTTTTTATGAGGAAAGATCCTCCTGTTAACATTCGTTATCTCTATGCAACATATATTTTAGATATGATTAATCCTATGAATACCTTAGTTCTTAACTCACCTAGAGGATTAAGAGAAGCTAATGAAAAGATATATGCTTTACAGTTTCATCAGTTTATGCCAGCAACTATAGTAAGTAAAGATAAAGAAGCCATCCATAATTTTGTAGATACATATAAGATGGCTGTTTTAAAACCTTTAGGAGGTAAAGCTGGAGAAGGAATTTTAATTTTAGATTTGAAGGATCCTAATCTGAATTCAATTATTGAAATTAGTACATACCAGGGACAAGAGCCCGTAATGATACAGCAGTTCCTTCCTGAAGCAAGATATGGAGATAAACGAATTATCTTATTGAATGGTGAACCTATAGGAGCAGTAAACAGAGTACCTACTGGCAAAGAATTTAGAGGTAATATGGCTGTTGGAGGAAGAGTTGAAAAGGCAAAAATTAATTCTCAAGAGTACAATATATGTAAAACTTTAGGAGAAAAACTACGTCAAGATGGTTTATATTTTGTAGGAATTGATGTGATAGGTGGCTATCTTACTGAAGTAAATGTTACCAGTCCCACTGGTATTAGGGAGATTAATAATCTTGATCAAAAAAATTTAGGCCAAGAAGTCATTGAATGGGCAGTATCTCAATAAAAAATTGTAATTAATGTATTGACTTTGAACTATGACTTTACTTTCAATTCCAACATGGATGATTCACATTGCCAGCGTAACTGAATGGATAATTGCTATCTGGCTTGTATGGACTTATGCAGAAGTAAGTAAAAGGAACTATTGGAAGGTACTTTCATTTGCCATGTTACCTTCATTAGCTAGTGCTGCATGCGCATGTATTTGGCATTTTTTTGACAATCTTCCATCTTTAGATTGGTTGGTAACTATACAAGCAACATTAACCTTATTAGGTAATAGTACTTTATGCCTTGCTGGGAGACATATTTTTCGTCATTCTACTTCTCAATCTATCGCTAAACCTAATACGGAATTAAGCAAATTAAGTTAATTTATCTATCAATGATAAATATACGATGTACTCTAATTTTACTAAGTTTTAAATAGTCAGATAATTTATCATGCTATCTACAGATACACTATTTTTATTATCTTTGTTTCCATATCTTGGTTTTTTGTGGTTTTTAACATATGTAAAAGAAACTCCAAGGTTAGCATTAATCGGTTTTTATTGTTTATTAATTTTTGTTGCTATAACGGTTCCCTCTGGTATTTTCGCAAAAATGGTATATAAAGAAGAATTAGCTAATATTGACTGGCTACATGGAGGAGCTGAATTATTTCTCACATTGTCCAATACTTTAGTTGTTTTTGGATTTTATGAAGAAATAATTAAATATAGAAGTAAACAAAAGTAGAAATCATTACTCTTGTTTATTTTAACAATCAAATTTAAAGCTATTTAACCTTTCTTTTTATACATAATTAATAAATATATTTATGTTCTTATATTGAATATGTTTCTTTCAAGCTTATCTAAATAACAGAAAATTTAAGCTTGATTACGTAAAAAGAAAAATTTCTTAACTTAACTAATGATAATTAATTCAAGAAAAATCTATTAGTCATTTTATTATTACATCATGATTAATTAATGTAATGCTATCCTGTACTAAAAAGAAATACTTATCCAATAAGTTCCATATGAAAACAGTAAAAACTTTAACAATAGAAATTTTCAAACATTCTAAAGTATTAGCATCTTTAGCTTTATCTGGATGTTTGTTTACTTTATTTCCGAATCTTTCTATGGCTAATGGAAATTCGGGATTAGTTATTTTTAGTGGTATAGAAAATCGTAGTGACATTTTAGAATATAAGCTTGATTTTAATGGGCGTCCTAAATTTTATGGTGAACGTATGAGATTACGTGTGCCAAAAAAAAAATTAACTCAAGGTGTTAGTAAATTCTTTGTATCTTATCTTAAAGATCCAAAGTTTGATGGTAAATTTAATACAAAGTCAGTAAATGTTCGTGTTGATGGCAAGTCTATTCCAATTAGAGAAATTTATTGGGATAGAGAAAGTCGTGTACTGGAAATTGATCTAGAGAAAGATCTTGAAGCAGGAAGTTCAGTTGAACTTGTATTTTCGAATCTTAAAAATCCTAGTTCTGGTACTTATTATTTTATTTGTGATATTTTAACATCTGGACAAATTCCACTTAGAGTCTATGTTGGTACTTGGATAGTTTCTTTTTCTCGCACCTAAATATTATTATAAGCAGCGCTTTTAAAACTTTGAAACAAGTAAATTTCTTTAGAAGCGCTTTTCGTACTTGATGCGAAATCCATTAAGAGCATAATCATAAGAAAAACGTACATAACCCTTATTTTCAACCTCATATATAGTTTCCAAAAAAGGAACAAGTCGAAAATCTGCACTATTAATGACCTCATTTACAGATGATTCTAAATCATAAATAAAACTTTGAAATACCATCGGCAAGGCTAATTGAACAATTCCAAATTGTAATAATTGCTCTGTATTTTGATTTTGTAATTCTTCGGCCAAAACCAAAAAATGTTCTCCTAATAAACGAACAATTTCTCCTTGAGATCGTGGTGGATTGCTTGTTAAATTAATAACAGGATTGCTTAATAATTGCTCTCCTACTGCTCCTTTTGTCGTGATAGCTTGTAGACAGATACTAGCAGTTTCTAGATCTCTTTCAGATAGATGAGTAGTATTTTGAATCGGCTTAAGTAAATTATTTATTTGACAAACTTGATTTATATCCTTTCCTAGATTTGGGATTAGCTGAGATAGAGGGCCATCAAGAGATAAATCGATATCAATTCTTTGTACTTTACTTAAACTATCATCAGGAATTTCAGTAGTATCACCTGTACGAAAGTTTCTAGATGTATCAGGAACTTCTGAAACGATAGCTCTCATTGCGATATCTAAGCTAGGATTTAATAATCCTTTCTCTGGAACAAAAACAATTTTATTATCTTTTCTTCGCTCGACGAAAAAGCGAGTATCTAAAAAATTAACTAAGCCTTTATTGATAGTAATTTCTCCTTCCGGCCTTACTGAAGTAAAGTCTGTTAAAGATCCACTAAGCATAACGTCACCACCAAAATCAAATCTAAATAAAGGTAAAACTTCGATAAATAAATTTTCTAGGCTTAGTTGCAAATCTTGTAATTCAGGAATAAAAGAAATAAATTGATTGTTTGTATTATTTTGTCTCGATCTTCTTTTCACCCACTGATTAATTTGAGCAACAGTTTCCTCTTGATTCTCTATTTTTGTTGGTAAAAATATTTGTCCATCAATTAGTTTTATTTGACCACCAATAATTGGTTGAATAGCTGCACCTGTTATTGTCAATTCACCATCTACTATACCTTTGTAAAGTTCTTCTAACTTTATCTCTCCCTTGTCAATTGAAATAATCAAAGGGTTCTTTAAATTTTTTCGTGGTTGAAACAAGGGCAAAATACCACTGATTTTCAAGGTACTATCAGCAAAGTTACCTTGTATTTCCTTAACATCAATAATTTGTTTGTTAATTTTAATTTTTCCACTAACAGTTAATGGTTGAGATAGCATCTTACTCTGAAATACTGTTTCATTAAGAATGATGGAACCTCCTATACTTAAGTCTGATAATAACAACCCCTGAGATGCATCTAACTGACCTGTCGCTTGTGCATTAATTTGACCTTCTCCACTAGTTAAAAAGACTTGTTCATTTGTGATGATGCTTAATAATTGAAGTGCTTCTGTATCTAATTGAATATTAATATCGAATTCATTACTTTCTTCATAATTTATGAATGGAATATTAACAGATGTAAATATTATTGATGATTCATTAGTCAAAAGTTGAAATCGTGAATTTTCATAACTAAATTGCCCTTCAATAGTTGAATTTAATGACTGTCCCTGAAATGCAGCGTCTACAAAGGCAAATTTACCTTGGAGATGAGGGTTAAAAGTATTTCCAACAATAGAACCTGATGCATTCAATGCTCCTGTGGCATTTATTGGAAGATTAATAAAGTTTTTAATGGTATCAATTGAAAAATAGTTGACCTGCCAATTGGCATCAATTTCTTGCAAAGAAAACTTTCCATCTAGCCCAATACTAGTCCCATTAATTTGAATAAAAGCAGGATTAATATTTATAATGTCATTTGCAAGTTTGGCATTAATCAACACTTCGTTAATAGGAATAAATGATTGGCGTCGAATAATTAAACCTAAGGGATTTATTACATCACGATATGGCTCTTGAGAATGCCATTCCCAATTTTTACCTGTTAATGTGATATCCAATTTAGGATTACGTAAATTACCTCCTAGAATAATATTTGTATCAAAGTGTCCACGAATATCAAGTTCAGTAGGAACTCCCCATTTTTCTTTCTTATCGGCTAGATCACGTATCTCTTGATCAATAATAGCTAATAAATTAATTTGTTCTGCAATATTAGCATCAGCATTACCTATTGATTCGGGAATTTTTTCTGTTATATCTTGGTCATCAATAGGTTTGAGTTGAAATAAGTCAAGTAAACGTTCAATATTAAAAATCTTTAATGTAGCAAATAAGTCTTTTACTTGACCTTCTTTTACACTTAACATACCACTAATATCTTCTGATATTAAATTGATTGATACTTGTGCTTGATACAAACTTTTTTTCAAGCCTAAAGTAATACTTTGCAAATTAATAATATTATTTTTATAAGCTATATTGGCTTCCAACTGTGGTGTTTCAATAAAGTCGATACTGGGATTTTTAATTTTAAGTTTTCCTTTTCCCTCTAAAGTAAAAGGATTTATAACAATTTTCGTATCTAATAAACCTGAAGTGTAATTGGATATATTGTAGTTTTTACTAGATAGTATATTAAAAATGTTAAGTGGGAGATCTTTAACAGTAATAAATATATTGTCTCTTTTTAATTTACTCTGTATAGTTATTGATGTTTCTGAACCAAATTTTTGAAGCAATGTAAAGAATGATGGGAGATATGGTAAAGAACACTTTAACTGAATACATGGTTGCAAAGACATCTTAATAATATCTTCAGAGCCCTCTAAATCTACAAAAATGTTTTTCCCTAGAGGAATGTTAACTTTGCCTATTAGCAAAGGTTCAAAGATTTGCTCATTGATAGCAAAATCTTGAAGAATTAAATCTCCTAGTACTTGAAGATTTCCTTCAGATAGTATATCGGTTAACAATTTTTTTATAATTAAGGTTCCTTTAAATCTTCCGTTGCCTTTAAACTGTAATTCTTTGGTGAGAAGCTTTATTTTAGAAGAAACTGATGGAAAGAATTGATTTAAGTCTATTTTGTCAAAGATTGAGTTTATTTCTAAGGAAAGATAAGCGTCCATATCAGGTTTTGTAAATATGCTAGAAATAAAGATATCCCCAGTCGCATTCAAAGATTGTTTATATTTCTTGGATTGAATGATTATATTTTTAGCTTTGATTAGTAAATTTTCTTTTTTGTTAAATAAATTTGATATATCACCAGATAACATTGCTTGAGCGTTCAAATTAATAATATTGGTTTTTAGCGTGTTAGGAATGATGTTATTCAAAATTAATATTGGATTAAACTCAAATACATTAATTTTAGAATTCCATTTATTATCTTTTAAATAAGTTATCGTATTTACACTTCCTTTTCCTGCTATTAATTGCAAACTAATATTAGCTTCTGTACTAGTAAGATCAGGCTTTTCTCTAATTAAGGGTAATAGTTTACTTGAAATAGCTATTTGTCCTTTAACTTTATGGTCCGAAACAGATAAATCAGCAAGAAAATTATCTAGAGAAAAATTAGAAATTTGTGTTACCCCACGTATAGTGCCTTTATCTAAGTTACCTGTAATCTTAATGGGGTTATTATCTAAAAAAAACTCTATGTTAGCGCTTCCACTAAAGCTATCAATATTCGGATTCGTACCGAAGGAAGAAAGGAAAGGTTTTATATTGCCAGTAATGGTTATATTACTAGTGTTAGTTTGTAATTGATTAGGTAAAATAGGAACAGGAATATGAGAATTAAAAAAAAGATAGTTGGCTTTAGTAAAAGAAGTTAGGATACCATTTCTAATTTGTATATTAGTAGTTAAAGGATTATTCCCTAAAGACGTTTGAATAGTTCCACCAATGTTAAAATCCCTAATACCAGAAATTTTATTTTGAAATAAGTTAACAAGAGAACCATTAAAATTTATATTGCTTTGACTAATTTCCAAAGAGGTAGGTAAAAAAGAGAAATATTTGTTGAGTAGTAGATCTGAAAGAAAAATATTTCCTGATATATATTTTTTGGAAAATTTTGTTTTAATATATATTTTGCTATTTCCTATAACTAATAGGAGCCTTTCTATACTGTCAACACTATTGATAATAAAATTATCTAATCGACCTGTTAATCTAATAGTTCCTTTGCGTAAAGTTATAGGTTGAATTGTTAGATTTTTGGGGCATGTAATTAAAGTACAAGATAATTGTATCAGTGGATCAAAAGAAAATTGATTTGCAACAATTAGACTGCTCCATTTTTTGTTTTTTGTATTGCCTATTCCTACAAGCCGAAGATTTCCTTTACCAGAATTAAGTACTGTATCTTTGAGAGAAATATTTTCTCCGTCAAAATTTATTATTCCTTGTCCAGATAATTGTTGTTTTGTGGTTTTTATTATGTACGGAGAAAACCATATAATTTTCCCCTGGGGTTTTCCGATATTACCCTTAAATTCTCCATGGATTTTTAAATCACCAACTATAAGGTTTTTAGGCAACTGATAATAAGAACTTAAAATATTTTCAACCGGAAGATTCATTTGTAAGCCTAATAGCATAGGAGCTGTTTGCCAATCTATAAAATTATTTCCGTTTATTAAACTAAAAAAATTTATATAGGCTACTCCTGCTGCGAAAATATCTCCTCCTCCAATTGTCTGAATTTGAAGAAGCTTGAGATTAATTTGGTTTAAACTAGCCTTAAATATAATTTGGAAATTTTTAACAAAATTATTTTTAATTAATAGTGGTTCACTATTCTTAATTATCCCTGTAAAAATAGGATTTGTAATCTTACCAGTTAATTGTATTTCACTCTTTATATTTCCATATAATTTTGGTTGTAATTCATTAACAAGAAAATCTGAAAATTTATTAGTTAGAGAATAGCTAGAATTAATACGAATATCATAACCTTTTTGTAAATTAATAGAACCTTCGAGTTTTGTTATGGTATCTCCAAATAATATTTTAGTTTTATTCAACTTAAGTGTTTGTCCAATAACCTCAAGGCCTAGATATATATCTATTGGAGATTTTAAATTTTTAATTGTTGATATAAAATTGGTAACTTCTACTCTTCCTACTCCTTTAGTTTTTTCTATTTCTTTTAGTGAAGGTAAGGAAAAATTTAAGTCTGTATTTAGGAATCCGTTACTCAACTGAGTAGATAAATTATTGCCTAGAGCAAATAATTTAT
This sequence comes from cyanobacterium endosymbiont of Braarudosphaera bigelowii, assembly GCF_020885515.1. Lineage (NCBI taxonomy): Bacteria > Bacillati > Cyanobacteriota > Cyanophyceae > Chroococcales > Aphanothecaceae > Candidatus Atelocyanobacterium > Candidatus Atelocyanobacterium thalassae. Next base: position 2,020 of record NZ_AP024987.1, on the reverse strand, counting down.
TTAAAACAAGTTTGTTAACTATTATTTTTGCTCTAGTTTTCCAAGATTTTATATTAGTAAGACCTTCAATATTAATTTCACTATCTAATGAGCTAATGTTTATAAAATAATTTATTTTTTGATAATCATTTGAGTTATATGTATATGACCATTCTCCATTAACATCAAATTTTGTTATATTTTCAAATTTATTAGGAAGTACAAAAACATTAACATTATTTAAATAAAGATTAGTCTTGATCTTTATAGGTAAATCCAATTTACCTTGTAGTTTCAACTCTGGCAGTGCAGCCCATTTTCCATATTTATCTTGGCTAATATAAAAGTTCGAATTGTTAAGGAAAATATCAATATCTAAAGTTTGTTTTATTAGAAAAGTAAAAAAGTTTATAGTAATAGTAGCATTCTGAATATCAATATAGTCTCCTCTATTTTCTGCTGCAGAAATAGATGAATTTCCAATCTGAACAGAATTGATGGAAAAACTTTCAATTAATCCAATTTTCACATCTCTTTCTAGAATTTTACTTAACCTAGATGAGATGATAAATGATAATTCATGATATATAAAATAGTTTGTTCCTTTGTAAAACAAAACTCCTAATGATATAACTACTCCTGTAGAGAATAAGACGAAAGGCTTTTTAAAAAAGTTAACTAGTCTTCTCCATCTTGATGTTAATTTTTGATGTCTAGACGCTTTTGAAAGTTTCTCAGGAGAGGTCTTAACCATGATTACTTCTCAGAGGTATTGTAAATACAAAAACTAACTTAGCACAATTTATCTTCATTTCCTTCTAGATTAATAGTTTGTTTTATGTAGCTTTTCATATTTTATTATATTCAATATTTTTAATATTAAAATTTGATCTAACAATTAATTATTTTAAGAGTTCTAAAAGATAAATATTTTCCGGCAAGCATTAGTATTTACTATTTTTTTATAAAAAAATAGTAAATACTAATGTCATTTAATTTAACTCTTGTTGGTAATGTTTTAAGAAGAAATAAAAGATTCTTTTCTTTTATTTCTTAAATCTAAATAGTTCCAAACGTTTTGTAATAGTTCTTTGGTTCCTATTTTCGTAACTGATGAAATAGTGAAAACTGGTGCACTGGTTAATCGATTTAATTGTTTTACTATTGCATCAATATTTTGTTGATTGCAAGCATCAATTTTGTTTAAAGCTATAATTTGAAAACGATCGTTGAGTCCTTTTCCATAAGCTTTTAACTCATCTTGAATAATTTGATAATTGTTAATAGGGTCCTCGGCATTGATATCTATTAAGTGAAGTAATAAACTAGTCCTTTCAATATGCCTTAGAAATTCATAGCCTAAGCCAATACCTTCATGAGCTCCTTCAATTAATCCTGGAATATCAGCAAAAACCGTTCCATCTCCTGAAGGTTTTTTTACTACTCCTAAATTAGGAGTCAGAGTAGTGAAGGGATAATCAGCAACTTTTGGACGAGCAGCAGATAAAGAAGATATAAGGGTTGATTTTCCAGCATTAGGCAACCCTATAATACCAACTTCTGCTAATAATTTTAATTCTAATCTTAGAACTTTATGTTCTCCTTCTAATCCAGGTAAAGCATTTTCAGGAGATCGATTTTGATTACTAAGAAAGTGTTTGTTACCAAACCCTCCTTTTCCTCCTCGAGCAACACATAAGATTTGTTTATCTGTTGTCAAATCTCCTAATATTTCTTCAGTTTCGAGATCATAAATCACGCTTCCGCAAGGAACTTGAATAATATTATCTTTTCCTGTTGCTCCTGTGCAATTATTTGGTCCTCCCCTTTTTCCATCATCAGCTTTAAAAGAATGTGAATAACGAAAATCGAGAAGAGTCTGTAAATTTTGTACAGCTTGTAAATAAACTGAACCTCCCCTACCTCCGTTTCCTCCAGAAGGTCCTCCTGCTGGAACATATTTTTCTTTTCGAAATGCTACGATACCATCACCTCCTGTTCCTCCTTCCACTTCAATTTCGGCTCGATCAATAAATTGCAT